>JAILCT010000241.1 GCA_024690425.1 Lachnospiraceae bacterium | reverse complement strand
ATGATGGGTCATACCCTTGGCAGCGGCAGGATAGACAAGGCGAAGACGGATTCGGTCAAATATATAGCATTCACGGTGTTCTGCGGATTGGTGTTTGCCATATTGCAGATAGCGATAAGCCCATTCTTCCCCATGCTGTATAATACATCACAGGAGGTCAGGACACTGGCTACGAAGTTTATCATCGTATTTGGCTGTCTAATGCCGGTCATTGCCTATGCGCATTCTTCCTATTTCATAATCCGTGCAGGCGGCAGGGCCTTTATCACCTTCCTGTTTGATTCTTGCTTTGTATGGGTGGTATCGGTCCCGACGGCTTATTTCCTGAGCCGGTATACAGGCATGGACGTTATAATGCTGGTTGCGATAGTTCAGGCCCTTGAGCTGCCCAAGGCCTGTATCGGCGGGTTTATGGTCCATTCGGGAATATGGGCAAGGCAGATCGTTAAGAAGTCCTGATATCTCAGTTGATATTGTGGATTGACAATCTGAAAACATTTATAATGAGATCACAGTTTATAAGGAGGAAAAGATGAACGAGTATTATACCTTAAATGATGGATTTAAGATCCCGAAGATCGGTTACGGAACTTATAATGAAGCCTTTGAAGACAACAAAAAGGCTATCCTTACCGCGATAGAATGCGGCTACAGGTTCTTTGATACCGCATCCCTTTATGAGACTGAGAGATCTCTCGGGTGCGCCCTTAAGGAGAGCGGCCTTAAGAGGGAAGAAGTCATCATAGAGACCAAGCTGTGGATCGACGAGATGGGCAGTAAGAATGTACGTACCGCACTTGAAAAGTCACTCAAGCGCCTTCAGATGGACTACATCGATATATACATGATCCACTGGCCGAGGCAGACAGGAGCGGATGATGAGAACTGGAAGGAATTTGATATCGAGACTTACGGAGCCATGGAGGAACTGGTGGCCGAAGGACTTGTCGGGAGGCTTGGACTTAGCAATTTCCTCCCACATCATCTTAAGAATATCCTTGATAACTGCAAGATACGTCCGGTCGTCGATCAGCTGGAACTTCATCCGGGTTATTCGCAGGAAGCGGCTGTTTCGTATTGTAAGGAAAACAGAGTTCTTCCCATGGCCTGGAGTCCGCTGGGACGCGGAAGGGAGAATGCGACGATGGGTAATGCCATTCTTGTTCGCCTGGCTGAGAAATACGAACGCAGCATCCAACAGATAAACCTTCGGTTCCTGCTGCAGAAGGGTATCCTTCCGATCCCGAAAGCATCATCGTATGAACACATGATGGACAACCTTAACGTGTTTGATTTTGAATTGACGGATGAGGATGTATCCATGCTTTCGTGCATGCCGCAGACAGCATGGCTTGGCGAACATCCTGATTTTGAGATACCGTCTAAAAAGAGTAATCCGGAGAATATCTGATATGTCATATAATAAGAAAAGACCCATAATAACCTTTAATTCACCCATAGTGCTCGGATTTGTCATGGCCTGCTTTGCGGTCACGCTTTTCGGGATATTTTCGGGAGGCAGGATCACGAAGCTGCTGTTTATGACCTACCGGTCATCCCTTAAGAATCCTCTGACTTACCTGAGATTTTTCACGTATGTACTGGGCCACAGCGGCTGGGGTCATTTCGCGGGGAATGCTTCATACCTGCTCCTGCTTGGACCAATGCTTGAAGAAAAATACGGGCCGGTGATGCTTGGAAGGATAATCCTTATCACGGCTTTTGTTACATCCCTTATCAATTTTATCTTCTTTCCTTCCGTTGCCCTGTGCGGTGCGAGCGGAATAGTGTTTGCGTTCATAATCCTTGCTTCGTTCACGGGATTTAAGAACGGTGAGATACCGCTTACCTTTATCCTGGTCGCCGTTCTCTATATCGGTCAGCAGATAATAGAGGGAATCACGATCACGGATAATGTCTCTAACATGGCGCACATAATCGGCGGTGTTGTGGGAGCGGTCGTCGGCTACAGACTTAACATCGGCAAGAAGTGACACTTTTACTCTGAGCTAAAGTGTCACATAATTGGAAAGCTTTGGCATGAAAATACACAAGATCTCATGGTTTGACGAATTTAACTGTATGGGCGGGGATTGCCCCGGGACCTGCTGCAGGGGTTGGCTCATACCGCTTGACGGCGAGGATGTATGCAGGTTTAAGAAGGAGAAGGGCAGGCTGGGACTTGAGCTCTTTCTGGCAACCGGAGCCTACACGCGTACCAGGATGAACTTAGGATCGGGAGAATGCCGTTTCCATATGGGTGACGGCCTGTGCAAGCTGCAGCTTAGGAAGGGGCATGATTTCATTCCGTGGGCCTGCAGGAGTTATCCGAGGTTCTATCGCAACTATGGTGATCTTGAGGAGAGATATCTTGACTTATCCTGTATAGCCGCAGCGGAGATGTTTGTAAGAAATACGGGTCCCCTTAAGCTGGTTGAGGATGTGGATGAGCCGGTGACGGGTTTGTGCACTACCAATGATGATGAGGACCTGTTGGATACACTTGTTAAGATGCGGCAGGATATCATCGATAAGATCGAAGAGATATTCAGACAAGATATGAGAAGCTGCAGGGCACTCATGGATACCCTGTATGATCACTCGTGCAGGCTGCAGGACACATATGCACGCGGCGGGTATTATAAGGATCTTCCGCCGGTTAAGGATGTACTTGGGACCATGGAGGAAAAGTCACACACATTTCCGGTCCCGCCATATATTCTTAAAGGGTTTACGGAAGCCGCCTTAGGTCACTTCGGACAGAAGAAAACAGGCACCGGGCTGCATGGCTTACTGACGGATGCCCTCAATCTGACGAAAAACTACAGGGTGGAACGGAGCCGCTTTGACGAGGCGGCAGGAGAGTTCTGCGATCTGAATGAACTCATGCTTCCCCTGCTCGGGAAATATATGTCCTATTATTTGTACCAATACTTCCTGGGTACTTATGAGACATACAGCTTCCGTAAGGCTGTGGCACTCGGCATTATCCATACGAACATGATCCTTCTTCTTGCGATGGCATATGTTCCGGGAGGCCGCAGGGTAACGGGAGATGATCTTGCATATATCATCTCTGTTTATAACCGCAAGGTATTTTTTAATGAGACGATAGAAGATCTTATGTATGAGATATTTGAAGGATATGTTCAGACATAATCCCATCCGGTACTTGACTTCTTAAATAATAACGATATAATTAACTCATGTAAGCGAGGTCGCTTCGGACGTTTCCGAAGTGGCCTTTTTTGTGCGTTGAAAATGAGATGGCGCTATGGAACAGGGAGATCATATGTTTCGCTCATACAAGCCGCATGAGGAATGCGGAGTATTCGGGATCCTTATAAAGAAACAGGTGAATGTGGCAAGGACAATCTATTACGGCCTTAATGCCCTTCAGCACAGGGGACAGGAATCCGCCGGGATAGCGGTATGCGATACCTACGGTGAAAAGGGGAATATCGGTACTCACAAGGGAATGGGTCTTGTCAGTGAGGTCTTCCATGAAGATATCCTGAATACTCTAACAGGTAATATTGGGATAGGCCACGTCCGTTATTCAACCACCGGTGCCAGCAATATCAATAATGCCCAGCCCTTCTATCTTAAATATCTGAAGGGTACGCTTGCCCTCGTTCACAACGGTAACATAAGGAATGCCTCTGCGATAAGGAGCCGTCTTGAGATGGAAGGCGCTGCCTTTCAGGGTACATCGGACTCGGAAGTCCTGGCTGCAAGGATCGTAAGGGAACGTATGAAGACCGGTTCTATCGAGGAAGCGGTACTGAATGTTTCCGGTGAGCTTAAGGGAGGATATGCGGTCATTGCCATGAGTCCCAGGAAGCTTGTCGGGATCAGGGATCCGCTGGGGCTTAAGCCCATGTGCCTCGGTAAGCTTGAGAGCGGTTACGTACTGGCTTCCGAGAGTGCGGCCCTGACGGCGGTAGGTGCGGAATACGTACGGGATATAGCCCCGGGCGAGATGATCACGATAACCGAATATTCAGTAACGTCCGATATGTCATTGGCGGGAGGGGACAAGGAAAAGGCACACTGCATTTTTGAATATATATATTTTGCAAGACTTGATTCGAAGATAGACGGCATAGACGTATATGATGCGAGGATAAGGGGCGGAAGGTCATTGGCCCGCAGGTTCCCGGCAGATGCGGATATAGTAACCGGTGTTCCCGAATCGGGTATCACCGCAGCTGTGGGTTATTCCAAGGAATCGGGCATCCCATTCTCCCTGGTCTTCCATAAGAACAGTTATATAGGCAGGACCTTTATAAAGCCCACTCAGGAGGAGAGGGAGATCGCAGTGGCGCAGAAGCTCAGTATCCTTGGGAGCGTGGTAATGGGTAAGAGGGTGGTTCTCATTGATGATTCTATCGTAAGGGGAACGACCATCAGGAAACTTATAGAGATGTTAAAGTCAGCCGGAGCCACACAGGTTCATGTGCGGATATCGTCACCCCCCTTTCTGTATCCATGTTACTATGGGACCGATATTCCTTCAGGCAAGCAGCTCATAGCCGATTCCTTCTCAAAGGAGGAGATAAGAGAAATGATAGGTGCCGATTCGCTTGAATACATGGAGATAGAAGACCTTCATGACATGGTTGGGGATCTTCCGGTGTGCAAGGCTTGTTTCAACGGGGTTTATCCCGATTAAACGATCAGTAAGAGAGGCAGAAAATGGTAAAGTATGTATTCGTAACAGGTGGTGTTGTATCGGGTCTTGGCAAGGGGATCACAGCTGCTTCACTCGGACGGTTGTTAAAGGCCAGGGGGTATCGCGTGACAATGCAGAAGTTCGATCCCTATATAAACATGGATCCCGGCACCATGAATCCCATACAGCACGGTGAGGTATTTGTTACAGATGACGGTACCGAGACAGACCTTGACCTTGGCCATTATGAACGGTTCATCAATGAAAGCCTTGATAAGAACAGTAACGTTACCACCGGAAAGATATACTGGTCGGTTCTTAACAAGGAACGTCACGGGGACTACGGTGGAGGAACCGTACAGGTCATCCCCCATATAACAAATGAAATAAAAAGCCGGATATATAAAGAAGAAAACCTTACGGATCTCTCTGATGCTTCAAAGCCGGCAGCTTCATCCGATATGAAGCCGGAGACGGTCATATCGATAATCGAGATCGGAGGAACGGTCGGAGACATCGAGAGTCAGCCCTTTCTTGAGGCTATACGCCAGTTTCAGGCCGATGTGGGAAGGGAGAATGCGATCGTTATACAGGTGACCCTGATCCCGTATCTTAAAGCATCCGGCGAGATGAAGACTAAGCCTACCCAGATGAGCGTAAAAAGCCTTCAGTCGATGGGGCTGTGGCCGGATATCCTGGTGTGTCGTTCGGATTATCCGATAGATGACGGGATGAGGAAAAAGATAGCCCTTTTCTGCAATGTGAAGAAGGAACACGTGCTGCAGAACCTTGATGCAAGATCCCTTTATGAGGTTCCCCTGATGCTTGAGGAGGAACATTTTGCCCAGGCCGTATGCGAGTGCCTTAAGCTTGACTGTCCGGAACCTGATCTTGCGGCATGGAGACAGATGGTGGAGGACTTCCACAATCCGGAAAATTCGGTCACCATAGGTCTTGTAGGTAAATATGTTTCCCTTCATGATGCATATTTAAGTGTAGCTGAAGCGCTTAAGCACGGAGGCATAGCCAATAAGACAGAGGTTAACATAAAGTGGATAGATTCGGAAGAATTAAACCCCGGAAACCTTGACGAATATCTGGGCGACCTTAAGGGTATCCTGGTTCCCGGAGGCTTTGGGACAAGGGGTATTGACGGTAAGATCCTGGCCATAGGATATGCCAGGACGCATAATATCCCCTTTCTGGGACTGTGCCTTGGGATGCAGCTTGCGATCACCGAATTTGCCAGGAATGTGCTGGGTTATGAGGATGCGGGAAGCGTTGAGTTCGATCCGGATACGAAGCACCCCGTCATCCATCTTATGCCGGATCAGGAAGGCGTGACGGATCTTGGCGGTACCCTTCGTCTTGGCTCTTATCCCTGTGTTATAAAGGGAGGCACAAGGGCATATGCGCTCTATGGAAATACAAATAGTTATGTAAACCAAGCGAAAGATATTTCAGACAATACGATAATGATACATGAACGTCACCGCCACAGATACGAGGTGAACAATGACTACAGGGAAGAGCTGGAAGAACATGGAATGATCCTGTCCGGGATGTCCCCCGATAAACGCATAGTCGAGATGATAGAACTTAAGGATCATCCGTATTTTGTGGCAACCCAGGCTCATCCCGAGTTCAAGTCACGCCCGGACGTACCCCACCCCCTGTTCAGGGGATTCATCGAAGCTGCCCTTCGGTGAAACGAGGGACGGTTCCTCCCTTATATGATATAATAGTGGGCGGAGGTGACGTATGGGCAGCTATAAATGTATATACGAAGGCGGACAGGGCGAGATCGAGGAGAAAAAGTCGCGCTTTATCTGTCATGTTAAGCCGGTCGAGACCGAAGAAGAAGCGACGGCCTTCATAAATGCCAAGAAGAAGGAATACTGGGATGCAAGGCACAACTGCTCAGCATTTGTCATCGGGAAGAATGCGGAGCTTACGCGGTGTTCGGATGACGGGGAACCTGCAGGAACGGCAGGCAGGCCTATGCTGGAAGTACTGCTGAACGAAGAGATAAGAAATATCGCGGTTGTTGTGACGAGATATTTCGGAGGTGTCCTGCTTGGCACCGGAGGTCTTGTCAGGGCATACCAGGCGGCCGTCAAGGCAGGCCTTGAAGCCAGTAAGATAATTGAAAAGAAGGAAGGTATCCGTGCCGGGGTAACCTGTGATTATACCCTCGCAGGGAAGCTTCAGTATATTTTCGAGAAGAATAAGTACGCGATCCTTGAAGCAAAATACGAGGAAAACGTATCTTTTGTATTGCTCATTCCGACTGAAGAATTTCCAAGAGTCCAAAAGGAGGTAACAGAAGCCTCCTCGGGCCAGACGGAACTCGTAAAGGACGGAGAGTGTATATATGCGGTCGTAGACGGAGAAACCATAGTATTCAAAGGAGAAGAAAAATGACTACAGCAAAGGACGTAATCAACAAGATTCAGGAGGAGGGAGTTGAATTCATCCGCCTCCAGTTCACGGATATCTTCGGCCATCTGAAGAACGTTGCCGTAACGGCAGGCCAGCTTTCCAAGATACTCGTTGACAAATACAGGATAGACGGGGCCGTACTCTTTGACGGAATGCCGGGTTACGAAGGCGAACTCATACTTGTTCCCGACTATAATACCTTTATGATCCTCCCCTGGCGCCCTCAGGATGGCAAGGTTGCCAAGCTCATGTGCGATGTATGCTACCCCGACGGCACACTTTTTGAGTTAAGTCCCAGGACCATACTTAAGAAGGTGATCGAGCGGGCAAGATCAAACGGTTATACATTCATGATCCGTCCCGAGTGTGAGTTCTTCCTTTTCCACCTTGATGAGGCAGGCCTACCTACAACGATCACCCATGAAGATGCGGGCATGATGGATGTGGGTCCGGTTGATTTTGGAGAGAATGCAAGAAGGGAAATGGTTCTCCTGCTTGAGCAGATGGGATTTGAGATCGAGTCATCCTACCATGAAAAGGCTCCCGCACAGCATGAGATCGACTTCAAGGAAGCGGATACCCTCGAGGCTGCTGACGGTATCATGACCTTCCGTTTTGCGGTGCGCTCCATCGCCAAGCGTTTTGGCACATATGCGACCTTCATGCCAAAGCCCAAGTCAGACGAGGCGGGTTCGGGCATGCACCTTAACTTCACCGTTTACAAGGATGACAAAAACATAATGGACGGTACGAAGGGTGCGATAAACGAGACCACGCGGGACTTCATCAACGGTATACTCAAGCATTCCCGTGCCCTGTGTGCCTATACCAATCCCACGGTCAATTCATATAAGAGGCTGCTCCTTGCCCTTGATGATGCCAAGACAAGTTCCGAATACGATATCCATACAACATATATAAGGATACGTGAGGGACTCTTCGAACCTGCGATAGAATTAAGGTTCCCCGACTCGGCAGCCAATCCCTACCTTGCCCTTGCTCTCTGCATCTCGGCGGGACTTCAGGGAATAGAAGACGGCAACGGAGCCAACATCCCCATCCGTCTTCCCATAGCAAATGTGGACGGCATGCCCGAGAATCTGAAGGAAGCCCTTGACTGTGCCGGGAACGATCCCTTTATCAATAAGGTTTTGGGGGATGACTTTGCAAGGATATATACCGAAGCCAAGATAAATGAGTGGAACCGGTATATGAGGGATATTTCCGACTGGGAGATACAGAACTACTTATACAAGTATTGATGTCGTATTGTTATTTCGAGCATATAAACCGGATGGGAACAGCAGGCCTGTATGAGTAGTATTATTGTCGTTATGTCCAAAATAGAAGAGGCGCGCAAGATAGGCGGGTTGCTTACGAAGCATGGCTACCGGCCCGATCTTGTATGCACTCTTGCGGCCGACGCCCTGTCCGAGAGCTGCCGGCTTGAAAACGGGGTCATAATATGCGGCGGAAGGCTTAACGACATGAGCTATGTCGAGCTGAATGACTGCATTCCGAAATATTTCAGGCTTATAATACTCAGCCGGAACATAATGAACGTGGAATATCCGGATGACGCAGTGAAGCTGGAACTGCCGCTCAAGATATCCGAGCTTATCCATGCGGTTGAGAAGGAATTCGGTAAATACTACAGGCGGCCTTCCGATAACAAGGTCATCAAGCAGTCAAGAAATCCCGAAGACCTTAAGTACATCCAAACGGCCAAGGAACTGCTCATAAAGAACAAGGGAATGACGGAACCGGAAGCCCACCGCTATATCCAGAAGACCGGTATGGACACCGGCACCTCCCTTGTTGAGACCGCCCGGATGATAATCCTCCTCGAACAATGAAGACACGGGGACGGTTCTTTTGTCTTCACTATGCCCTCGCCGTCAGTTCACGAGCCCATATTTTTCCGCAAGCTTTCCCATCGTATATGTGGAGTAGTTAAAGGTCCTGAAGTTCATCTTGGGAGCTTCATATTTATCATCTTCGTTTCCCGTGCTGTACCGGTAGTGCCACTTCTTATCCCATAACACCCGGTCAAGATAATCATGTACCAGCTCATCATCACCGGCGTAAGCGCAAACGGCAGGTGCCGCATCCGCCGACAGGTTATGGATTATGTAACTTTCATCCCTGGCAAAATCATGCGTCAGGTTGTACCTGGCTATGTGCTGATCGGGTCTTGAAAGGGCAAAGACTGCCCATGTAAAGGTCAGAACCACCAGGCTGTATTTATAAAAGGGCATGCCCGGATAATATATGTATACACAGGTCCCGGTCATTGCAAGCCCTATGACCGTAAGAGCCCACAAAACATATAATCTGAGGAATGTAAGCCCGTATGCTCCAATATACAGCATCATCCTGTATGCAGAGGAGAAGATCATGATAAAGGTACATGCAGATATGAGGGTCAGCATGATCTTTAACAGGGTGCTTTCCTGCGAATACTTACGGCACATAAGGACAAGGATGAGGTTTATGATACATACGAAGACCAGCTGGTAGAAACCTTCGTGGACATATTCGGCATAGGTGTATCCTTCCGGCAGGCTTCCGTATCCCATGAAAAGGTAGACGATCTGAATGGCGCAGTAAAGACCATACACTATCAGGAGCACAAGGCTTATGGTGATCGCAATAACGGGATTCTTCGTCCGCCTGTCTGGAACGGGGTTTTTAAGATAGCTGCTCCTGTCACTTAACCTGCATACAAGAGCATAGGAAATAAAGAAGATAAAGCAGATCATTACAGCGATCCCGAATATATTGCGCATGAAAGTCAGATCCAGATCTATGGTAAATATCCGTTCAAGCACACTCATGAATACCGCATCGGATGATGCAAGAAGCGGAAGCACGATGAGAAGTATGGGCAGGGCAAGTACAAGGCCGAGGATAATATAACGGACGTTACCCCTTCTAGCGGATGGCGCTGGCGTACTGTTTTCTGTCTCGTCCGGACCGGCAGCGGCCGCCTCTTTTCTCAGGTTCATTTTCTTTGCCATATCCTGTAAGGGCATGGGAAGATATACAAGGAGCGAACACACGGTAGATACTATGGCGCCTGTATATCTTGATGCATCCCATGTCGAATCATCATATAAATTGGTGAGAAAAAGGGTAAAAAAGAGTACAAAAATAAAAGCCCGGTCGAATACGGCCAAATATATGCTGTCGGTTAAGCATATGTTAATCGACAGAGCCAATATCGCCGCTATCGGAAAAACGGAAAACCTTTTCATAGTATGACCTTGTCTTTTCATATAGAATAAGAAAAAGCACAAGGTCCCTGCGGCGAAAAAAGGGAAAGTCACTCCACTGTAGTTCTTATATAGACAGAAGGTGTAAAAAAGGGCGTAGATAGCGCAAAATAGGTTCATTCGTATGTTTTTTATCGTTTCCATGATTGTTCTCCTTTTGGTTAATTTAATTTGGGTTGGTGCTGTCCTCAGTGTCTTCGACATATTCAAACAGGTCGCCGGGCTGGCACTTCAGGATATCGCACAGTGCCTCGATCGTTGATACCTTGATGGCCTTGGCCTTGCCCGTTTTGAGTATTGACATGTTCGCAAGTGTGATACCGACCCGATTGGACAGCTCAGTCACGCTCATTTTCCGTTTTGCAAGCATAACATCTATATTAAAAACCAGATGGCCCATTGTCTTCCTCCTCTTGTTAAACCGTCAGTTCATTCTCTTCCTGGATCTCTGCAGCCTTGATGACCAGGTGCGATACGGCCGCTGCCACCACCGATATCGACACTCCAAAGAAAACAACGATGATTATGACCAGCATGACCGCTGTGGCGGATATATCGAGGATAAGAAAGATCACATGTGTTACGAATACAAATATCGAATCACCCATTGCCAGGTATGAAACCCACTTGAGATATTTCGCGGTATCGTAGGAGAAGGTCTTATCCTTCCTTATATTGTCTGAGATCTTCCAGCCAAGGATAAGCACAACATAGCAGGGGATAGCGCTCACCCATATGAGGATCAGCCAGGGAAGGACATTCCTCTCAAGCATCGTATTCTGTTTTACCAGGTAGGCTCCGAATCTCGGCATGATCACGGAATATACGATAAAGCCACATATTCCGACGCCTGTTATAACGAATTTGATCCATCTGGCCAATGCATCCTGTTTCATGATAACCTCCTTATAAAAAACGGAAAATCATTCTCGGTACATGGATACATTACCAC
>JAILCT010000166.1 GCA_024690425.1 Lachnospiraceae bacterium | reverse complement strand
CTTATCCTTTTCCTAAATTTACTTTAGGGTCGTTCTAATAAAAAATTAAACTTTTGAAATGATGTCATAAGGAATCCCCCACTTCGTGGTACCCCTTATGACGAATTTCAGGGATGGTTTATACTATTAGATTTTCAAGGTACTTTTGCTTCAGTTATAAATGTAAGAAGCTAAACGGAGAAGGAGGGATTTGAACCCTCGCGCCGCTATTAACGACCTACTCCCTTTCCAGGGGAGCCCCTTCAGCCTCTTGGGTACTTCTCCCTAATAGCTGAAACAGACAATATGTATCGCCCCCTCGCCTTAGCTCGGCGGCAAGTCGGTCGCGCGATCAGATTGCCTGATGGCAATGAGCGCTCCCTACGGAGAGGATGGGATTCGAACCCATGTGCCCGTGAAGGCAAACGGTTTTCAAGACCGCCTCGTTATGACCACTTCGATACCTCTCCAGATATAACCATTGTTGTGAAAAACACAATTATACGCCGACCCGTTTCTCGTCAGCGCATTTAATATATTAACAAACGCAAATATGCTTGTCAATGACTTTTTTATTAAAAAACATTGCTATTTGATCATTTTTCTATATCTTATCTTATGTAAACATGGTATAATTAATGATACGACAAATCGGGGAGATAATTAAATAAGGGGCACTACACACTACTAGGAGGACATGTAATATGAAGAAAAGAATCATCATCGCAGGTCTGCTTCTGGTTGCCGCAGTTGTTATGCCGGCATCAAGCGTAAGTGCCACTATCGCATACCCTTATTATCCGGCACCGTATATGCCTGTGCCCACATCACCCTATGCCGTGGCACTTGCAGCTCAGGCCAATCAGGCTGCATCAGCGGCCAACTCCCAGGCTATAGCAGCACAACAGCAGGCCAATCAGGCCGCACTTCTTGCGGCAGCAGCCAACCAGACAGCTTATAACAAGCAGGCCGAAGCCAACATCGCGGCCATTAATGCCGCAGCAGCCAATCAGGCCGCATGCAATATGATAATACTCAGCAATCCGGTATTGTCAGCACCTGTAGTAAAGCCCTGCCCGGTCGATCCAAGGGTCCGCAATCTTGAATTACTTCATAATATCAATACGATAGATCAGGCAAGGATCGCCGCAACAAATGCGAGGGCAACCGCCAACATGACCCTCACAAGGCTTAACGATGTAAACGCACTGCTCAACGCGACCAAGGCAGAAGTAACCAAGAATCCGGGACTTACCCAGAGGCTTAATGAACTCACGGCGATCTCGAATTCCCTTCAGTCGCAGTTCGACCAGCAGAACAAGGATGCATCGGCCAAGGAAGAGAACTTCAGACGTCTCCAGGCAACCCTTCCCACGGCAGGATATAATCCCGCATACTGGAAGTGCTACTACTAAGACATATAATAAGACATATAAAATAAAGGTGACACATCAGATCTGAACTGATGTGTCACTTTTTTTCTGAATATTCATCCATGATTTTTTTCACTTCGTACTCCACCAGCTTTTCGAGTTCAGCCGAAGACACGATCATGCAGTTATTACCGCGGGCTATGGTACGCTCAAGATTATCGGATGTCGCAACAGTGATATCGTACTTTCTTCCGTTTGCGGAAGTGAATTTTTCTATATATTGGTCGGCAGTCTCGTCTTCCTTGGTATAAACGACGGTTATATTACCGAACGCGCTGCTGGAAGTATCCCTGCCCTTAACCTTATACGCATCAAAAACCACTATTGTCTCATAACCTGTGGCTCCTGCATAATTCGATATTATGTCAACTAACCTGTCCCTTGCTCCGTCAATATTTACGGCAGCCAGCTCCTTAAGTTCCTTCCATGCAAAGATCACATTATATCCATCTACGATAAGATATTTTTTCTTCCTCTCAACCGGCTTATATTTGTAATCATCATAGGGATCATTTATCTTTCCCCCGGTTGACACAACCCTTGTTCTCTCTTCCCGTCCGATACCCTTCCTCTTCTCGGCTTCGGCACGTACGGAAGACGAGCTGTTTGAATAGAAGGTTTTGTTAAGGATAGCATCAACTTCGTCTGTCCCTATCGCACGCGGTATGCTTCCTGAACCGGCAGCCTCTGCGCGGGCCCTGAAGGCTGCGGTATTCTCCTCACCGCCTTCTTCAGGATATGTCCCTTCAAGATATGCGCGGATACTGTCTGGAGTTTCCACATGCATATGCTCACGCACTTCGTTCCATGGCACGACATATCCGGCACCATGAGCACAGAATACGGAATCCGGTGTATTCTTAAGGTCCGCTTCCGGGATATATCCCGAAGCCTCAATGACTTCATCCGCATTATGGCATACATCATAACCTGCAAGGCTCAACGATATGGTACCCGTTCCCGAAGTGTAGGCCGCAAGGTCCGATGCATAATTCTGTATGCATACAACAGGCGCCCTGCCGGTAAGCACCGCATTTTCACCTTCAAGCTGCGGCGCCTCCACGGTACCCGACATCTTTTCTATATCAGTCATGGCCCGCCCCACATTCACCGACGGGAGTTCTATCCTGTAATAGTAGTAGGGTTCAAGCAGAAGGCTCTCTGTCATCATAAGGCCCTGCCTCACCGCCCTGTAGGTTGCCTGTCTGAAATCACCGCCTTCGGTATGTTTAAGATGCGCCCTTCCTGTGACAAGGGTCATCTTAATATCAGTGACCGGAGCTCCGGTAAGCACTCCCCTGTGCATCTTCTCGCGCAGGTGTGTAAGTATCAGCCTCTGCCAGTTCTTATCCAGGATGTCTTCGGAGCACACACTGTCATAACTGAGTCCGCTCCCCCGCGGCTGCGGATCCAGGAGAATATGTGCCTCTGCATAATGACGAAGAGGTTCGAAGTGGCCCACTCCTTCAATGGGTGACTTTATCGTTTCCTTATATACAACGGATCCGGTATCAAATGCGATGCTTGTGCCAAAGCGGTCACGGACTGTGCGCTCCAGAACTTCAAGCTGGACCCTTCCCATGACCCTTACCCTTATCTCACGTGTGTTCTCATTAAAGGATATGTTAAGCTGGGGATCTTCCTCTTCGAGGATCCGAAGGTCCTTAAGCAGTATGGCCGTATCGGTCGCATCTGTTGCGTGCACCCTGTAATTGAGCACCGGCTCAAGAATCGGCATGTTGATCCCTTCAAGGGCCCCAAGGCCCATGCCAGGCTTTGTTGCGTTAAGTCCCGTCACCGCGCATATACTGCCCGCATGTGCTTCGGGAACCGCCTCATATTTATCCGATGAATAAAGCCTTATCTGGTTGACTTTCTCCTCACCTATAATGTCACGGCCGCGAAGGATCCCGCCGGTTATCAGCATGTGCGTAAGCCTGTTTCCCTGGCTGTCCCTTGTTATCTTGAATACCCTTGCGGCAAAATCATCCGGGTGCTCCTTCATAAGGGTATATTCACCCAGTCCGTCAAGCAGCCCGTCAATCCCATCAAGCTTAAGGGCCGAACCAAAGTATACCGGGAAGAGCAGCCGGTTTAAGATAAGGCCCGCTATCTCTTCCGTACCGATCGGTCCGCCCGTATCAAGGTACCTTTCCATCAGGGCTTCATCACACATGGCAATGGTCTCCAGGTCATCATCCTTAAGGTCCCGGGGAAGTGGAAGTTCAATGCAGTTGTCGCTGAGTCTGTCCCGAATGTCCTTAAGCAGGGAGTCCCTGTCAATGCCGGGCCTGTCCATCTTATTTATGAATATAAAAGTGGGAATATCATATTCTTTCAGAAGTGACCACAGGGTCAGTGTGTGTCCCTTAACCCCGTCGGTCCCGCTTATTACCAATATGCAGTAATCAAGAACCTGGAGCACGGCTTCGGCCTCCGCCGAAAAATCAACATGCCCCGGTGTATCAAGAAGCGTTATATCAAGCCTGTCGGTCTCAAATCGTGCCTGCTTGGAAAAGATCGTGATGCCACGTTCCCTCTCCTGCTCATCCGTATCAAGGAAGCTGTCCCTGCTGTCAACACGTCCGAGCTGCCTTATAGCTCCGGTCTTATACAGAAGAGCCTCTGTAAGTGTGGTCTTACCGGCATCAACATGCGCCACTATTCCAAGGTTGATGTGTTTACGGTCCCCGGCCATCATGATCTACTCTCCGGCCTGTGCCAGGAAGGCTTCCGCAATGATCATGTCTTCCGGTGTCGTTATCTTGATGTTTTTATATGATCCCCTGGATACATGGACCTTAAGGTCTCCGAAGCGTTCCATGACCATAGCATCATCTGTTATGCCGATACCTTTCCTTATAAGTTCTTCCTCATCCCCGATCATCTTCTCGTAAGCCCTGAGTATCGGATCAAAGGCAAAGACCTGGGGGGTCTGCATGAGCCAGAGCGAGGACCTGTTGGGTGTATCTATTGTGATACCGTCGCTGCCCACGACCTTGACGGTATCCTTGACCGGCATGGCAACTATGGCAGTCCCCTTCTCCTTTACAAGCTCATACGCACGATCCAGAATGTCATTATCTATGAAGGGTCTTGCCCCGTCATGTATAAATACATAGTCACACGCGCCTGCTGCCCTTAGGCCGCACATCACTGAATGGTATCTCTCTCTGCCGCCATCCACGATTGACTTTACCTTCTTAAGGCCGTATTTATCCGCTATATCATTCCTGATATATTCATGATCTTCAGGTGAGGCCACTACGATCACTTCATCCACGAAGGAATCCTCAAAAGCCTTAAGCGAATAATACAGAACAGGCTTACCCTTAAGCGGCAGGTACTGCTTGGCGGTACCGCTGCCCATTCTCTTGCCCTTACCGGCCGAAAGCACTATGGCAACGCATTTATCCTTCATTTCAATCTCCCAGTTTGAGGTTCGGGATCGCATTAAGGCTAAGATCCGCGAAATTGCCCTTAAGATACTCGTAATACCCGGCCACTCCGATCATTGCAGCATTATCTGTACAATATATGGGAGAAGGGCAATACAGCTTAATGCCTTCCCTCTCGCAGGCTTCCTTCATCGAAGCCCGTAGAGCCGAATTGGATGCCACTCCGCCCGCAAGCGCGAACTTCTTATAGCCGCCGGCCTTAAGGGCATTTATCGAATGTTCCGTCAGCACATCCGTCACAGCCTTCTGGAAGGAGGCCGCCACATCGGGAACATTTATCTCTCTTCCTGCCATCTTCTCGGAGTTAAGGTAATTGAGCACGGCTGACTTTAACCCGCTGAATGAAAAATCATACGCGTCATCCCTTACCTTCGCCCTCGGGAATTCGATCGCCCCAGCATTACCTTCCCCGGAAACCTTGTCTATCTTGGGACCGCCAGGGTATCCCAGCCCTATGGCCCTAGCCACCTTGTCGAAGGCTTCTCCCGCAGCGTCATCCCTTGTGCGTCCCAGGATCTCATATACGCCGTAATCAGCGACCCGCACAAGATGCGTATGGCCGCCGGAAACCACCAGTGATATAAATGGCGGTTCAAGTTCCTTATTCTCTATATAGTTGGCGCAGATATGCCCTTCGATATGATGAACGCCTATCAGAGGTATACCGGTGGCAAAGCTTATAGCCTTGGCTTCGGCAACGCCCACCAGAAGGGCTCCCACGAGACCCGGTCCGTATGTGACCGCTATGGCATCCATTTCGGACAGCTTCATGCCGGCCTGTGTAAGGGCCTCCGTTATTACCTGATTGATTCTCTCGGTGTGTTTTCTTGAAGCGATCTCAGGCACCACCCCGCCGTAAAGCGTATGTATGTCTATCTGCGAAGATATGATATTTGAAAGAACCTCCCGCCCGTTCTTAACAACCGCTGCAGCTGTCTCGTCGCAGGAGCTCTCTATTGCCAGTATAAATATATCTTTATTATTCATCTTATCTTAACTTTACTTATCGTCACCCTTGTTATCATATATGCGCCATCCGAATATCTTCCAGTGGCCCGCCCGGTCCTTCCTTAACAGGAATTCCTCCTGAGTGGCGACCATCTTGGTCCCTTCCCTTATCGTGAACACGCACATGGCCTTGGCCCAGTCGGCATCCTCGTACCTGTAATAATCGATGTCTGCCGCCGACGATACCGAATAGCTCGATATGTTCCTGTCGTTGCTCTTGAAGATATCTATAGAAGTCTTTAAGTCGTTAAGGTACTGGGTATCATCCTGCTGAGCCCTGAGTTCATCATCCAGAAGGGCGCGTGATTTTTCCGCAAGTTCGCCCAGCTCTTCCGGTGTATAGGTCTCGGAGTAAAAGCATCTCGTGATCTCACTGTAATACTTGAGGACTTCCTTGGGCGTTCCCGGATAGTTATTCTCAAGATTCCTCGAGAGCACTTCCTCAACCGCCGACAGCATGGCAGGCGTGGCTTCGCTTGGTTTATTCCGTAATGCGACCATGGCAAAGCCACCCACAACTATCGCTGCGAGTAAAAACAGGATCACTATTCTCTTGGCTGACCCGTTACTGCTCTTTGCCATCTATCGTTTATTCCTCTGTGAATTTCAGTGTCACGCTCCTGCCGTCCTTGGCTACATGTGTATTCTTGAAAATCTCTCTTACCGCGCCCTCGTAATTCTTCGGGTACGACAGTGAAGGACTGTAATGCGTAAGCCACAGTTCCTTAACTTCTGCCTGTTTCGCCATCCCGGCCGCTTCATAGAAAGTCATATGCTTATGGTCCTTAGCCTTCTCCTCCATATCCGGCTCTCCGTACATTCCCTCACATATGAAGAGATCGGAATCCATGGCGTTTTCGACAATAAGATCGGTCGGCCTTGAATCTGTGCAGTAGGTAAGCTTGATACCCTTCCTGGCAGGTCCCAGCACCATGTCGGGTGTGAGGGTCCTTCCCTCGTACTCTATGGTCTCTCCCTTCTGAAGGGGATTCCACAGCTTAACCGGAATGTCCGCCTCCCTGGCCGCATCCACCGAGAACTTCCCGGCCCTGTCTATATATATGCTGTAGCCGTAACAGGTAACATTATGGTTCGCGCGGAAGGCCTTAAGCCTGTAGCCTTCCATCTGTATCTCCTCTTCCCTGTCCGTAAGCTCCCTGAAATATATCTCAAAGGGAAGTTCCGGAGCTATCACCCTCAAGGAATTGACTACCCTGGTCAAGCCCTTGGGCCCTATCATGAGAAGGGGGGCTGTCCTGTCGGAATTGCCCATGGACAGAAGCATTCCGGGCAGGCCGCTTATATGGTCCGCATGGTAATGGGTAAAGCACATCACATCTATCGGGTTGGGGCTCAGCCCCGCTTCCTTCATCGCGATCTGGGTCCCCTCGCCGCAGTCTATCAGTATTGAGCTGCCGTTATACCGCATCATGAGTGCGGTCAGCCATCGATATGGCAGGGGCATCATGCCGCCCGTGCCCAGTAAACATACATCGAGCATAATAGTTCCTTTATAATATTTCGCGTCACATATATATTCTGCTCCGATTCATACATCATGGACGAACCGTCACAGTCCCGTTCCTCTCGTCCGTGATGTATGTATCTTCGCTCATGTATACTTCCACATAATAACTGCATCTTCGCAAGGCTGTTCATAGAAGTTCGGGCGTATTCCCTCCGACACAAATCCCAGGGATTCATATAATGCGATCGCCGGTAAATTTGATGCACGTACTTCAAGGGTGAACCTCTCTCCTCCCACTGCACGGGCACAGTCCATGGCTTCCGTCATAAGGGCCCTTGCGATGCCCTGTCTTCTGAAAGCCTTATCCACCTGGACGTTTGTGATATCCACATCACCGACAATATTCCTGTAAACAACGCAGCCGATGATCCTTGTGTTGATCCCTGCTTCTTTATCGCCTGCGGGATCTGTGACCGGTTCCGCGACCACACAGCCTCTGTCATCCTTATCTGTAAGGTCTTCAAAATCAGCCCTCTTCCAGGGATGGGCAAAGTTACTCTCTTCAAGCCTTACAACATCATCTATATCTTCAAGGGTGATCTTCCTGATCTTTATATCTTTATCCATATCAAAACCGTCACATCAGCTCAGAGCCAAAGTGTCACATCCCTTCACGCTCAGCCTTAACCCTTTCAGCCTGGGAAGGCCTCAGATAATCAGGACGGTGTTCTGCTGCAGTCTCGGTACAGCCCCTTTCATAATAAGCGGCCGCCAGGACGGCAAGAGCTCCGGCGCGCTGCCTTGACATATGGGCCGGTGCGTATTCATGGTCAGCTCTAAGGCCCGCATCTATCGTATCCTTAAACACCGGGACTCCGTCTCCAAGAAACAGGACCCTCTCACCCAGCTTATCAAGCTGTCCCATAAGCTCATCTATCGACTCTGCCGTGCCTTCCATGACCGTCTTAAGGCTTCCGCCCTCAAACCTGTAGATGCCTGTATAGACCTGGTCGCGCCTGGCATCCATAATGGGACATACCAGCTTATCATACCCCCAGGCGTTCATTGCCAGGCCTTCAAGGGTAGATACGGGGACTATCGGCTTATCAAGTGCCAGTCCCAGTCCCTTGGCCGTAGCCGACCCGATTCTGAGGCCGGTAAACGAACCGGGACCCTTCGCAACCGCGATCGCATCAAGGCTGTCAAGATCAAGTTCCGTCATCTTCTTTATCTCATCGAGCATGGGAACCAGCGTCTGGCTGTGGGTCTTCTTATAGTTTATCGTATATTCGGCTGACAGCTTATCGTCTTCAAGAACAGCAACCGTTGCCGTCATTCCCGAACTGTCTATTGCTAGTATCTTCATATATTACCTTTATAAAATATCATCGTGAACCGGGGAACCGTCCCCTGTTTCAATCATGATCCGGCGATAGTCCATACCCCTGGATAAGTCCTTGCTTATCTCGATCCTTATGGCATCCTCAGGGATAAGCTCACCGATTATATCAGCCCATTCGATGAGAGTCACTCCCTCCCCGAAGAAATAATCCCCGTAACCGATCTCTTCCATCTCCTCAGGCTCCTCGATCCTGTAGACATCGAAATGGTAAAGGGGAAGCCTTCCATCCTCATAAACCTGGAGGATTGTAAATGTGGGACTGTTCACATATCCGTTAACTCCAAGGCCCTTAGCGAAACCCTGTGCGAACACAGTCTTGCCTGTTCCAAGATCCCCTGTCAGGGTATATATCTGTCCGGGCACTGCCTTGCGGCCAAGTGATTCTCCCAGTTCAAATGATTCTTCACTGCTGTATGTTTCCCTGATCATATACGCTATCGTATCCTCACGCGCCCTGCAGGCACTTTGTCCCTTATAAGGGTCACTGCCTTATCGTAATCCGATCCGAGAGCTTCCCTGGGGAATATGGTCGCAGTCACAGATCCCGTATAGAGTATAAGGCTCTTACGGGTGGACCTTACCTTACTTATAGTATCCCAGGGAGCATCCATGTGCTCATCCTTAACGTCTATCGACATCTTCTCATCATCAAGGGTGTAATGGAGGTTTTCCTTAAACACGGGATTCAGCTTAACCTGACGTGCCGCCTGTACATACCGCTCAACCGGAAGGTACGCAAGCATCACAAGGCCCGCGATAAGATAGATGGGGTTATGATCGATAACGAAAGCCGCAATGGCCATTATCCCGATACCGATTGCGAGATAGAACTGCATTCCCGTCATCGTATGGTACATCATGTAGTCATACATCACAGGTGTTGTCATCTTTACATCGAATTCAAGCTTCATCTTACATTCACTTTCAAACGTAGTTAATCAATTTAGTATAACACAAAATCAACCATAAAGAAATATTGAAAAAGACGCAGCCACCTGTTTTCGATGTCGTATATATGATATAATATCAACGGAGCGGTAGGTATTTCAAAAGGAGGATAATCATGAGCAACGATA
>JAILCT010000152.1 GCA_024690425.1 Lachnospiraceae bacterium | reverse complement strand
GCCCGATGCAGTGGGTATTCCCGAGGAGCAGCTTCGTCAGGCAGCCAAGCTTGCCGTATGTAAGATCAATATCGATTCCGATATCCGTCTTGCAATGACAGGTAATATCAGGAAGTACTTCGCTGAGCATCCGGATCACTTTGATCCCCGTCAGTACCTTAAGCCCGCTCGTCAGGCTGTTAAGGATATGGTTGCTCATAAGATCAAGAACGTTCTTGGTTCGGACGGCAAGGCTTAATGCCATTTAATTTATAGTAAAGATTCCAAGAGGATAGGCATTAGTGTCTATCCTCTTTGCTAGGTAATTAAGGAGAATGATCATGTTAGTTCCGGTTTTATTGTTTATAGTAGGTTTGGTATTACTCATAAAGGGCGGTGACTGGTTTGTGGACGGTGCGACGGGTATTGCGGAACGCTTCCACGTACCTGAGCTTCTGATCGGAGCCACGGTTGTATCGATCGGGACCACGCTCCCGGAAGTCATGGTGTCTGCCAACAGTGCACTCTCAGGACATGGGGAGATCGCGTACGGTAATGCACTTGGTTCCATCATCTGTAATACAGCGCTTATTGCGGCTATTACGGTAGCTGTTAAGCCTGCAGGGGTTGATAAGAAGACCCTGAAGATCCCGGTTGCCTTTTTCTTCGGAGCAATGGTCGTTTATGCATTCGGGGCTTATGTGCGGGGGTCTTTTGAAAGGCCGCTCGGTATTGTGCTCTTATGTATATTTGCGGCCTATCTCTTTATCCTTGTACGTCAGGCCCTCAGTCAGATGAAGCTTGCGGGCGGCGGTACAGCTGCAGCAGTGTCTGATGCACAAGGCAGCGGAAGCGGTGATGATGCAGATGACAATATAAAGGAAAAGAAAGAAAATCCCATGTGGAAGGATATCCTTCTTCTTATAGTGGGTGCTGCCCTTATTGCGGAAGGAGCCGATCTCCTTGTGGATAACGGGACCAAGATAGCTGCTGCTCTCGGGGTACCGGAATCGGTAATAGCACTTACCTTCGTGGCACTGGGTACTTCGCTCCCGGAGCTTGTAACCGCGATAACATCGCTTGCCAAGGGCCACGGAGCCTTATCCCTCGGTAATATTTGCGGAGCCAATATATTCAATCTGGTGCTTGTATCCGGTCTGTCAGTGGCCCTGTCCCCCTTCGGACTTCCTTCGGGCAAGACGGTGAATGTAGCAGGCAATCTCATGAATGCATCGCTTGTTATCGATCTTCCGCTGGCAACTTTAGTCATGGCAGTGCTTACGATCCCGGCTCTTATCAAGGGAGAGCTTAAGAGATGGCAGGGAATCCTGCTTTTAGTCACATACGGGTGCTTCTGTATATTCCAGTTTGTATAAACATTCAGGACACCACAATATTTTGAGTCTGTTCTGAATGTTTTGGAAAAATACAGGTTAAGTAAATCCAAAATCATCCGATAACATTAATGTAAGCATAAAGAACACGCATGAAGAAGACAAAGAAAGTTCATAAAAAGGAGTGATATTATGCGTATAGAAGCGTATAACCAGATCGGACAGATATATGCGCCGAAGAAGACATACGGTACACAGAAGACCAATACCGTAAGTAAGATGGATCAGGTACATATATCAAGTATCGGCAAGGACATCCAGACCGTGAAACAGGCCGTTGCCAATACTCCCGATGTCAGGGAGGACGTAACCGCGCCCATTAAGGCGAAGATCCAGAACGGAACATATGAAGTTAGTTCGGATGATTTTGCAAGCAAGTTAATGGCTGCATACGGAATGTAATGGAGTGATTCAGGGGAGGATAAGTAAGTGGCAAGTTTGATGGAAGACCTTATTGATTGTTTGGAGCAGGAAGAAAAGGAATTCTCACAGCTGCTTACATTATCAAGAAAGAAGACTCCGGTCATAGTTAACAACAAGGTTAGCGAACTGGAGAAGATCACGGACGAAGAGCAGATCATTGTGGGCAGGATCACAACGCTTGAAAACAGGCGTGAGTCTGTTACCAAGGATATTGCGGAAGTTATCAACAAGGATGTTGAGGATCTGAAACTGACAACACTAATTGATTTGATGTCGAACCAGCCTAAGGAGAGGGAGAGACTCAGCAACATTCATGACAAGCTGTCTTCAACGGTAAGGGAAGTAAGACAGGTCAATGAAAACAATGCGGAACTCATCAAGCATTCCCTCGAAATGGTGAACTTCGACCTCAGCATCCTTCAGGCTATGAGGCAGGCACCGGAAACAGCCAATTACGGGAAGTCTGCGGTGAGCACCGGGGACATGCTGGGCGGTTCCAGGGGAGGCTTCGACGCCAAGCAGTGATAACGTAGAATATCGGGGTGACGGCTATGACGCTATTATCAGGTCTACACGTAGGTACATCAGGATTACAGACAAGTCAGAATGCGCTGAATGCAACAGCGCATAATTTATCCAATATAGAAACAAAAGGATACGTAAGGCAGCAGGTTCTTCAGGGGGACCGTAAGTACAATTGGGCCGGACAGAGTGCGGCCATTGGTCCTCAGCAGACGGGCCTTGGTGTCGAATTTTCCAAAATACGACAGGTAAGGGATTACTTCCTCGATCTTTCCTACAGGAAGGAAGAGGGAAGGGGATCCTTTTATGATATATGCTATGAAACGACCAATGAACTGGAAACACTGCTCGGAGAGCTTAACGGAGCAGCCTTCCAGGATACGATCGATCATCTGTGGACAGCTGTTGAGGAGCTCCAGAAGGATCCTGCAAGTTCGGTAACGCAGGGGCAGCTCGTAAATGTGTGCAGCCAGTTTCTTGACAGGGCAAGTGCAGTATATGACGGTCTTGCCAACTATCAGGATAACCTTAACGCACGCATCAAGGACATGGTCGACAATATAAATGATATCGGAGCCAAAATATGTAAGCTTAACCAGGGAATCATTAATGTTGAACTGTCGGTTGAATCTGCCAATGATCTTAAGGACCAGAGGAACCAGCTGATGGATGAACTGGCCAAGTATTGTAAATATGATTACAGCTACACACTTGACGGTGTTGTTGAGATAAGGGTTGAAGGCCAGTCCTTTGTTGTAAGGGGCAAGGGTGAACCCTTCGAAATGGGATATACGGTAGATAACGCAACCGGATTCTACACACCGGTATGGCCGTGGGCCAAGGATCAGCCGGTGTATGACTGCAGCCAGGAGGTGTCCACTGCCAAGAATTCCAATATAGGTGAGTTAAAGTCACTCTTATTGGCACGAGGAGACAGAAGGGCCAACTATTCTGATATATCTTCCAACGTGGAGAATCCCGAGACAGGCGCTATGGAAGATTTGTACAACTATGGAATGAGCTATAAAGACAGTGCAGGTAATACGATCACCAGGATGGCAACAGCCAATTCGATCGTGATGAATGCAATGGGTGAGCTCGACCAGCTGGTGCACAGGGTCGCGACCGATATAAATAATGTACTTACAGGTGAGAAGAAGCAGATAGATGCAGGCGAAACCCCTTCATATGCTGCCGGTGAGCCTCTTCCGCTTGAACTCTTCGTAAGGCTTGGGACTGACAGGTATGTGGATGACGGAACCGGTAATAAGGTATATGTTAAGGAAGACACCTCGGGAAG
>JAILCT010000135.1 GCA_024690425.1 Lachnospiraceae bacterium | reverse complement strand
ATGCATTTTGATTATTACAGGGATCAGGAGTGGGCAGGAGGATCGGGGAATGATTTTGACACTGCATATCCCTGGTCGCAGATGAAATTGTGTAATCTTACTTATTCAGCTGAAGAAGGAAGCGGGGTCATATACCAGGGTGATGCAGGATTTACGGAAGATGGTTCTAACGGCAATGTGATGGTAGAAATCCCCAAGTTCTATGTTAAGCGTGTTCAGAATGAAGGTTCCGAGCAGATATGGATATCCGGTACGGAACATGAAGGGTATGTTCTGGATCCTGTTTTTATGGATAACGGTGAAGAGAAGGATCATGTTTATATAGGGGCTTATGCCGGTGTGGAAGAAGATGGTATCCTGCTTAGTAAAGCAGGAGCTTATCCCTGCGTAAATATTCCTTATGATGAGATAAGAGGAATGGCCAGGGGAAATGGGGAAGGATACAGGGAGATAGGATATACCCTGTATTCGGCGCTGCAGAAGCTCTTCCTTGTGGAGACCGGCTGCATGGATTCAACATCACTTATGGCGGGTGAGCAGGACCTGTATTATTACAGCCAGAATAAGGATTATAACAATAAGAATACGGGAATTGCCCTGCAGAGCGTACAGGCTTCCAACAGAATAGTAGTAAATGATTTCGGGGCTACACAAAAGTTCGAAGAGGGAACTTCGGTCGTTTTTCTTAATGCATCCGAAGGCTGGGCATCGATGGAAAAATCAGGAGGCCCGAACGGAACTGATGAGACAGAAGAAATCAGTGATGAGGAAGAAGACGATACGATTATTGTCGGTGGATGCTGCCGCGAGATCACATCCGTGCAGGCAGATGGTGGCCATATCGAGATAAACTTTGACGGAGATCCGATAAATATCCGTGCAGGAGAAACGGTGATAGCTTCGTATCCTTCAATGACCGGTAAAACAGGAGAGATTGACTACTGTACCGGTATTATAGGAACAAACAACGGACGTCACGGTTTTAAATACAGAAACATCGAGAATCTGTACGGCAGTGAGATGATGATGCTGGGAGCCGATGCATACCTTATGGACGGAAGTTTTTATTTCCTTGACGGCAATGGTGAAGAACAAAAGCTGGATGCCTATATACCCGATCAGAATGTTGGACTAGACGGGGGTATATCGGAACACAATAATACGAATGATATCTGCATAAAGAAAATGTCGTATGATCCCGAATACCCGACGGTGATGGTACCTGTGGAATTCGGAGCCTCGACATATGAATGCTACGGGGATTATTACTATTATAAGTCGGCGGAAAAGGAAAAGGAGTATTACCTGTGCACAGGAGATCCGATGAATGCCAAGAGAGGCGGCGGACTCTTTGAGATGAGAGCTATAATCGATTCGGATGATTTTGCAAGATATTATTGCGGCGGAAGACTCATGTTTAGATAATCATAAGGGAAACCATCGAAGATGGTGGCAGGTGATCATAAGAATACACTTGATTTATTATATGTAAATAATTTACAATAACGATGTATGAACATTTTAGAGGGAGGTATTAGTTATGGCTATGAGACTGGTTACAAGATCTGACTTTGACGGACTTGCATGCGGAGCCCTGTTGCTTGCGGCAGGAGTTGTTGATCATTGGACCTTTGCACATCCCAAGGACCTTCAGGACGGCCTTGTTGAGATAAACGAAAATGACTGTCTGGCTAACGTGCCTTATGTTGAAGGCTGCGGTTTATGGTTCGACCATCATTCGAGTGAATTCGAGCGAAACCAGCTTGAAGGCAAGTATAAGGGCGAGAGCAGGATAACTCCTTCCTGTGCGCGTATCATATACGAGTATTACGGCGGTAAGGAGACATTCCCTAACTTCGATGATATGATGGTTGCCGTTGATAAGGTTGATTCAGGTAACCTTACGATAGACGAGATAATGAACCCTACGGGATGGATACTTGTCGGATTTCTGATGGATCCCAGGACCGGCCTTGGAAGGTGGAGGCAGTTCACTGTTTCCAATTATCAGCTGATGGAGAAGCTGATGGTTGCCTGCAAGGATAAGTCAACTGCCGAGATCCTTGCCATGCCTGATGTCAAGGAGCGTATAGAGGTTTATGAAGAGCAGACGGCCAAGTTCAAGGAGATGGTAAAGGCCCATACCCGTACAGAGGGGAATGTTATAATAAGTGACTTAAGGGGTGTCGATCCTATCTATACCGGCAACCGTTTTATGATCTACAGCATGTATCCGGAACAGAATATCTCCGCATGGATAGTTAACGGACGCGGCGGTCACGGATGCTCTGCAGCAGTCGGGTACAGCATCCTTAACAAGACCTGCAAGGTTAACGTGGGACACCTGATGCTTAAGTACAACGGGGGAGGACATGAGAAGGTGGGAACCTGCCAGTTCTCTGATGAGACCATGGATGAAGGGCTTCCCAAGATGCTTAAGGAACTGTGCGAACTTGCGAATGCCTGATATTGATATAGCGGCCGAACAGACATAAATGAGCCCTGACTGAAGTCAGGGTTCTTATAATATGTGAGTCTACTGGAGTATCTTGATCCTGGTACTGTGCCTGCGGTTGTACAGGCCTGCGATGATTATAAGGAACAGATAGAGGTATGCGATGATGTATACCGGAAAGTAGTACTTAAAATATGAAGCAGGCGCCAGTATAAAGACGATGAACCAGTGAGCCAGAAGACCGCCTGTTGTAAAGAAGGTAAACCATCTTCCCCTTGTAATAGAATAGAGGCAGAGGAAGAGGATGACTATAAGCGGGATAAAGAGATTGTAAGAGATCGTCTTTACTATACTTACGGCGAAGCTTACAAGGGCACCCGGAGTCAAGCCTGTAAATGTTATATGATAGGGCAGGGCAGCATAGATAAAGGCGCCTATCCTTGTGCGAAGAAATACCTGGGGATTGTTCTTAAATATCCTCTTAAGGGCCAGAACAAAGTCATAATATTCGGTCACACCGGCTTCCTCTCTGACACCGACAAAGCCCGGCTGATAGAGGATTAGCACATCCTCATAATTGATGTCACCATAGTAGTCACTTATCTTATCGAGTGAATCAAGAGAAATGTATTTATCCACGATGGCAAGGTCTTCCGAGTTCCTGTCAAGATCAAGGCCGTTGCGGTACATGTTGGTGATCGTATAAGCGTAGAAGGGCTTCATCCTGTCATCTGCCGCAGCCCCGATCTCTTTTGCTATCAGCCCGTTCTGGGGGATGGAGATAACATACTGGCATATAAGGTATATGACAAGAGATATTACAAAAACCTTTTTATCCTTAAGCTTCAGTGTCCTCTTGCCGGTAAGATGAATATTTTCGTAGCATAAAAGTACCAGGATTGGGATAAGTACCAGAAGATATATCCCTTCCGTGCGCCACTGGGTCAGGATACAGCCGAGTATTATTATCGTCAGCAGCCTCGG
Organism: Lachnospiraceae bacterium; assembly: GCA_024690425.1. The sequence continues at coordinate 17,212 of JAILCT010000135.1, read as the reverse complement.
TATGGTAAGGGCGGCCTGCTCGAGCCTGTCAAAGAGCAGCATGGTAATGAGCAGAAGATACAGGAGAAAGTATATCGGAAGCCTGTGGGCACTTGTTGTATATGCTATAACGGGATAGAGCACAAAGAGGATCATTATCAGGGCCCCGTATCCCACCTTAACAGGTTTCTTAATAAAGAACTCTGACTGCCTTGCGGTAAAATAGTCGGAAGAGCGGAGAACAACATAACCGATGGTCAGATACTCGATGATAAGCTTGACAAATATGGGGGCATACATATGGGGTATGAGCATCAGGCTTATGATGTAATAGTAAGTGGTTATATAATAGAACCATGTGTAGTGAGTAAGCGTTACGGCATTCTCATATATGAGTGTTTCATCATTGCTTAAGTATCCACCGCGAAGCTTGAACACACATACGGGGATCATTACAAGAAGATAGGGAAGAGCCTTCATGACCACCCGGGATACCGTATTGCGCGTACCTTGCCGGCCCTTTATGAGTCCGTCTTTTTCAATAAAGAGCTGCCAGAGCATGTAAAAAAAGGCCCAGCTTACGATGCAGGCGGATATTTTACATGTCACGTAATCGACAGGGTTCGCACTTACAGGGACCGTGAAGATCTTAAGATCTGCGATGCCCGTTACTGCCTGATGGATCACGGCCAAGATTGTAATCACGAAGAATTTGATATTTTTCATTTTTAACCTTTATACGCTGCGCGTCATACGATTTTGGACGAGAGGAATGCCGCTTGCTGTAAAATCTCTGCAGTTGAAGAGGACTTACAAACAGTTGAAAAAAAGCATATAATTCAGTATACTATATGTTGGTTTATTTTAAAAGTACGCATAAGTGCGTTACATACGGAGCATGATATGAAGAAGATAATCATCACCGGCTGCAACGGGCAGCTGGGACGGGAGATAAATAAGCTCTATGAAGGCAATACGGAATACGAGCTTGTAAATACCGACTTTAAGGTAGAAGGCGTAAGGGATTTGGATATAACGAACCTTGACGCCTGCATTGATCTTTTTAAGGAAGTTAAGCCATATGCCGTAATAAACTGTGCGGCCCATACAGCCGTTGATGCATGTGAAGTGCAGAAGGATGCGGCATATAAGATAAATGCGATAGGGCCGAGGAACTTAAGCATTGCGGCAACCGAGACAGGTGCCAAAATGATGCATATCTCGACCGATTATGTCTTTGCAGGTGACGGGAATGTCCCGTATACGGAATTCGATCCTGTGGGACCCAAGGCGATGTATGGTATTACCAAGCTTGCAGGTGAGAACTTCGTTAAACAGTTTTCAAAGGATTTCTTTATAATAAGGACGGCATGGCTCTACGGTGACGGTAAGAACTTCGTAAAGACCATGCTCCGCCTGTCAGAAACTCATGATAAGATAACAGTCGTAAATGACCAGCTTGGGTCACCCACAAGCACGGCCGAACTTGCCAAGGCGGTTGCCTATCTTCTTCCCACGGAGAACTACGGCCTCTTCCACGGAACCTGTGAAGGACAGTGCAGCTGGGCTGACTTTACCAGGGAGATATTCAGGCTGGCCGGCAGAAAGACAGAGGTAATACCGGTTACCAGCGAACAATATAAGGAGATGAATCCCCAGTCGGCAGACAGGCCCAAGTTCTCGGTACTTGAGAATTATATGTTCAAGTTGACGACCGACCATATGTATGCGGAATGGGACAAGGCCATATCCGAATATATAGGCAATTATTTATAGGATAAATGCAGTACTTTAACGATCTATTACACAACAGAATGCTTATAGCAGCTGTGCTCGGATGGGCTATAGCTCAGGTGGTAAAGACCCTTATAGATCTGGCACTTAACAGAAAGATCAATTTCGAGAGGCTTGTAGGGGCCGGCGGAATGCCGAGCTGCCATTCATCCACGGTCTGCGCCCTGTGTGTGGCCGCAGGATATGAATACGGTCTTGATTCTCCGGCATTTGCAATATCAACGATACTGGCGATAATCGTTATGTATGACGCCAGGGGAGTCCGGAGGGAAACAGGAAATCAGGCTGAGATATTAAACCGGATAATGGAATTCTTCAGGCTTCCGGAAAACGGAGAGTTCAAGCTTGAATTTGACCAGGAACAGCTTAAGGTCCTTATAGGACACACCCCGCTGCAGGTGTTGTGCGGTGCGATCCTCGGGATCATAGTCGGAATAGTTTCGGTTAATATATTACCTTAATTCACAGATAGGAGAAATGATAATGAGAAATGTAGCATTGATAACGGGAATCACAGGTCAGGACGGATCATATCTTGCAGAATTGCTGCTTGATAAGGGATATGAAGTTCACGGTATAATCCGCCGCCATTCCAGTATCAGTACGGATAGGATAGACCACCTTTACTACGACAGGGAAGTAAGGGATAAGACTATGTTCCTTCACCATGGTGACCTTACGGATTCCAGTAACTTGAACAGGCTTATCGAACAGATCCAGCCTACCGAGATATATAATCTTGCGGCCCAGTCACATGTAGCCGTATCATTTGAGGTTCCCGAGTATACAGCAGAGACAACCGGTATCGGAACCTTAAGGCTTCTTGATGCCATCAAGAAGTCAGGCGTTAAGACCAAGTTCTATCAGGCTTCAACATCCGAGCTGTTCGGAGGACTTCCCGAGACTGCACCCCAGTCAGAGAAGACCCCTTTCTATCCCAAGAGCCCTTATGGTGCTGCCAAGCTCTACGCCTACTGGATAACCGTTAACTACAGGGAGGCTTATAACCTTTTTGCCTGCAACGGTATCCTCTTTAACCATGAGTCGCCAAGAAGGGGCGAGACCTTCGTTACGAGGAAGATCACACGTGCCGTTGCTTCGATCATGGCCGATGAGAGGGAGAAGCTGTCTCTTGGTAACTTAAATGCCAAGCGTGACTGGGGCTTTGCCGGTGATTACGTTGAAGGTATGTGGAGAATGCTTCAGCAGGATAAGCCGGGTGACTATGTGCTTGCCACAAATGAGACCCATACAGTAAGGGAATTCGTTGAGCTGGCCTTTAAGGAGGTCGGCATTGATATAGAGTGGAAGGGCAAGGGAGTAAGCGAGAAGGGCTATGATGCCGCAACAGGCCGCCTTCTTGTCGATGTAAATCCCAGGTATTTCAGGCCTGCGGAGGTTGAGTTCCTCTGGGGTGACTGTTCCAAGGCAGAGAAGGAGCTCGGATGGAAGAGGAAGGTTGATTTTCCGGGTCTTGTTTCGATGATGGTTGATTCTGACATGAAGGCTATTGCCGGTGTCAGCGCCAAGGAATACAGGGAAGGCAGAAAAGCAGCCAAATAGAGAAATACAGGAACGGAAGTAAGAAAAATGATGGAAAAAGATGCCAAAATATATGTAGCCGGCCACAGGGGAATGGTCGGATCGGCTATAGTCCGTGAGCTTGAAAGACAGGGATATACCAATATAATAACAAGGACCCACAAGGAACTTGACTTATGCCGCCAGGAGGATGTTGAGAAGTTCTTCAGGGAAGAGAAGCCGGAATATGTCTTCCTTGCCGCAGCCAAGGTGGGCGGGATTGTTGCGAACAGCGAAGCCCTTGCGGATTTCATGTACTTTAACATGATCCTTGAGATGAACGTTATTCACAGCGCTTACGAAAACGGATGCAAGAAGCTAGAGTTTCTGGGTTCGTCATGCATTTATCCCCGTATGGCGCCCCAGCCCATGCCGGAATCCTGTCTTCTTACATCTGAGCTTGAGAAGACCAATGAGGCATATGCCCTTGCCAAGATATCCGGTCTTAAGTATTGTGAGTTTTTGAATAAGCAGTACGGAACCGATTATATAAGTGTTATGCCCACAAATCTTTATGGGCCGAACGATAATTACCATCCTACCCATTCGCATGTTCTGCCTGCCCTTATAAGGCGCTTCCATGAAGCCAAGGAGCAGGGACTTCCTTATGTAACATGCTGGGGAGACGGAAGTCCCTTGAGGGAATTCCTCTATGTTGATGATCTGGCTAACCTGTGTGTATTCCTGATGAACAATTATTCAGGTGATGAGACGGTAAATGCGGGTACGGGCAAGGAGCTCACCATTAAAGAGCTTACCGAGCTTACGGCCAGGGTGATCGGTTACACGGGTGAGATCCGCTGGGATACGAGCAAGCCGAACGGAACGCCCAGGAAGCTGCTTGATGTATCCAAGGCAACAGCGCTGGGATGGACATATAAAACGGAACTTGAGGACGGCATCAGGCTTGCATATGAGGACTTCCTCAACAATCCGATGAGAGCCGAGAGATAATTATCATAAGGGGTACCATCGAAGATGGTGGATTCCTTATGATGCCTTAGCGGTGAGCGTATCAAAAGAATTACGGAGTAATTCTTACAGCATAATTATCATAAGGGGGAACCCGCTTGAAAGAGTTATGGGCATCCTTAATAACCACATACAACAACTGTCGCGGGACGGGAAAGGGGCTGACCCTGTTTCTCGTCTCTGTTCTTATTATCTGTCTTTTAAACAGGTCAGAGGACGAAGAGCGCATCAATCCCCTGATATTTGTTTTAAGCCCTCTTTCTGGTATAGGCTATGCTTTTTCCCGTGCACTTGAAAAATGCAGGGTCAGATCAGCCGCTTCAGGTATCCTGGCAGGGCTTCTTGTAGTTGTCACACTTATACTTTCGGGAGGATGGACCTTTTCGGAAGATGACCATTACAGGACGGAAAATATGATGCACATAAGGCGGGAATATGTTGATATAATGGACAGCCTGCTTAAGGGTGAGGAAGGGACGATAAGGGTTGTGGCTCCGCCCGGATTCAGTCCTTATATGAATGCCTACAGCGACAGGTTTGATGTCATGTATGCGTATCCGAAAAACGGGGACCCTGCCAATCTTGATGCGGATGCAGGATATGTATATGAGCAGATGTCCCTTGCCACGCCTGACCAGGCAAGGCTTGTTGAAAGGATCCGTAAGGCAGGATACGACCATATCATATATAACAGCCAGAAGACCTTCTTCGAACTTCCCTTCGAGGAATATGATTATGAACTTACAGGTGACATTGCGGGATTTAAGATATACAGGGACAGGGCAGGGACTGCGGCGGCTTCCGAGTCAGGGACAATTCATAAGCTGCAGGCTTTAATAGCCCTGATCCTGTGTTTTGCCTTTGCGGGGTTCTGCCTTGCGGCTGCCTTAAGATCCGTGAAGGCAGCCGGGGGAGAAAATACGGATAAGGGAAAGGGAGGGCCCGGCCCTTTTGGGATATTGGTGATCGCACTTATCATATGTCAGATCGTGGGTGTCATGATCTTTTCGTATGATGATCCGGCTGCGCTTCCATGCGGTGTATACGGTAAACAGGGATTTATGATCTTATACTCTCTGCTGCCCCTTATCATGCTGCCGGCTTACTATTATGCATATTCATACCTTGCAGGATCCCTGTTTAAGGACAGGGAAACGGCATGGTTCATGGTCCTTATCATATGTGTGCTTAACCTGTGGGGATACCAGTCGAAGGCCCTGCTTCCGGCCACGATGTTATACTGCTGGTTCTCTCCTGCATCGGTTGCAGTGCACGGATTTCTGCCTTTTGCAGCGGGGCTTTTAATAAAAAAGAGTAAAGAGATGCAGGCAGGGCAGGAGAAGACGGATATCGGGGAAGAAGATGATTACTTCAGGTGGGAGGAAGAAGAAATGAAGAATCATAAGATAATCAATTCACGAAATCTTGCGGCAGCACTTATCATAGTCGTTATCCTGTTTGCGGGATCGGTCTTTGTGATGAACCGTAAGATAAACAGCTTATATGATACGACAGTCAATCTTCAGCAGCAGGTTGAGGAGTTAAAGGGATCGGAGTAGGGGAACCGGATGAAAAATGCAGTATTGATAGCCGTTTCGGTGATCTGTAATTTCATATTGTACTTAAGCTTCGGGTCGCTTATAACAAGGCGTTATGGAAGGAAGAATAAGGAGCAGCCATGCCCGCTCCTTCTGTCGCTGACGGTGGGTTTTTTCTTCTATTACTTCCTCTTTTTCATTGCCTGTATAGGACCCATGAAGTATTACAGGCCCCTGTCCATGCTGACAGGGATATGGGTGCCCTTTGCTATTGCCGTGGTGATCTTCTCATTTATCATAAACGGAAGGGCCTGGGCAGGCGCCTTTAAAAGAGCGGCGGATCATATCGGGAGTCACCCGTTTACGGCGGCACTCATTATACTTCTCGTGGCCATCCAGGTCATACTTGTATCATGTACCTACAACTTCACGCTTGATGCAGCCTACTATGTCGCAAATGTGGCAACAAGTGTCGAAACGAATATGATGAATGTTTATGATCCGTTCACGGGAGCCTGGCAGGACCACTATGAGATGAGATATTTCTTTGCAACATATCAGATACAGGATGCCGTGGTGTGCCAGATGACACATATACCGGCTCTTATCTGGACCAAGTCCGTAATGGCGATAACCGTGATAATACTTACGAATATCGTTTATTACATGATCGCAGACAGGCTTTTTTCATATGTGAATGAAGAGAATGAGTACAGGAAGATCAACAGAGAAGCTGCCGTATTTATAATGATGGCCTTCATGCTCATCATAAACCTTACATTTATCACCATATATACATCATCCCTCTTCCTTATGACGAGGACTTATGAGGGTAAGGCCATAGTGGGCAATCTTGCGGTGATCGCCATATTCTATCTTTTCATGAGGATGAATGATGATACTCTTGATCTTAGGCCGTGGCTTATGACTTTTCTCGTGTGCTTTGGCGCCGCGACCATATCCTCATCGGCCAACATGTTGCTTCCGGTTGAGCTTACCGTTTTGTTCCTTCCCATGATAGTAAGGAAGAAGAAGTGGGGAATGATATTTAAATATGCGGCCTGTGTTATTCCGGGCCTCGTATTTTCAATGATATACGTACTGTATGTAAAAGGGTATTTTGTGTTTTATACTTTTCCGAAGTAAAATCCATTATGCGAAGCATAATTCAGGATGGATTTTACGACTGTTCATGAGGAGGGGCCCATTTATGGGAAGAGCCCCATTTATGGGAAGAGCCCTTATGATGTTACCATTAAAAAATTTCTGTTAGGATAATTATGCAGGGATTAAATGTTTTTGAAAAGGGAATAGGTTATCTGTGGGCGTGCCTGTCGCTGTATACGGGAGCGTGTGCCTATCTGTGCCTGTATGCGGCAGCCCTTGTATATATCTGCTTAAGGGGCAGCAGTCGGGAGAAGGAGATATTCATACCATGTTCGGTATTTCTCATCCTGACTGTCTACAATCCCCTGGCTCCAGTTATTCTTGATAAGTTTTTTGATGTCAATAACGAGTATTACAGGTTCTTCTGGCTGCTTCCCGTTATAGTGCTCGTTCCCTACCTTTTTACCAGGCTCATATTTACTGCCGCAAAAGGGAGTGACAGGATCGTTATATCGCTGCTTATCCTGTGTATATGCCTGGTTTCCGGTAAGTTTGTATACTCAGACGGACTTAAGCCGGCAGCAAATATCTATAAGATGCCCGATGAGCTTATCGAGATATCCCGGATGATCCATGAGGACTGTGAGGCGGAATATCCCAAGGCCTTCTTTGAATATGAATATAATATGCAGATGCGTCAGTACGATCCCAAGATCCTGTTAACGATAGACAGGGAGGATTATCTCTATGCTGCGGGTAATGCTTATACGGATGAGATGTTAAGTGATGAAGCCCACCCCCAGTACCGCCTGCTTGCATCACTGGTAAGGATGCAGCCGGTTGAGGAGGATGCCTTCCTTGATTCGCTCGAAGCGACCAAGACTGAGTATGTTGTATTAAGCAAAGATAATCCAAGAACCTCTTTCCTCCTTATCGCAGGGCTTAAGAAGGTAAACGAGACAGAGAACCATGTTATCTTCAAATACAACATAAAGGAACCGTATGATTTTGAACTTGTGGATTACAGCGTGGTATATTAAAAAAGATCATAAGGGGAACCACGAAGTGGTGGATTCCTTATGATGCCTTAGCGGCGAGCGTATCAAAACAAGTACGTAGTACTTGTTACCTATAAAAAGATCATAAGGGGAACCATGAAATTAACAGTATTCACTCCCACCTACAACAGAAGAGAGCTCTTAAAGCGGGCTTATGACAGCTTAAAGTCACAGACCTGCCATGATTTCTGCTGGCTTATAGTGGATGACGGATCAAGTGATGGTACCGGAGAGCTTATCGGGGAATGGATGGATGAAGGGATCATTCCCATAGAATACCACTATACGGAAAACGGCGGCAAGATGAGGGCCCATAACAGGGGAGTGGAGTATTGCAGGACTGAGTGGTTCTTATGTCTTGATTCGGATGACAGGTTAGCCGGGGATGCGGTTGAAAGCATAGTCAAATGCATAGAGGATAACAGGCTTGATACAGACGGAGGGGAAAAGGACAGGACAGCCGGCATCATAGCCCATAAGGGAAAGAGCGAGACTGAGCTTCTGGGAGACGTTGGATTCCCATCGGGATATCTTGAGGCAAATGATAACAGGACGACCCTGTATGGGCTGTATCTTAACGGCTTTAAGGGAGAGACCACGATCGTCTTTAAGACGGAGATATTAAGGGAATATCCCTTTCCCGAGATAGAAGGCGAAAAATATGTACCCGAAGACTATATTTATGATAAAATAGATGCTGGATATGAATATATTGTGATGCCTAAGATACTTACCGTATGTGAACTTGTTTCGCAGGGCTACACCGACTCGGTGCGCAGGCTTAAAGAAGACAACAGGGAGGCCTGGTACATGTATTACGAGCAGCGTGCGAGGATAACTCCGATGTCGGTCCTTAAGCTTAAGTATCTGGGCTTTTACAGGTTGTATGCGAGGATGGCGGGTCATCCGCTTAAGGAAGCAGAGGATATACCCGGATGGCAGAAGTTATTGGGGATCCCGGGTGAATTAACCCTTAAGATAAAGGGAAAGATCTAGCAGCAATGCTTAAGAGGGTCAGGTTTTCGGGGGAAGATAAGGAACGGTTGTAAGGGGACTGGATTGGAAAAGGTACAGGCACGTAAGCGAAAATATAATTTAATAATGGCATGTCTTATCGTACTCCTTGAAACCCTTGTTGTCAGTTTTGTGTGGGTGGTTTATTACAACACCGAGCTGCCCAAGGCCTATTATTTCTGGGGTCATGTTTTTATTTCGGTTGTATATCTGTGTGTACTTCTCTTTGCCTCAAGTATGTACGGCGGCCTTAAGATAGGATCCTACAGGATGCTGGAGCTTCTTTTCTCACAGATCATTGCCACGTTTTTTACCAATGTTCTCTTTTATGCGATGGTATGTATGCTCGCCTACCATTTTCCCACTCCGCTGCCTCTGATCGCAGCCATGGTCATCCAATGCTTTCTTATCGGGGCATGGATCTTTTTTGCAACGACTTTTTACAGGGGACTCTTTCCTCCTCTTGATGTTCTCCTTATTTATGACGGCATCCATAAGGACCTCTTTGTCGAGAAGGTACGCACGAGACGCCATCAGTTTGAGATAAGGGAGACGATACGGGTATCTGATGATTTTGACTATATCTGCAGCAGGATCGACGAGCACGAAGCCGTGATGCTGTGGGATATAAATACCGATGCAAGGAACAGGCTTCACAAGTACTGCTACGGGCAGAGCAAGGAAACCTATGTCATGCCCAAGATCATGGACATAGTGTTAAGGGGAGCCAAGACACTGCACTTTTTCGATTCACCCCTTATGCTTACAAAGAGCAGCCCGATCGAGTACGAGCAGATGCTTGTCAAGCGGGCCTTTGATGTGGTCTTTTCACTTTTCCTTATCATTGTCCTCTCACCGTTTATGCTTATCACCGCTCTCTGCATCAAGCTGTATGACCGTGGACCGGTGCTGTATAAGCAGGTAAGGGTCACGGATGGAGACAGGGAGTTTAAGATCATCAAGTTCAGGAGCATGATAGTCGATGCGGAGAAGGACGGAGTAGCCAGGCTTGCAAGGAAAAATGATGACCGTATCACTCCTGTCGGTAGGGTTATAAGAAAGATCCGGTTTGATGAATTTCCCCAGCTCTTTAATGTGCTCAGGGGGGATATGTCGTTTGTGGGACCGCGTCCCGAGCGACCGGCCATCATAGAAGAGTACACGAAGGAAATGCCTGAATTCAAATACAGGACCAAGGTCAAGGCCGGCATCACCGGCTATGCCCAGGTGTATGGCAAGTACAATACGCTTCCGTACGACAAGCTCAAGCTTGATCTCTTTTATATAGAGAACTTCTCGGTATGGCTTGATCTTCGCCTGATCATCCTTACCGTAAAGACCATATTCACACCGGAGAGTACAGAAGGTATAACTGAGGGGATACTGCCCCTGACCAAAGCGTCGGGGGAGGCTGAAAAGGGGGATAACAATGAGTAAGGGGTTAGTCAGTGTTATCGTGCCGGTCTATAATGCCGGCAGATGGATCGAGGATACGATCCTGTCCGTTAAGAGTCAGACATATAAGGATTTTGAAATGATCCTTATTGATGACGGGTCTACGGATGATTCCGTGGAAGTGATAAGGAGGACTGCGGGAGCGGATGAGAGAATAAAGCTTGTGGATGCGGGGGAGAAGAATCTCGGTGCGGCTCATGCCAGGAACAGAGGAGTGGAACTGGCCCGCGGCAGGTATATCTGCTATATCGATGCAGACGATCTGTGGTCACCCGACAAGCTTGAGAAACAGCTCGCATTTATGGATGAGAACGATGCGGCGTTCTCCTTTACCGGATATGAATTTGCCGATGAGAGCGGGATCGGTGTCCAGAAGATAGTACGGGTGCCGGGGACCATAAGCTACAGGCAGGCTCTTAAGAATACCACGATCTTTACAAGCACGGTAATGTTTGATATGGATAAGCTGACCAGGGAAGACATTATGATGCCGCAGGTTCCGTCGGAGGATACAGCCACATGGTGGAAGGTCCTTAAGAAGGTCGGCAGGGCATACGGGCTTGATGAGGCTCTCACTCTTTACAGAAGGGGGACGGGTACCCTCTCTTCCAACAAGATGACCGCAATACAGAGGATATGGAACCTGTACCGCAATGTTGAAGGGCTGAATGTCTTTTACAGTGCCTACTGTTTTGTATTCTGGGCGGTAAGGGCAGTTCTTCGGAGAATGTGATATGAAGCTTCAGGTATTGTTGTCGGCTATGTTCCTTGAGGACGTTTCCTATGTCGACTCGCTTAACATAACCGGTGATGCAGTGGTCATAAACCAGTGCGACCGCGAGAACAAAGAGACATGCATAAGGAAGTCGGTTAATGGCAGTGACCAGAGGATAACCTATGTGGAGACCGGGGAGAGGGGTCTTTCGAGGAGCAGGAACATGGCCATAGCCGCGGCGGACGCAGATGTGTGTATCCTGTGTGATAATGACGTTGAGTATCTTCCCGATTATGAGATGAGGATAAAGGATGGTTTTCTAAAGCACCCGGATGCCGATCTCATAGTTTTTTATATTAAGAGAAAAGAAAAACCCGTGCCCAATTATAAGAGGTCAAAGAGAATGGGTTATCTGTCGGTCATGAAGATATTTTCGCCGGAGATAGCATTTAAAAGAAGCAGTATAGAAGGCCTCCGCTTTGATGAACGGTTCGGGGCGGGATCCGGACGATATCTTATGGGTGAGGAGAATATTTTCTTATACGACTGTCTTAAGAAGGGACTGAAGATATATTACGAGCCCGTTATGATCGCAAAGCTGCGTGAAGAAGAGTCAACATGGTTTAAAGGCTATGATAAGGATTTCTTTATCTCAAGGGGTGCCAACTACGGTGCCATGTCGGGGTTATTCTCATATATCCTTATATGGCAGTTTGCGATCCGCAAGATCCCTGTTTATAAACCTGACGGGCTGACGGTGAAGGATGCCCTTCATTATATGTTTAAAGGCCGCAGGGATTTTTTGAGGAACGGATGATGAGAGTATTTGTTGTAGGGGATTACAGGACCGGTACGGGTCCTGCCAATGTAACAAAAGAATATCTGTTAAGGTTTCCGGAGAACACTGCAAGGCTGATCTTTAAGAGTAAGCCCTTAAGGGCATTGGAGATAATACTTAAGATGCCCTTTTGCTCGGTCGTGCTTATATCCGGATATTCCAGGCAGAACCTTCTTACCCTGAAATGGGCGAGGGCCCTTGGTAAGCCGTGTGCCTATCTTATGCATGGATGCGTGGAACATGAGAATGCCATAAACGAATGCGTCGATGAGACAATGAACCTTGTCGAGAGGAAGACCATGGAACTGAGTGATGCCATATATGCGGTATCCAACCACTTCGCCGGTTGGCTTAAGACCAATTATCCTGAGTATTCGGACAGGATATCCGCTGCCGTGAACGGGGTCGACACAAGGCTGCTTGATAACATGGACGGCTTTACGGGTTTTGGCAGGGATAAAAATATGGTCTTTACGATCGGCGGGGGCATGCCAAGGAAGAAGATAAAGCATATATGCGCTGCCATCGACCTTATAAACAGGAAGACAGGAGAGCCGCAACTTAAGCTTGTTGTGATCGGTGATAAGGGCAGGGATGATGACATTATCAACTCTTATCCTTTCGTTGAAAACATGGGCCTGGTTGGTTCAAACATCACGAAGGGGCTGTATAGGGAGGCTTCGCTGTTCGTGCAGAATTCCTGCTTTGAGACCTTTGGCCTGGCACCCATGGAGGCCCTGGTGAACGGCTGCAGCGTGCTTATGTCAAGGGAGACAGGGGCGATCGAGCTCTTTGGGGGACTTGAGGATGGAGATATCATTGACAACTGGTACGATGATGCCGAAATAGCGCTTAAGATAGAAGCCCTGTTAAAAAAAGGCAATGCCGCAAGGCTTGCCGCAAGTTTTGATAAGGAGTCGTCTTCGTGGGAAGAAAGAACGATCGGATTATGGAAGAAACTTCAAGAACTGCAGACAGAAAAAAGAACAGCCGCAGGGAAGTGATCAACTTCTCTGTAATGCTCGTTATGTTCATGATATATGCCCTTACCTTTACCGTACCCAAATTCTACGATACGATAAATATCGTATATCCGTATGCGGGTGTGGTCAACTTTCTCATGCTCATGATCCTCCTTGTCAATAACGTGATCTTTCCGGGAGAGGGTAATAAAGCCTTATCCGCATTTTTTGATATAAGGGATAAGGGAAACAGAGAAGTATATTTGCTGGGACTTATCATACTGGCAGCAGGTGTGAACCTTTTTATCGTGAATTCGGGCAAGGGTGCTTTCTTTGTACCAGTAAACTTTGTTCTTATCTGGTATATGTCCGATAAAATGTACTTAAATCCGAAGCAGCTGCAGATCTTTGCCGGCCTGTATATGAGCTTTCTCCTCTTTTACCTTTTTATAGCATATCCCAAGCTGTTTACAACTTTTGAGAATTATAAATACAATACCAATACAGCGGCGACATTCACGATCTACACCCTTTTGTGCGCCTTTATCCTGCTGGAGATGTATTATGAGAAGGGACCTCTTATCGGCCTCTTTATGGTCGCCATCCTTCTTAAGGGCTTCCAGCTGTCCCTGTGGCACAGGGCGAGAGGTGCCTTTATAATGCTTGTCCTGTTTATGCTCTTTAAGTATATTGTTCCCGGGAAGCTGTGGAAAAACGGGACATTTTATAAGGTCACATATCTTCTTGCAACATTTGGATCGCTTGCCTTTGTGGGGTTGTATGTGCTTATCGGGACAACAGGTGCCAATTTCAGGCTGCCCTTCTTTTACAAAGAGGTATTCTCGGGCAGGGAAGCTATATGGAGGGAGCTTTTCGGGATGCTTGTGAATAAGGATAAGCCATATATGATCCTTACGGGAATAGGGACCAATTTTGAACTTAAGAGCTTTTTTGAGAAGAATGTCCACAATGCCATGTATAACTTCCTGGTGATCCATGGTGTTCCGGTCTTTCTCGGTATCGTATTTTTTGTCTGCAGGCGCATGCAGGCTTTTCATAAAAAGGTCATCGGCAGCAGGGTGGCCATGTGTGCCATGCTTGCGGTAATGGCAGTCTTCTTTGAATCCTTCTTTGATGTGGATCTTATATGGGCCGATTACGCCCTGAACCTGATGTTCCTCTTATGCGTTGTAAACTCGGATGATCTTCACTTAAGGGAAGAATAGACGATAAGATGTAGGATGAGGTGAATATGTCCGGCAATAACTCTGAATATAAATATCTTGCGGGAAATCTCGCCCTCTTCACTATCAGTAATTTTGTGTCCAAGATACTGGTCTTTCTTCTTGTGCCCTTTTATACCAATGTACTTACCACATCAGACTACGGTATCGCGGATGTGATGCAGACAACATTGCTTCTGCTTGTACCGGCGCTCACGATCAATATGGGTGAGGCGGCACTGAGGTATGGCATCGACAGGAGTGATAAAAGGGGAGAGATATTCGGGACTGGACTTAAGTTCGTGGCTATGGCTTCCGCGATCGTTGCTGCTGTGAGCTTGGCAGCCTGCGTATTTGTAAAGGGATCCGTGAAATGGTACCTGTTTCTCTTCATCTTTCTCTTTCTTACCAACTGTACATACGAATTCCTGATCCTTTTTTTCCAGGGTTGCGAACAGGTGAAGATTGTTGTATGCGGAAGCGTTTTCTCGACGGTAGTGCTTATTGGATGCAATATTTTTTTCCTGCTTATTGTGAAGGCAGGGTTAAACGGATATCTGCTCTCACAGATGCTTGCATTTACGTGTGCATCCATTCTGATGCTTGCGCTCGGACACAGGCTCATGCCGGGGATCGTACGTGCAGGGATGTGCAAAAACGACGACCCTGATAAGGAATTCAGGAAGGAACTTGTATCATACGGTGTGCCGATGATAGCATATTCAACAGGCAGCTGGATAAACAATGCGGCTGACAGGTATCTGGTATCGCTTATAAAGGGGGTTGCCGTAAACGGAGTGTATGGCGTTGCCTATAAGATCCCTGCCATACTGACCGTATTTCAGAGGATATTTGCCCAGAGCTGGCAGATGTCTGCGACCAAGAGCTACGGTGATGAAAACAGTAAGGAGTTCTTCTCGGCCATGTACAGAGGCTACAATACATTTATGGTCGCAGGGTGCTCTTTCCTTATCCTGGTGGTTAAGCCCGTTGCCCTGTTCATGTTCAGAAAGGATTTTTACTCTGCATGGCTCTATGTCCCGCCTCTTCTTATATCTGTCGTATTTGGGGCCCTTACAGGCTTTCTGGGATCGATATGCCTTGCATATAAGGATTCAAAGGCCATGGGATGGGCAACAGGTACGGGCGCGGTGCTCAACATCGTACTTAACCTTATTCTAATACCGGGATACGGTGCTATGGGTGCTGCCGTCGCAACTGGCATCTCATACTTTACCATGTACTTTATGGCTTACCGCAAGGTGGCGGGATATGTTAAGCTTGATGTAAACTTAAGAAGGGATTATGCTTCTTATATCCTTCTTATAATTGAAGCCGTTATCATGATATGCGGCGACAGGCCGGGACTTGCCGGTAATACTGAATATATCGTATCGGCTGTTATCTTTATCGTGATATCAGCCATGTACCTGAAGGAAATGATCAGGATAGTAACGAAGCTTATAGAGCTTCTGTTTAAGCAGCTATCCGGACGGAGACTTAATGGAGATAAGGGAGAAGAGTGACAAGAGAATAGCTGTCGGGAATGCGGCGATACTGGCATCGGTGTTTGTATTAACGACACTTGAGTGGCACTTTTATGCCTGGTATCAGGCAGTGGCGCCCTACGGTACGCTGATCGCGACCCTGGGCCTTCTGGTCACGCTTTTTTGCTATGTTGATGTAAAGGAGATGACAGGTGATCCTGCCTTCCTTCTTATGGCAGGGGCAGACGCTGTGGCTCTTGTCAATCTCTTCATAATAGGATCGGGGAAGGGAGCCTTTCTTACAGTTTTTGACTTTCTTCTTATCCTGTATCTTGCCAACAAGATCCGCATGAGCAGGAAATGGTTCATGATATCGGCCTGCTATATAGGCTTTTTCTTTATATACTGGACCGTGGATGTTAAGGGGTATTTCAAGGGGTATAACACCAATTACGGCGGCCTGATCCTTATAAGCGGCTTCTTTTTTGCAGTATATGTCCTTGAGTATCTGAGACATTATCTTGTTAAGGTTAAGAGCAAAGATGGGGCTAAATGGCTTATACTGCTGACGTTATTTTTCTTTGCATGGGGCTATAATATCATCGCATGGTACAGGAGCAGATGTGCTCTTTTAGGCCTTGTGGCTTTTGCCGTTCTTATGCTCATCCCCTTAAAGGTATGGAAGAATAAGATATTCTATCTTTTTGTCACGCTTGCGACGACATTAGGCTCTGTGCTGTTCAGCCTTCTGTATGTGTGGCTCGGATACATGAAGGATACCTTCCGCGTAAGGATCTTCTATAAGGATATAATATCCGGGAGAGAGGAAATATGGTCAGAGCTTTGGGGAGCCTTTATAAAACAGCCGGTTACCGGCATAGGGTCATCCTATGAGATGCAGCTTGACTGGCTTAATGGCCTGTTTGAAGTCCATAACGGCCTTCTGGATATACTTATAGTTCACGGTATCGCGGTCTTTGCCGTTACTCTCATCTTTATCATCAAGCGTTTTCTTGAACTTCATGAGGCAAGCTGTTCATCGGGCCTTAACAAATGTGCGATGGCAGGTGTTTTTTCCATGATGCTTCCTGCTTTTATGGAGAACTTCATAATCGTTCCGCCTTTTTCACTTATACTGCTTATCTTGATCTGCGGGGTGAAACAGGGGGACTGTTCCTCTGTTTCATCTTGATTTTCCCGGTGAAGAGGTGTATAATAGAATCACATAAGTATATCTATGTGACAGGAGGTGTTATTATGAAGATTAGTCCTATAAATGAGATGATGCCCGCATACAGAGATATAAAGCCCGTAGATAACAGGGAGATTGAGATAAAGATAGAGAAGGCAGGTGCCGGAGCGGAACCTAAGCTGCAGGAAAGCGCAGGGGAGAAGCCTTCCGTAAAGCCCGAGATAAACGACGGCCGTGAGACGATAGGCGTAAGCAGGGACGGAGACCAGGCCAGGGCAAGCAGGGAAGCGATGGAGA
>JAILCT010000075.1 GCA_024690425.1 Lachnospiraceae bacterium | reverse complement strand
ATCGAACCTGGCGATGTCCGAAGCCTTGTCGATCCTTGTCAGTGCGTATATGTTTATAGCCTTCATGGATTAAGTGTAGCATATTAGAATAAAATGATAAAGACCCGGGAAGATGCTTCCCGGGTCTCTTGATTTTCGCGTGTGCGAGAGGATTCGAACCCCCGACCTTTTGGTCCGTAGCCAAACGCTCTATCCAGCTGAGCTACGCACACATATGAACCTGCATATTAAGATTCCTGTCTTGACGACGTCCTTAAATATATCACACGCCCCCGGCTTCGTCAAGCCTTATTATTGGAGATTCCGATGACAACGTGGTTTTCATCCCTGTTTCTTGTATGAATGGTGCGCAGGATATATGGGATCACTTCATTATTTATTTTTTTCCTGTATCCGATCTCAAATACTTCGGATGATCCTGCCATTATTGACAGATTGTCCCTGTCAAGAGCCTTAAGAAGACGGTCCCTGTCCTCATCCACCACATGCTCGGTTATCTCGTCTAAACCGGTGTCATAGAAAGAGGAGTTATCCCCCCTAAGCTGAAGCTCACCGCCGGGCCCTGTATAAAACTGCAGGTAGCAGTCGGATAATGTATCTATATTGTAAATCCGTTCGTAATCATTGGTAAGTGCCTTTGAAATACTCGTGTGGTTCCTGCGTCTGTTTGGCAGCTTGGGAACCTTTATACGGCTTCTCTCTTCAAGGAGTTTTGAAAAATCGTCTTTCGGAACGGGCCGTGAGAAATAGTAGCCCTGAACTATGTCGCAGCCCATTGCCTTTAAGGTCAGATACTGCTCTTCGGTTTCCACACCCTCGGCTATGACCGGAACATTCAGATAATCCGCGATGTCTATGATAAGCTCTATCATCCTCATATCCCGGTTGGCTCCGAACGCATTCCTTATGAAAGACATATCAAGCTTTAATACATCCACCGGCAGGCTTGACAGCATGCCGAGCGATGAATAACCTGTGCCGAAGTCATCCATCTCGATCCTAAAGCCCATATCCATTCCGCGAAGCTCACCGGCCATGGAGATGATCTGCTCGGAATCGCCTGTGTAGGCGCTTTCGGTTATTTCCAGAATGATGTCATCGGTCGTAAGAGAAAACCGCTGCATTATCTCGCTGAGTATTTCCTTAAGGTCTGGCATCAGCATATCTATTCTCGATACATTTACCGATATCGGAACGGAGAAGCCGTAGGTATCCTTGCACCGTCTTATGTATTCCGCTGTCTCATTCCATACATACCGGTCAAGCTCCAATATAAGTCCGTGTTCTTCAAGAAGCGGGATGAACACTCCGGGGCTTATAAGCCCGAACTCGGGATGGATCCAGCGCACCAGGGCTTCGGCACTTGAGAGGACGGGATCCTTATGCCTTATATCGAACTTGGGCTGGAAGTATACCGTGAAGTTCCTGTTATCGAGTCCTACCCTGAAATCCTCAAGAAGGCGTTCCCTGAACAACATTTCCTTGTGCATTTCCTCATCATACCGGCCTATTGAACTGATATAGTCACCCTTGACATTCACGGCGGCCATCTTGGCCCTGTCAAAACGTCTTTCAATATCTATCGTTTTGTCAACATTATAATAAACTCCGAGCCTTAAGCGGACGTTCCGGTCATGGCCCGTTGAATTCATATCTTCCGGAAGCTTAAGTTCTTCGACAAGATTAGCGCTCAGCTTTTCCTGTACATCCGTATAATCTTCAATGTGGGGCGAATAGATATAGAATACATCCGCTTCATGGCGGCAGGATATACCTCCCAGCTTTCTTGCCTGCTGCCGTACCTTCTCACCCACACGGCGCAGCAGGAGGTTACCGTATTCCTTACCGTATCTTTCGTTGATTATATGGAACTTGTTTATGTAAATAACGATGGCATCCATGGGATGATCGGGATAATGCCGGTCGAACAGCTTGACATATCGCAGGAAATACTCGGTATTGAACAGGCTCGTAAGGCTGTCCCTCTCGGTGGAATTGATGATGTCCCTGTCCTCCGAATATTCGATACACTTATTGATCCTGGCCTTTATTACATCAGGCACGGGATAAGGCTTTAATATAAAATCGGCAGCACCGAGCTTTAGGCATTCTACTTCGGAAGACTGGTCGGATGTAAGCACGATAACCGGTATGAGCTTAAGCTCCGGGTCCTCTTTCAATCTCCCGAGAAGCTCCACTCCGCCCATCTTCGGCATGATAAGGTCGAGTAAAACAAGTGCTATCTCTTCTCTGTGTTCCACGATCTTTTCGAGTGCATCCACTCCGTCGGATGCATAGAGCAATTCATAATCATCCTCCAGCATATTGCCAAGAAGCTGTTGATTGATCACCTCGTCATCAACTATCATTATGCATCTTCTGATATTCAGGATGAAATTATCCTCTATCAGGTTACCCGGGATAGTTCCGGCTCTCAATGCATCCGGTGCTTCATCTTCTCTTTCGGCTTCGTCCATGCTCTTAAGAAACTTCTTCTCTTCATACATCTTCTTGTCGGCCCTGGTAAATACATCGTTTACTTCCGCATCGACATCCGATATATAATCAGATATTCCTCCCGCAACCACTACACCGCCGCTTGTTATATGATCCTTGGAACGCTCATGCAGAATACGCATGAGTTCACCCCTTACGTTGTAATCCCTTCCGGATATGATCACAAGAAACTCATCACCGCCAACCCTGTAGATGGGACTGTGCTGGAATATCTCCCCAAGCATCCTGGCGGCCGCAATGATATACTCATCACCCGCCTTGTGGCCTAAGGTATCATTGACCTTCTTGAGTCCGTTAACATCGCATACAACAACTGCAAAGTTCCTTATCGTTCCGGAGGAGATGGCTTCATTGATCTCGCCCTCCCTGATAAGATAGGCATGCTTGTTCCTGACGCCGGTCATGGAATCGGTATTGGCCCGCACCTCGCTCTCTAAGGAGCGCTTCGACATGTAAGTGTGATTCGTAAGCATTACGGAAAGCACGAAACCGAACATGATCATGGTGATAAATACGACCCTGGTGGTATTGTTCTCACGTATTTCGAACTGCCTTTCAATAAAATCATTCACCTGCTCGGCTTCGTAAGGATCAGTCTCGGCAATGCTCCTGTAATGATCAAGCACTGCCTCTTTTGTTGAATCATCGGATGAGATCATTGACTGCTTCATCCACACAAAAGAAACAAAAAACACGAGGCTCAGCAGTGCGACCCATACTATGGCAGATGAACCGAAATGCTTTTCCGTATCTTTTTTCAATATCTGCCTGAAATATGCAAACCCGAGTACGCTCCAGACGATGAACATGAAAAATGCTTCCTTGGATATCGAACTTCTTGTTATGATGTCGGAAATCAGCAGATATGCACCAAATACTGCCATTATGAACAAACCGGCCCTGCCTGCCTTGACTTCACCCGCATTACCTGACTTTTTGGCCAGCTTTATGGATGCCGCACAGGTAAGTGCGTATATAAGGGTGGCTCCTCTGGTGGTTACATCCACGATCCAGCCTATGGCTGTTCTGCCGGCAAAGGGTATAAGAACTGATACCGCGCCCACAAGGATCATTGCCTTCCCGGGGATATGATGCCGGTCAAGCTCTCCGAATCCGGCATACACGATCCCATCCTTTGCCATCGAATAGATCAGCCTTCCAAGAGCAGAGGTGTTACCCAGAAGACTGGTGATTATAAGAGCCAGAAGAACGAACATCAATATGAACACACCGGTGCTTCCAAGATAGTGATCGGCAGCATAGAAGGGAGGCAGAGCTTCCAATCCGCTTAGATTGTTAAGATCCGCTATATACCCGGTCCAGCTTGAATAACGGTCGGGATAGGCTGTAACAGACAGCAGGGTTATCATTATATACAGTGCGAGAGTTATTGTTAGGGATGCGGTGAAGATCCTGTTGATCTTGCGCCGGTCAAATGTGAATTCCTCTGTAAAATGCGAGATGTTTTCAAAACCGATAAATGCCCATGGTGATATGACGGCGATCTCAAAAACCTGCTTTAGGGCATTGGTATCTTCAATGAAGCAGGGCTTGCCTATACTTCCACCGAATACGGATGCCAAAAAGCATATTGTGATTCCTAGGATCAATATTCCCACAAGAATGACCATGGCCGTATCGATCGCCCGCCTGAAACGGGAGCACACAAATACGGTGATTACGATCGCGACAACAGATAACAGTATCTCTCCGACATAAACATCGTATCCGAATATTGTATAGAGCTTCCCGAACCTGAAGATATCTCCCAGAAAGATCCGTGAGAACAAAGGAAGTGATGTTGCATTCGCCCACAGTATGGCAAGATATGTCATAAGAAGAAACCAGGCGGTAAGGAACCCGTAGTCATAACCGAGAACTTCCTTCGAGAAGCTGTAAGTACCTCCTGCTTCGGGATACATTCTCATCAGGAATGAATAACTGCGGCTGATGAGAAGCATGGTCACTCCTCCGAGTATAAGCCCGATGACACTTCCGGCCGGTCCGGCCTGTGCCAGATATGTATTACAGGTAACTACAAGCGACCCCCATCCTATGCTGGTTCCTATCGAAAAAGCCAATGCCGCCGGCATCGACATATGTTTGCCAAGACTTTTTTTGTTCATTCTGCAATTCTCCTTAAAAGATCAGCCACGGTTGCGGTTCGTAATGATGGCTTATGATGCGAAAGTAAGTGAATCACCTTTATAGACAAGCTTAAGGGTAAAGAAGTCGTCTTCATCACGAAGCTTTTTCAGGAATACACGGTCTCCCTCCCACAACTCAAGGTCGGGCACCCTGTCTGTATCAACCCACTTAAGGACGCCTTCATTGCATGGTATTTTGTTGCCGTTTATTATAGGGGTCAGGCTGCCGTCCGATTCATCGCACAGGCTTCCCTCATATCCGTCAGCCGTATAGAGGAACATGTACTCCGTCTCATATATGTCCGAAATAAAGGTCACTATACCCCGCAGCCTATATGAAGTAAGCTTAAGGCCCGTTTCTTCATATACTTCCCTAAGGAGACATTCATCAGGGCTTTCCTTATCCTCGAACTTCCCGCCGATCCCCAGCCACTTGCCATGGCTCTGATCATGGTCCTTCTTGACACGATGGAGCATCAGATACTTATTATCTTTTTCTATATAACATAAGGTGGTGTTTTTCATTTTTGCCGGCTTTTTCCTAAAATATGTTTATCGTTTCTATAAATATATTTTTTTAAGTATGTATTACGTCTTTAGTAAATGCTTATCGTTCCTATAAATATGCTTTTTTTAAATCATGTTTTTCGTTTTCAATATATGCTTTCTGATCTGAATTAGGCTTTTTTAAATAAAATTGTCAGTTTAAGCACGCATATACAATTAATCGGATATTTGCGTGCTCCCAAATCTTTGAAATCACAAATTTGGACACGCATATATATAGAAATCAATTTTCTGCGTGTTCGGTGTCGAGTAGGCGGACACGCGTATTTGTATTTCAAATGTTTTGCGTGTTCTTAAAGCATCTAATCCGACTGAGCCCGACACGCAATATCAGCATGATCTTAAGGATGCGTGTTCTCCTTTATTTCTGTTGATTAAAATTGACACGCATATTTAAGAGATTCGTACCTGTGCGTGTATCCTGTCCAATTTATTGCTTATTCGCCGGTCACTTCATAGTTATATGGACACGCATATAATGCAAACTCATCCCTGTGCGTGCTTTTATGTGAAATATAGGCATAATATAACTGCTGATTCAAGGAATTGTATTTAGGGTATTGCGTTCAAGGCCCTGCACTCAATACACTGCATTCAAGACACTACAGGTGTTGTATTTAAGTAAGTGTTTCCAGCAGGGCTTCACATCCTTCAACAATATCGTCATATGCCCGCTCAAAATTACGTGTATACCATGGATCGGAGATGTCCCTGGGACTGTCCGAGTAATCAAGAAGGAGCTTGACCTTGCCATCGGGATCACCTCCAAAGATCCTAAGCATTGTGTGAACATTTCGCTGTTCCATCCCTATGATCAGGTCATATTTACCGTAATCGTCACGCCGTATCTGACGGGCCCGCTTGCCGGAAACATCGGTTATCCCGTGCTTCCTTAATTCATCGCGTGCGGGCGGATAGACAGGATTACCGACACCGTTCCACACCTCTTCATCGGAAGTGCCGGCCGATTCGATGAAAAACCTGTCGGCCATTCCCCTTTTTTCAACCATATCTTTCATAATGAATTCCGCCATGGGCGACCTGCATATGTTACCCAGGCAGACAAAGAGTATCCTTATCATAACTATTGTTGCATTCCCCGATTAATATTCATAGTGAAAGAATTAATTTCGTTTACTGTATCTCAATAAATTATAAAGGAGTTGCGCAAATTATACAATATGAAACACTTGACTACTTGTTCATGTGTTGATATAATGTGCGGGTGATTAGCAGAGGCTAACCGAGATATCGTGAAGAAGGAGAATTGAATCATGAGAGGCAGAAAAATCCTTATCGGGACGGTGGCCCTGGCCGGGCTGACCGGGGCGGGGCTTATGTTGACAGCCGCCGTGGGCAAGGCCAGGAGCTACAGCACGGACATAGCAGGATACACTAACATATCGGAAGAAGTAGAAGCAACGGGAGACGTACATGGCGAGAACAGTAAGACTTATTACTCGACTATCACGGCTCCCGTTTCCTCATATGATCTGTCAACAGGTGACGAAGTGAAGCAGGGAGACAAGGTAGTGAGTTATGATGTCTCGGATCTTATGACTGCAAGGGACCAGGCGGAGCTTAACGCCAAGTCAGCCGAGAATACAATGAACGGCCAGGTAAAGGCAAGCGACAACAATCAGGCCAAGTTCAACAAGGCTGCATCGGATATCGAAATATACAGGAATGCCTACGCTCTCTTCAGACAGGCAAGTGATTACATCAACCAGGGCCAATACCAGGAGAACTGGGATATCAACTGCATATCCAAGGGACTTAATAAGGACATAGCCGAGAAGACGGGAGCAGTCAACGCCCTGCAGGCTGAACTGCAGAAGCAGCAGATCAAGCTGACCGATCCTGAGATCTTATGTGATGATAATCTGTACAACGGGACCGTGAATGAGATCAACAGGATAACCGGCGAGATAGAGACCTTAAGCAGGTCCATCGGCAACCTGCAGGCCGACCTGGCATCCCTTCCGCCGACGAATCTGAGTCCGGAAGAATACGCCGCGACGGTACTGGACGGCAACTGGATGTCCGATATCATGCGTAACTGGACGGAAACATCCAATCTTAAGGCAACATATGAGAATCAGATCCTCAATTCATATCAGAAAGAACAGCTTAAGAATTCCTACGATCTGTCGGCCCTTTCGGTTGATACCGCCGAGGAGAACCTAAGCAAGGCCGGAGCAGGTGTTGCTATAGAGTATGACGGCATAGTAACCGAAAGCTTTATCAAGGCAGGAACTGTTGTCACCAAGGGAAGTCCTCTCTTCACTGTGGAGGATTCGAAGAACATTAAAGTCGATGTGGGGATCAGCAAGTACGATATAGGTAAAATAGCAGTAGGCCAGCGTGCCGATATCGATATAGCCGGTGCCACATATACCGGCAAAGTCACGGAGATAAAGCGTGTGGCTGAAACCGGTAATTCTGATAAGGCCAAGGTTACGGTATGCGTTAAGTTCGACGAGCCCGATGAGAGGGTCTACCTGGGGCTTGAGGCCGACGTTACCATTTATACAAGTGAGAAACAGGGAGTGCTTACAATACCTGCGGAAGCTTATTATGCCGATGATGACGGAGACTATTGCTACATCATAGATGAAGGCACTGTGAAGAAGCAGTACATAACCGTGGGACTTGAATCGGAAGACAGGATAGAAGTCGGAATGGGCCTTAAGGAAGGCGACGTCGTCATCACCGATGCTATAACCGATGAACAAATAGGAACGAAAGCGGAGAGTAAATAACAGTTCGAAGCACATGCTGTCAGGAACATAAGAAAGTGTAAATTTATATGTTTGGTAAGAAAAATGATAAGGACGTTCGGGAACTTGAGATCGAGGATATAACAGACGATAAGTCCCTTGATAAGGTTAAGGATGTATCCGGCAGGATAAACAAAAAAACAAAGAAGAAAAAGACGGTCAAAACGAAAGCTGATAAAACCATCCAGGATAAAGGACATAATGAAGAACGAAAAGACATGCAAAATGAAGACCGGGCAGAAGGACATGGCGTCCTTATAGAATTTGAGGATGTCTGTAAGAAGTATTCCCAGGGAGAAAATGAATTCTACGCACTTAAGAATGCATGTCTTACAATAAACGAAGGCGAGATGGTAGTGATACTGGGACCTTCGGGGGCCGGAAAGTCAACCCTTCTTAACCTGCTTGGTGGGATGGACTCAGCCTCGAGTGGACATATATGGTTTGATGGAGAGGATCTGACAACTTATTCGGACAATCAGCTTACAACCTACAGGGCCCGGAATGTGGGCGTTGTGTTCCAGTTCTATAACCTTATCCCCACACTGACCGCCTACGAGAATGTGGCACTTATGAAAGATATAAAGGACGGGACCACGGACCCCGTGGAAGCCTTAAGCGCTGTGGGGCTCAAGGAACATATGCACCAGTTTCCTTCGCAGATGTCGGGCGGCGAGCAGCAGCGGACTTCAATAGCAAGGGCCATTTCCAAGAATCCCAGATTGCTGCTGTGTGATGAACCCACGGGAGCCCTTGATACCGGAACGGGCAAGGAGGTCCTTAAGCTGCTGCAGGATATGAGCCGGGAGAAGAAGAGGACAGTAGTGATGGTCACACATAACTCATTCTTTGCTGATATTGCCGATACGGTCATAAGGGTAAAGAACGGGGGCATTGAAAGCGTAGTCCACAATGACACCCCCAAGGATGCCTCTGAAGTTTTCTGGTAATTATCATAAGGGGATAATTAATAAATGCTATTAAGAAAAATGTGGCGCGACCTCCTGAAGAGCAAGACGCAGTTCATCTCGATTTTCCTGATGTCGCTTCTGGGAATGCTTGTTTTCGTGGGGCTTGACGCCGAAAGCTCGGGTGCGGCTGCCGCAGCCGATGCCTATTATAAAAAATATAACCTGTGTGATATATGGATCCAGGGAGCGGGATTTACGGATGACGATATACGTACAGCAAGACATGTGACCGGTGTTACAGATGTTGAGAAGAGGCTGGCCTTAACGGGCACCATGGATGTGGGGGACGGGGATGATGCCTTTACCGCCTATATGTATATCAATTTCATGGGTTCCGACAACATTAATTCGCTCATGGTCTACGAGGGGGAACCCTTCGACGGAGAGGGCGAAGGGGTGTGGGTTGAGGAATGGTTCGCACGCACCAACGGGATAAAGCTTGGGGACAACATAAAGCTCAAGCTTGACAGTACGACCATCAACGGCATTGTAAGAGGGATCGTTGATGCGCCCGACTGTGTCTATTATGTTTCCGAATCCGATGTGATGTATCCCAATTATCAGAAGTGCGGACTTGTTTATCTTCCCCCGTCCATGTATCCCGACCCGTCAAATATCATATACAATCAGCTGATCGTGGATGTAAGGGAGGACATGAGCGATGATGAGACCATCGGTACTATAAAGGAGAAGCTTGAGAAGGCCTTTGACAGGGACGATATAGCCGTCACTGACAGGGATCAGAACTTAAGCTATGCCACCTATGATGCCGAGACCAAACAGCATAAGGCGATGGGACTTATGTTTGCCGCAGTATTCCTGGCCATAGCCCTTCTTGGCATAGTCACGACAATGGCCAGGGTGACCGCAAGCCAGCGGACCCAGATAGGAACACTGAAGGCCCTGGGCTTTTCCAAGAGGGCGATCACACTCCACTATGTTTCTTACGGTTTTGTTATAAGCGCGCTGGGCTGCATAGCGGGCGCATGGCTCGGTTATCTGACTTTGCCCCCGTGGATACTGGGAATGTTTGTGGGCAGCTATCTGGTACCGGGACTTGCAGGTAAGATAACGGTACTTGATATTGAAGCCATTATTGCAGCCATAATCATATCCACTCTTGTAAGCTTCCTGTCATGCCGCAAGGAACTTAAGGACCCGCCGGCAGTGACTCTTAAGCCGCCGGCACCTAAGAAGGTGAGGCACTCGGCCCTTGAGAAGAGCAGGCTGTGGCTTAAACTTGACTTTTCCACCCAGTGGAATATAAGGGATGTTTTCAGGAATAAACTGCGGTCTCTCATGGGTATCATGGG
>JAILCT010000063.1 GCA_024690425.1 Lachnospiraceae bacterium | reverse complement strand
CCTCTGCTGACCGGCAGCTCCACGCAGTGGCGAAATATCCAGAGCATAAACCGCCAGGTTTGTGCGATGGGTGTATTTCGCTCTCAATCGCCGAGGGCTCTTATATATGTTCTTTACCATGTCTTTTTCCATGACCTTCTCCTGCATTTGCCTTTATTTTGCTGCCTTAAACGGCAGCCCTTTTCTTTTTATTGGTTACAAATTGCTACTACTTTCCCGGCTTCCATATCATCCGTGGTGCCAAATCGTTACCACCCTCAAAACTGACTTAAGAAGTCCAATGCATCTTCCGACAACTTCATGTCTTCCTCCGATTCTGTATCCTTCTCCGATGATGCCTTACCCGTCGTATGTTCCGGCAATATCGGGGATGGCATTACTGCCACCATCCCCTTATCTGCCAACATCATCCTCCGCAGCTCCTCGATCAGAAAAGAGTTGAGCGATATTGTCTGCGACTCTTCTTTCCCATGAAGCCATTCCCAGATTTCCTGGTCTGTTGGTTTAGTCATATTCAGCCTGATATGAAAGCATTTTTCATTCTTCCGTATCATGCCGGTATCCTGCTCCTTCCCGCATCTTTACCCCGACGAAGGTCATTAAGTGCCAGTGCTTCGTATCCTTTCGCCGTAGCTCTGATATCCTCAATGAAATTCACATTTGCATCATCAAAGTTCCAGAAGTTTTTAAGTATGCAGATACCTCCGCCCATCACCTGGAGCCTCATAATATCGGGATTGTACTCATATTCCCTAAGCCTTCCGATGATCTTTTCGGCATAATCCTTTGCAACTCTCTTCATCATAGCCTGGTACTTTTCAGGGAGATCCGATCTGCCTGTCCACAGATAACTTTCCATCAGTTCATAAGGTGCTTTTGAACCACCGATAGTCTGAAATTCATTCTGCATCCGGATAATACACTGCTCAACGCCGAGCTTATCCGTATAACACTCCGATGCGCTCGGTCTTCCGTTCTTGATATACATGGTGTTCATAGTGCCGTTCCCGATGTCAGCCAGGATATTGATCCCACCAAATTCATTCAGTCTGGTAGCAATCCCGGCAAAACCCTGGGGATAAATGAAAGCTCCTTTAATTCGGATACGATAATCCTTTCCTTTGTATGTAAACTCCACCATATCCCTCTGAAGAAGATACTCCTTAAAATTCTCCTTGCCGGAACTTACCCATTGAAGCGGAAGTCCCGCTGCAATGATCACATCCGCCTCCCTCATCTGCCTGCTAACCATTTCCTTTGCTAGTGCTGCTACCGTTAAGATATAGTAGTCCTCATCCTGCGTCTTGTTCTGTGCAAACACCTTATGCTGCTCCCCGATAAGGTGATACTTTCCATCAAGGATCAGGATATCTCCACCCACAGGTGGCTCCGTGGCACTGGTAAGTACTCCGGAACGGAAGGTGTTATACCTTGTTTTCATCTGACCGAAACCATGATCGATCCCGATGATCTCCATATTTTTGTATGTTAGTCTTTCATTGTTGTTGCTCATAGTTTTCCTTTCTCCGGTATGACCGGTATAACTTTTTAGGTCTTTTTCATTTTGTTCATTGACATCATTGACAAGTCCTGTATCCCCTATAAATACTGGATTTTCTTGTCAATCGCTCCATTGACGCTCCTGTCAATGTCAACTGTCAATGGAGCTGTAAAAACTTTTTAGATGAACGGATTATCTGCATCGTCCGGAAGCTCCATAAATCCATCCGTTCTTGCTTTACGTTTCCAGCTATTCTGCTGGCCATATTTACGGAACCGGTGTTGCTTATATTTCTCCCATCCGACAATGGAGTTATTCATGATTTCGTTGATCTCTTTAACCTGCCATGATTTGATCTGATCTCCATCTCGCGCATATACCTCTTCAAAAATCATCATGGTACATACATATTCCTCGCCACATTCATCAAGCCAGGCTTGGATCATTCCGATATTAGTATTCTCCGGCATGAATTCCTTCTGCATTTCTTTCAGATAATCTTCCATCTCTTTCGGAAGCTTCAGATCATGTTTTTCGTCTGCCCGGTACAGTTCCATCGCTTCAGCCCACACCTGAACAAAATATGCTCTGGCTTCTGCTTCATCCTCCAGTATGTGTTTTTCAACCCGTTCCGGATGTGCAAGAATCGGTGCAAATCTTCTGTTTCCGGTCATATCAAACGGAAGGAACTGAAGATCATTGGATGTTCCAACAAATACACACTGTCTCGGTCTATCCTCCGGATATTTTTCATACGGGACCTTATATGTTTCTTTCGTACGGCTGAGAAAAGATTTAATCTCCTCGATGCTTTTTGCGTTTACTGTTCCAAGCATTTCCGACATTTCTATAAACCAATGTCCCTGCATTTTCCGGTACACCTGTTCATCATCGATC
>JAILCT010000159.1 GCA_024690425.1 Lachnospiraceae bacterium | reverse complement strand
GATAAGGAGTACCGCAGCAAGTGTGGTAAGCGGGATCATCGATGCAAGAGGCATCATGACTACAAGGATTATGCCAAGGGTTATGCAGTGGACGACACCGGCTACAGGAGTACGGCCCCCGTTCCTTACATTGGCTGCCGTTCTCGCTATGGCTCCTGTGGCGGGTATCCCTCCGAAGAGGCCTGAGAATATGTTGCCAAGGCCCTGGCCGATAAGCTCGGCGTTTGACTTGTGCCTGTCTCCTATCATACCGTCAGCCACAACCGCCGAAAGGAGCGACTCTATGCCGGCAAGGATCGCAATGGTAAGGGCCGGAGACATAAGGTCCGTTATAAGGTCGAAGCTTACAGCGGGCAGATGAGGTGTCGGGAAGGAAGAGTCAAGCTTACCGTAAACGCTTCCTATCGTAGAGACACCGTAGGCAGTATCGAGGGTAAATACCCTGACGATCACCGTTGTCACTATGATGGCGATAAGGGAACCCGGGATCTTGTCCGTGACTTTGGGCCACACGAGCATGATCGCTATCGCAAGGAGTCCTACCAGCATAGATGTTATGTTAACCGTTTTTATATTCTTCGCATAAGCTATGACCTTGGGAAGGAATTCCGATGGCACGCTCTCAAGCCTTAAGCCGAAGAAATCCTTGAGCTGACCGGTAAAGAGGGTCACTGCTATACCGCAGGTAAAACCCGTGGTTATGGTATATGGAATGTATTTTATCAGGGATCCGAACCTGCATATGCCCATTATCACGAGCATTATCCCGGCCATTATGGTGGCCACGATAAGGCCGTCGGTCCCGTACTTATTGACTATCCCGTATATGATAACAACGAAGGCGGCTGTAGGGCCTCCGATCTGCACCCGGCTTCCTCCGAATACCGCGATGAAGAATCCAGCTATTATCGCGGTATATAGCCCCTGCTCGGGACCCACTCCCGATGCGATGGCAAGGGCGATCGATAGGGGCAGGGCTATTATCGCCACTATCACTCCGGACACTATATCCCGAAGGAGCTGGCCTCCCTTTATATCCTTAAGCACATCCAGTAACTTTGGTTTCAGTTCATCCATAATTATACTCCTTGTTTACATAACATTATTACTCCCCAGAACAGCCGCTACATTATATCAAAAAGATCATTCAGAGTAAAGAAGCGGCTAAAATTTAACCAAAATAAGCAATATATGTATATCACACTTAAATTCTATGTGGTATTATGAAGACAGGAGGGCAGATATGCGTCGATATGTTCAGATGCTTACGAGCACATGGGACAACAACTACCTTGTTGCCCTGGTAAAGGGAATAACGAGACGCTTTAAGAACGAAGATATAGGTCTGCATATTTTTAATGCCTATGACGAGATCTATGAGAAGGATTTCTATACCCATGACACCGAGATCTTCACACTCCCCCATACCGATAATTACATAGGGATGCTGGCGGCCTTCAACAGTGTCGACTCATCAAACAATATCAATGCTCTTATAGCTGACTTTCACAGGAGCGGCAAGCCGGTCATAAGCATCGACCAGCATGCAAAAGGAGCTTCGTTCTATGGACTTGACAACTACCAGTCCATGTACAGGATCGTCGAGCACCTGATAAATGTCCACAGCTGCCGGACGCTTAATTATGTCGGCGGCCCTGAGGATAACGAAGAAAACATGCTTCGTTACAGGGCTTTCTCCGACTGCCTTAAGGAACACGGAATACCTCTTGATGAGAAGCGGGTGCGCCATTACAGGTTTACTTCCGAGGACGGCAGGCAGGCTTACAGGGATTTCAAGGATATGGGGGTCCACCTTCCCGATGCTGTGGTGTGTGCCAATGACAATATGGCTTACGGATACTGCACACAGGCCGCACAGGACGGTTACTCCGCTCCCTGGAACTTCAGGATCACCGGATTCGATAATACCGAACAGGGCCAGCAGTATCTTCCTTCCATAACCAGTGTGAACCGCAACTGGGAGCAGCTTGGATACGATGCGGCTGACGGGCTTCTCAAGATGGTAAATGACGGCTCATATATCAAGGAACATGAAACCGTCGGATTTGTTAAGATAAACGAGTCATGTGGCTGTGCACAAGGTGAGAGGAACCTGCGGGATGACTATATGGACATGTTGACCCTTATGAGTACAACAAGGGCCAACGGATTACGCCAGGATTCAGCCAGGAAGATCCTGTGCTCGGTTCCGAAAATGGACAGGTTCCGTAATGCGCTGTTCGAGAGTGATAAGGTACTGGGGTTGTCAGGCTACGCAGTGTGTATAAACAATACCTTCCTGGATCCGGATACGGAACCCACAAAAGCGGGCTTTACCGACACGGTCGTAGGATACATGGAAGGGGGATATGAGAACATCAACACCCATGACAACCTGCTGCCCGCTGCTTATAACCTTAACAACACTATCAATTACATCTTCTCCTGCCTGCATTTTGGGAGCTATACCTTCGGCTACTGTGTAATGCCCTTTGACGATGAGCTGATCATACACGGCGAGCACAGGGTCCTGATGGAGTCCCTGTCCCTTGCCTTAATGAACATCAGGCAGCATCTCGCACTTGATCTTATGAACGAGAAGCTCAGGAACCTCTATCTTGAGGATACGCTTACCGGGCTGTACAATCGTTTCGGGTACCGCGACCTGGGAGCGGGATTTTATGATAAATATAATGGGGACATCTTCGTTGTCTATGCGGATCTTGACAACTTAAAGCTTATAAATGACAGGTATGGGCACAGCTTCGGCGATACAGCCATCAAGGTTCTGGCGGATGCCCTCAAGGATACCTTCAGCGATGATGATATCAAGGTAAGGATGGGCGGTGACGAATTCATCGTCCTTGGAAGATATGAATCGGAACCCAGGCTTGAAGTGCAGAGGGATATGATCAATGCCTATCTTGCAGGTTACAGCAGGGAGCATGACTTTCCGATAACAATAGCAGCTTCCGTTGCATATGTGTGCAATGATCCGGCCGATAAGGCTGATATAGAGACTCTTGTACACATGGCCGACCAGAAGATGTATAAGATCAAGGAGCAGCACCACAGCAGACGGGCAACGGATAAGAAGCCCGAAGGCCTCTAGGCCTCATCCCTGTCCCACTCGTCTTCATCCGTCTTATTAAGATGCTTAAGGATCTTATCATACTGGATATACATCTTCTGTGTCTCATTCTCAAGCAGATAATAATGTCCTATGTAGGGAACCAGCAATACCAGGAGTATCCCGATAAGGGCGAGCACATACACTTCCCCCGATATGATATAAGAAGCCACACATAAGAAGGTCAGGATGGCAAAGAGCATGGTCACCAGAAGGTGGATAAGGCGTTCATGCTGAAAGAAGCCCACCTGTATAAGGTGTTCATCCATGACCTTCTTCCAGTCGGTCCTTGCATTGTCTTCCATAAGCAGCTTATCGATCCTGTTCCTGTATTCAAGTATTCTCTCCTTCATGACTCCCTCCCAATGAAATATGATACCGGCGCATCTTATCCTTGCCGATCATGACATCCTCAAGATATTCAAATCCCAGCTTCTCACACAGGTGGATCGAAACCGCATTCTCAGGTATCACGAAACAGTTAAGGTTCTCAAGATACAGCTCATCCTCAGCGTATTCAAGGATCGACCTTAAGGCTTCTTTCGCATAACCCCTGCCCTGACGGTCCTTCTCTATCACATAGGCAAGCTCGGCATCGATGTATCCTGCCCTGTTGGTAATGCCTGCCCTGCCCACTATCCTTCCCGTATCTTTCTCAACCACGATCCACAGGCCGTAGCCGTAGAAACCGTACTGGTACTTGATGTAGTCCTTCGTGTATACGATCTCCTCGTCCCTGTCCTCATACAGGGGTTCTATGAAGTCGGTTATGCCCGGGCCCTCATATATCTCATACAGCCGGTCAATGTCATCAACCCTTATCTCGCGCAGTATGAGCCGGTCCGTTGTAAGTACTATCTTCTCATCATCCATCACTTGTTATGCTCCATCATGAACTTAACGA
>JAILCT010000090.1 GCA_024690425.1 Lachnospiraceae bacterium | reverse complement strand
ACTCTCATCAAGATACTTAAGCAAGAGTGCTTCCAGAGCCGCATACATAACAGGCTTACTCAGGTAATCCGTAAAGCCTTCCTTAATGTAAGAATCACGCGCCCCCACGATGGCATCCGCCGTAAGTGCGATGACCGGTGTGTCCTGTGCCAGCCGGTCCTCCTTTATAGCGGCAAGTGTCTGCACCCCGGACATACCCGGCATCATCTGGTCAAGGAATATGATATCGAACTCCTTATCCCGAAGGATATCGATACATTCCTGTCCCGACTGAGCCGTCGTCACCTTTATCTTCGTGTCTTCGAGAAGACCCTCTATAACTTCAAGGTTCATGTCGTTATCATCAACGACAAGGACCGAAGCATCCGGAGCAACAAGGGCCGGTCTGTATTCCTGTGTCTGCTCCTGCACGATCGCAAGATTCCTTGCAAAATCACCAAGCGGCGTCTTTGAAATAGCCGGCAGCCTCATCTGTGCCGTAAAAGTGGTACCTTCACCGTATTTGGAGCTGACCGCGATGGTTCCGTCCATCATCTTCACAAGCCGCATGGTGATGTTAAGTCCAAGCCCGGTTCCTTCTATGTTCCTGTTCTTATCCTCCTCAAGCCTCTGGAATGTACCGAATAACTTGGTCAGGTCCTCCGTCTTAATACCGATACCGGTATCGGAAACGACAAGTGTAAGCAGCTGTGTTGATCCCTCATATGACACATCGACGGACACGCTCCCCTCGTGTGTATACTTGACCGCATTGTTTATAAGATTGAGCATGACCTGACGGATCCTTATCTCATCTCCGAGAAGGGTCGATGGGATATTCTCGGATACAGTGAGCTTATATTCCAGCCCCTTGTCCTTAGCCTTCTTCATAGTCATGTTCACAACATCATTCATGACAGATGCCACGCCGAATTCCACGGGTATAAGCTCCATCTTCCCCGACTCGATCTTACTAAGATCAAGGATATCGTTGATTATTGACAGAAGGGTCTTGCCTGCGCTCTGTATATCCAGGGCATACTTCCTTATAGGCTCCCCCGGCGAAGAACGAAGGATCATCTCATCCATACCGATGATGGCGTTCATGGGTGTCCTTATCTCATGGGACATATTTGCCAAAAAGTCACTCTTGGCCTTATTGGATGCATTCGCGGCATCCTTCTCAAGTTCAAGGACCTTCCTCTCATAGGAGGTCTTCTGCTCCTCAAGCTTCATCTCCTCCATCCGCCTTGTGTATTCCTGCTCGTTCTTATGGCCGATATAATAGAAGGCGGCGATCATGATAAAGATAAGGCTGCATATGATGATATTGACAGCGAACTGGCTCCTTACCTCCCCATATAGCTCACGGTCACTAAGCACCATCACGACATACCAGTCATTCATGATCCCGTTGACATACACAGTACTGGGTACCCCGTCGCACTCATAGGGGAAGCTGCCTGTCCCGGTCTTTCTTATAGCCTCAAGGCAGCCGGCCCAGCCCTCATCATTCGTCAGATAGGTCCCCGTCTTACTCTCATCTGCATGGGCTATCACAAGGCCTGATCCGTCAATCACAAACCCGTAGCCCTTACCGTTCAACGTAAGCTCATCCGTCATCGCCTGTATACCCTTAAGCTGGACATCCAGGGAAATGACATTCTGTCTATCCGGCAGGGTCCTGCAGACCGATATGATCATGTTCCCCGTCTGGGCATCTATATAGGGAGGCGCAAATACTACTTCGCCATCGCCCTCTCTTGCGACTATGTACCAGTCTCTGGCCTTGGGATCGTAGTCTTCCGGAGGCTCCCAGTTAAGCCCGTCCATATATCTGCTCATGATATAGCCATAGATCCCGGTATAATTCTCATCGAACTGTTCGGATACGTTATTGGTCTCTTCAACCAGGAACTCATGGATACGTGCGGGGGTGGAACCGCTTATGAGCATGTGGTAAACGGAATCCGCCGTGACATGGAGAACGTTTTCCGCGGTATTTAAGTGATTCTCGACCATCGCCGAGATGTTAAGCATCCTGTCTTCAATGACCGTATTCGAATTGGATACGGCAACCGAGTACATGAGCCTCGAGGTATATGCCACCATAACAGCGATAAATATGAACACAAGGACAAGCGGTATGATCATGCTGTGCTTCCTGTGCCTGTATTTTTTGAACCCGGTCCCGTTCTTTTTATTATCGATCGATGAAGTATTATCCATATCATTCTCCCGGCTGATGCATCCAAGGAATCATCACTTTATAATAAAGTACTTCTCAGGTACCTCCACCCTCGTGGAACCCATGTAACGACCCGGATCCCCGAAGATATATGTATCCTGGTAAATGAGTATCGTGGTTCCCGATTTTTCACCCGTTCCGGCATCTATGTAAGCAGACCCGTTCCAGTCGGTCCCTCTGGAATATTCACCGTAAGCCCCGGTCAGGGCACCTATATCGTCAAGCTCGCTCTTTTTAAGGATCACGTTCCTGGCATGCTCGGCAAGTCCTGCCGACATCGTGTATCCGTAGGAGGACGCCCAGGTTCCGAACCTCCCTGCCCCTCCTTTTTTGACTACGGCATCCTCAACCTTTTTAAGGATATTTTCAAAGTCACCCGTCTCACCCGTAAGGTCAAGATCCAGTGCTCCCGGATACCCCAAAAGAGGTGATGGAAGATCGGCTTCTATGAAGTAACCGCCATGTTCCAGAAGCTGTCTGATAAGCGGCTCGGTATGGGCATCATTGGTACAGAAATAAGCTGAATTCTCACCGTACTTCTCAACCCACTCGGGAACATGCTCCGTTATATAAGCCTGGGCTCCCACGACACCCGCATCGGTCGTAGGATCCGGCGCTTCCTCCGTTACAAACTGCATTCCGAACTCCTCACAGGCTGCCTCCATAACGGCAACCCTTCTGGCTACCGTTTCATAGGACATGTGCCTGGGGAAGGAAATGTGGACGAAGGTATCGCAGCCAAGCTCATGGGCCGTCTTTATGATAAGATAGCCCCTGCCGACAAAGTCACAGTTGACAACAAGGTCTGCGGTCTGTTCTATATCAGCGAAGTCCTCATAGGCTTCGCCGGCTATGCAGAGGATGTCAGGCCTCTTCTCCTTGATCCTGCGGAAGGCTTCCGTGGTCCCGTCAACAGCCTGATTGACTATGATGGCCTTCATCTTCGGATCATCCGCAAGATCGACCATGGTCGCTATCGTCGTCTCCTCTTCTTCGATAAAGTTGTCGGGATATATCGCAAGAGTGACCGCATCGGATCCGTACTTATCCCGGAAGGCCTGGGCTCCCCTTCGGTCATCCTCCGACTGGGCATAGGATCCGGTAACTATACCTATACGAAATCCGGCCTCATCACTTTCATCACCGGCATTCTCTGACCCTGCCCCGTCTCCGGTTTCCTTATCATTCTTATCCGCACCGCTATCTGCGTTTTCCTCTGCTGCAGGCTTACTTCCTCCCCCGAAAGCAGGTGCACTGCCGCTTCCGGCACAGGCCGTTATCGCAAGTATTACAAGCAATGCCAGACCAACCGCCATCAATCTTTTCCTCATAAATATCCTCCCGTCCTTCACTAAAGTCTAATCCTCTATCTGGCTGACGACTCTCTTTATCTTTACGAGAGCCTCCGTATATTCATATTCCATGATGTCATCCCTTGCATTCTTGAGCACATTTATAAGTGTATACCTGAAAGGATAACGCATCAGCTTATCTATAAGTTCCTTGGCCCTCTCATCATCATAGTCTTCGACTGCGTCTATAAGGTCTGTTCCTGCCTTTTCCGCCTCCGCGGCCGATATCTCCGACCTTGGATGCAGCTCCTCCATCTCCCCGTAAGGCTTCAGCGCACTTACAGTCTCATCAAAGGCCCTGAACAGTTCATCCATTCGGGAGACCATATCATCATATGCCTTCTTTTTCCCGTCAAGCTCCATGGCCTCGGCCACATTAGCGAGGGCATCCGCACCTATGGTACGTGCATTCCCCTTAAGTGCATGCACGAGTATGGTAAGCTCTTCATAGTCCCCGGCAGCTGTCGAATGCTTTATTGAGGTTTCCGTATTTTCAGCCCGCCTTAAGAACCTCTGCAGGGCCGCCGCATATTTCTCAACGCTTCCCGTAAAGTTAAGGCC
Source organism: Lachnospiraceae bacterium (assembly GCA_024690425.1). The sequence goes on along the minus strand of JAILCT010000090.1, from coordinate 31,615 downwards.
TTCATCCACATTGAAGCCCTTAAGCTTTATATCTTCAAAATCATATCTGATAGTATCCATCTGTCCCCCGTTCTTATAAGGTTAAGCAAAATCAACCTGCTGCCTTTTCACAAGATCGTAAAAACATCCCTTAAGCTCCACCAGTTCTTCATAGGTCCCGTCTTCAACAATATGTCCCTTATCAAGGACCAATATACGATCGCACTCTTTTATCGTCGACAGCCTGTGGGCTATGACTATCCTTGTGCACTTCATCTCATCAAGGGCCCGTGACACCTTCCTCTGGGTAATGTTGTCAAGGGCTGAAGTGGCCTCATCAAATATAAGGAGCTTAGGCTTTGGCGCAACCGCCCTTGCTATCATTATCCTCTGCTTCTGTCCTCCGGATATCCCTCCGCCTCCTTCCGAGATAAGGGTGTTCATTCCCATGGGCATGCTCTTTATATCCTCTTCCATCCCTGCTATCCTCGCAGCTTCCCAGGCTTCATCAATCGTAAGATGCGGGGCTGCCACCACGATATTGGAATAGATGTCACCCGAAAAGAGCCGTCCGTTCTGGGTCACGACACCTATATGCTTTCTTAATGACTTAAGATCTATCTTGCATATGTCTCTTCCGTCGTAATATATAGCTCCCTTATAAGGCTTCTCAAAACCCAGGAGCAGCCTTACAAGTGTCGACTTGCCGCAGCCTGTCTTCCCAACGATGGCAACATACTGTCCGGGACGGATCTTAAGGGAGATATTGTCAAGTATCAGCGGAGATGTCTCGGTATACTTAAAGGACAGGTTGTTTATATCGATACCTCCCGTGATGGCTGTGAGTATCTCCTTATCTTCACAGGCTTCGGGTTCCGTCTTAAGAAGCGGCATGGCCATCTCCAGGACCGGACGAATATTTGCTGCCGACAGGGCCATCGAAAAGAGAGACATAAAGGCTCCCATGACCATTCCGTAGGCTGTGTTGAAAGCGTAGTATTCAGCCACAGTTACATGTGATACTATCGCGGCATTGTACATTATTATCGTTCCGATAACCGGTATCGCAAGGCTTATAACACTGTTGAGCTTTATGAAAAGAGGCGGGTCGTAGCTTAACTTCGCGCTCTCGCTGTAGAGGTCGCCCCATCTTGAGAAGGCCCTCATCTCAGCTCCCGTTAACTTTATCTTCTGTATCCCGCTTATCAGGGCATAGCTCATACCGTTCTCCTTGCTGTCTATGAGCATCTGTTTCTTTGTAAGCCTCATCTGGAGGAATGAGGATATCACGGTAAAGAGGACCGTAGCCGTGATCACAAGAAGGGCAGGTACGAGCAGAGCGGGCGCATATTGGAATATCTGTGTTATGTAAACCAATGAAAGTATTGATGTAAGTCCCGAATTAAGTATTACCGAAACAAGTGTCGAACACAGGGAATTGACGTACGAAGCCCTGGCCGAGAGCTCACCGGATCCGTAGTCCTTAAAAAAGGATGCCGGCATCGACAGAACCCTCATCATTGTAGCCGCTTCAACACACAGGCTCATCCTGGTCTCTATCCTTGCGGATATGAGTGACTTGGCCGAATTAAGAAGAAGCGATCCTATCGACACAAAGAGAAGGAAGATGCCTGTACTTACAAGCAGTGACATGCTCCCTTCCTTGACCACGCTTCCAAAGAGGAAGTAATTGATCCTGGGAACAAGGAGTCCCGTAAGCATGACAAGGAGCGATGCAAGTATCACGATAACGTAATCCGCCCTCTCAAGCATCGAGACGATAAACTTCATAAGATCGATGACATTAAGCTTCTTAAGGGGGAAGGACTTATAGAATACATATGCATCAGTATCAAACAGGCCTTCGTTATCCTTACAGACCTTAACCCTCATACCACTCTCCGGATCCATGAAAGAGTAGCCCGACAGGCCGGCCGGTATAAGGGCAACGGGTGTCTTGTCTTCCTTAAAGTATCCAAGCATCACGCCGTAGGCATCCCTGTACCATCCCCGCTCAAGCTCCACATCCCGCCTCATGATCCCGTAAGGGTGCAGGGCATATTCAAGCCTCTCATCAAGGCTCTTAAGCTTATCCGGAACAGGGCGCGGCGAAACCTTAAGGGCAGTAAGGATCTCATTGATAACGCCTTCCTCCCTGGCTTCATCATCCGCGGAATGCAAGGATGCACTCTTGCCCGTAACGGCCCCTGCTATCTTCCTTAAAGTATGCTCATAGCCGTCATAGTCATTCTTTTTTCTTAACCTGATCTGATTATCGAACCATCCCATAGCCAATACCGGCAGGCTGACTGCTACTCACTCATTACAAGCTCGCTGTAGTAACCTTCATTCTTTATCAGTTCCTCATGTCTTCCGCGTTCCACGACCTCTCCGTGTTTTAACACGATTATCTCGTCGCAGTCACGTATCGTACTTAACCTGTGGGCTATCACGATACAGGTGATACCCCGTTCCCTGATCGCATTCACCACATCATATTCGGTCCTGGCATCAAGGGCACTGGTCGCTTCATCAAGGACCACTATCGTAGGATCCTGCGCAAGCACCCTTGCTATCTCCATCCTCTGCTTCTGGCCGCCGGAAAAATCATTCCCGCCCTCTATCATCTTATGGTCGTAACCGTCTTCCCTCTGTATGATATCGTTATGTATCTGGGCATCCCTTGCAGCAAGGATCACCTCAAAATCCTTGATGGTCTTATCCCACATCCTGATATTTGACGAAATGGTGTCCTCAAACATGATGATATCCTGGTCCACAACGGCAAAGGATCCGGTAAATACACTCCGGTCGATATCACTTATCGGTATCCCGTCGAAGAGTATCTCCCCTTCCCAGGGCTGGTATAATCCCGATAAGAGCCTGGAAAGCGTTGACTTGCCGCAGCCGCTCTCACCCACGAAAGCAACGGAACTCCCCGGCGTAAGATTTAAGGAAAAGTCCTTTATAAGGGGTTCATCCAGCCTTGAATACCCGAAGGTCACGTTCTTCATCTCTACGTTGCCCTTAAGCTTCTTATAGGATATACCTTCGTCACTCTCCCTTACCGCACTGTTGACATCGTCGGGATAGTTCATGACATCCTCGATACGTTCCATATCGGTCCTAAGCTCCTGAAGTGTCTGTCCCGAGGAAATAAAGCTACTCGCAGGCTCCGTAAATGAAGCAAGAAATCCCTGGAACGCCATGATCATACCCGGGGTAAAGCGGCCGTCCATCGTAAGGTACACTCCTATCATAAGGACCAGTGTATTTGTTATTGCAGTTACCAGTCCGGGGATGTTGCCAAGGTACCGGTCAAGCTTGATGAAACGGACATTGGCCGTGTTGACTCCCGCCTGATATCCTGCCCATTTTCTGAAATAGCCTTCCTCGGCACCCGATGCCTTGATGGTCTCTATCATCTCTATACCTGCCGTTGCAGCGCTTGTGAGCTTACCTGCATCCCTCATCCTTATGCGGGATAAGTTGACCCGCCTTTTCGAAATGGCATTTGCGGTTATCATGTTTATGACTATCGAGGATATACCGACAAGAGTGAGTATCACGCTGTTCTTAAGCATGACAACAAGGTAGAAGATCATCATGAAAGCATTGAGAGCAAGGGGTGCGAAGGTATATACAAGTGAATGCGAGACTCCGGCATTGCCTGCTCGCCTGCTCAGGATATCTCCCGCATACCTTTGCGAGAAGAAATCCATGGGAAGGTTCAGAACCTTCCACATATAGGAAGTGTTCCCGTAAACAGCCATCCTTCCGTCAATACGCCTTGAATATATGGCCTGGATAAAGGCCGTCAGTATCTTTATAAAGGCAAACAAAGACAGGAATAATATAAAGGGCTTATACCATGAAGGATCCGTTCCCGTAAGGAGCCGGTCCATAAATATCCTGGAGAAAACCGGGTCGATGATACCCGTGAGCGACGCGATGATATTGGTAACGACAACGAAGGCGATGGCTATGCCGCAGCCCTTAAGCCTCTCCCTGGCAAAGTCTGCGGTCGATCTTCTCTTCCCGTCCGCGATAAAATCATCAGAGGGCGAGAACATCATGCACAGACCCGTGAACCTCCTGTCAAATTCCTCAAAGGAAACAGTATAGGTTCCCCTGGCCGGGTCATTTAAATAGACCTTATCCTTCTTAAAACCGTTAACTACGACAAAATGGTTAAAATCCCAGTGGGCTATGCAGGGAAAGGTGCCGTTATCCCTAAGGTAATCCGGTTCATACCTGTAACCCTTGGCAGTAAGCCCATAGCTTCTTGCGGCAAGCAGGATGCTCCTTCCGTTGGAACCGTCCCTTGAGACACCACAATCACGCCTTACCTGTTCAAGAGGCACCCATTTGCCGAAATAAGCAAGTACCATGGCCAGGCAGGCCGCTCCACATTCAAGAGCTTCCATCTGCATGATAAAGGGAACCCTTGCAACGCCGCCCTTAACCGGTTGTATCTTTTCTCTGCTAGTCATCATCCGAGCCAAATAAAAAAGACAGGGGACTTATCTCATCGGTGACAAGGTCCGCTTCGTAATTCCCATCGGCAAAATCACCGCCTACATCTATCTCATACACCCATTCCCCGGGCTGCATGTTCCCAAGATACAGGGCATAACTGTCGGTTGAATCTCCTATTGTCACGGGCTTGTCAGACCTTAAGGAAGCAGCGTACTCCCTGCCGTCGATCTTAGCCTTCATGTTATCCCCAAACCTGCTGCCGTATTCCTTCTTGACAAGGCACACCATCTTGCCGCCACTTACTATACCCACCCCCGGTACCGTTGAATCAAGATGTCCAAAAACACCGAAAATACAGGCCCCGGCAAGTATCACCACTATGGCCGCGAGTATGAACCACACACCCGGATCGGCGAGCTTCACGTAATCGTTAAGGCGGTCGGGGGATGAGAGCCGCTCGATTGATTTTTCCCGAAATACTGTTTCATCAGCCATATATGATCACCTGTCTATGCTGTTTAGTTCTTCATTGATCTCTCTTATCGTCTTCTTCCAGTGCCAGGATTCGGCTATCCATATGCATACATAGACAACCGTCATTATGATAAAGGTTATGAAAAAAGACAGATAATCCGAGAACCACGAAAGAACGATGCTTGCCAGCGAAAAACTTATCATGCACGCTATATAGTGAAGTACCGTGGCCTTTAGAAGAGGCCAGCTCTCAATATCATAGACAACGGAGCCGCCCATACCGACAAAACCTATAAGACCGGATATGGCAAGATGAAGGATAAGGGCTGCATAGTCAGCTTCGCTGATAGCTCTTCCATTCATCATCCAGGTGCCTACACCTACTATAATGCCCATCACCAATCCCAGAAGGGACTTTATGGCAAATTTATTGCCCAAACCCATTTGATCATCTCCTTATAGCAAAAAACATACTCGTCTGATCTTATTATATAAATCCTGTATTTTATTCATAGTGATTTTGTCTAATCGGTCGTTTTTCGTGTCTATCTGGTATTTTTTTGATGATTTTGACCGATTAGACATGAAAAACGACCGATTAACCAAATCGTATGGTTCTCCCGGGATAATAAAAGTAAAATAAAATGATAAATCATACAGTCTGAAAGGCGGATTCTTATGCAGCTTAAAGTATTGGTCACCGGCAAGAACAGAAAGATAGCATCGGATATAAGCGATCATCTCAAGAACGACAGGGGTTACATAGTCATCAAGTGTGCATCCAGCAAGGAAGCTCTTTTCAGGCAGGTTCCGGCCGAGATGCCGAATCTTATCATAATATGTCTGGGGGATGAGACCAAAGAGACGGTATCGGCATTTGATGTGCTAAGGGAATGTACCAAGCTTGGCGGCATTACCATCATCGTGATAGCAAATGATCAGGACCAGAAGCTCTTCATAAACAACACCAAGCTTGAGCACATGTTTTTCATGTCCCGTCCGGTTTCTCTGTTTGCCCTATATGAGAAGCTCAATGAGATCGAGAAGACCGTGGAGGAGAGCAGGACGAACGGACCGATGCTGATAACCGAATTCGTCAATCCCCATGCAGGCGATCTCCCTGACCGCAAGCATATACTGGTCGTGGATGACGATTCCGAACAGCTTCTTCACATAAAGGATCAGTTAAGCGAATTCTATGAGGTAACCCTTGTGCCCTCCGGTGAGGCTGCGCTTAAATATCTTGGAAGACACGGCGTAAATCTTATATTGCTTGACTATATGATGCCCGGTATGAATGGGCCCGAAGTCCTTGAGCGCATGCGTATGTCACCGGAGCTTGCAGGCATTCCCGTAGTCTTCCTGACAGGTGTGACCGAGAAGGAGACCGTGCTGAAGACACTGGTTGAATTAAAGCCCCAGGGCTATATAGTCAAGCCTTCCAAAAAGTCGGAACTTGTTGCCAAGATAATAGATATACTCGGATAACCGGGATGATTACCCGATACGGTAAAGCTCAGGAGGAAAGATCATGGAATATGATATTAATTCACTAAAGGAATTCGGGATCGATCCTGATACAGGTATAGCCTACACAGGCAGCATGGATAAGTTCATATCTGCCCTGCAGCGCTTCTACAGATCCTACGAGAAGAACAGGGCCAAAGTAGAAGCAGCCCTTGCCGAGGCGGACCTTGAGAATTACATGATCACCGTCCACTCCCTTAAGAGCAATGCAAAAATGATAGGTGCCGCTGATCTGTCATCCAGGTTCGAAGCCCTTGAGATGGCTTCCAATAATTCGGATGAGAATGCTATAAGGGAGAGCACACCGGATGCCCTTAATTCATATGAACTTCTGATAAAGGCTCTTAGGCCTATAGGCAGCGCCGAGAAGGTCTCGGCAGCCGATGAGATATCGGCGGATGAAGCAAGGAAGACAGCAAATGAGCTCCTTGATGCCCTGGATGACTTTGACGATGAGCTGTCTGCAGCTTTAGCAGCAAAGCTGGCCGGTTATCCCTTCAGGATTACCCAGCGCGATCTTCTTAAGCAGGCATCCGAATATATCGGCAGTTTTATGTATGATGAAGCGGCGGATATCATTCGTCAGATTTCAGATGCCATAGAATAGACGGTGATTCAGGGTCAAAACTTTACGTTTTTTTGATTAACGGAGACAGTCACACAATGAAGTACATCCGCTATGCATTAAGCCTTATTCTCATCCTTGTAATCGCATATATCCTGATCGGGCACATGGCCTTCCCTCCCAGGCGGCCTGTTTTCGGCAGCACCTGTATCCCCCTGTCCGGAGACTGGTATGAAGTAGGCACGGACGGAAGCAGGATCCCCATTAAGGTTCCCGGAAAGGCCGATAAGGATGTCCTTCTTGAGACCACTCTTCCCTCTCCCATCGATAAGGGGGTTGACGCCCTGTGCTTTCGGGGTACCGATATGCAGATCTATATAGGTGATGAGAAGAGGGGTGAATTTATCATTGAAGACCATCCCGTTTGGGGCGACCGGAGTGCCGAATGTTATATGATGGTCTCAGTCTATCCCGAAGATGCCGGTAAGACGTTAAGAGTAAGATATGCCTACAACTCGGGCATGATCTATGAAGTGTATATGGGAACTGTTTTCGGTATCCTTGCGCATCTCTTCTCCCTGTACGGAGCCGAGGTCATAATAGGCATTATCATTCTGGCCCTGGGACTGATCTGTTATATAGCTTCCATCCTCTATCGTTTCATCAAGAAGCAATATCTTGAGATGCAGCATCTGTCCATAGGCGTTGTCCTGGGTGCCATCTGGGTTTTGTCCAATTCCGTATTCCGTCAGTTCTATTCACACAATATCTCTGTGATGTCGGATACCCCCTACCTCATGGTCATCCTGCTGCCCATACCCTTTCTTGTTTTCATCAACTCCCTCCAGCAGGAACGCCACAGTCTCATACTTACGATAGGTGCAATGATCGATACGGCTGATTTTGTCATCTGTGTACTGCTTCTTGTCATAGGTAAGGTTCCGCTTATGAGGAGCTTCACCCTGGCAGCCTTCTGCTGTCTTATAAGCATAGTCATAATGGCTTATACCATCATATATGACGCCATTCACGGCCTGGCAGCTTCTTACCGTTTTATCGCTATAGGCTTCCTGTTCCTGGCGGTGGCAGCCATCTTCCAGATATTCATGTTCATGTTTGCCCACAACGGTGTCTTCTCCGGTTTCTTCATGTCCATAGGGCTTATGTGCTTCCTTATCTGTGCGATGATCCACACAGTACGTCAATTGATAAGTATAATGCTTGATGCCAACACCGCAAGAAATGCAAGCAAGGCCAAGGATGACTTTTTAGCGAACATGTCCCATGAGATCAGGACACCCTTAAACGGGATACTCGGCATGGATGAGATGATCCTGCGCGAAGCGGCCGGCAATAAGAAGATCACCAAATACGCATCCGATATCAAGTCAGCCGGCAACATGCTCCTTGCGATAATAAACGACATCCTCGACCTAAGTAAGATCGAATCGGGTAAGGCGGAACTGATATTGGTTGACTTTGACATATGCTCTGTTATTAACGACCTTATAAACATTACCCGTCCCAAGGCTGAGGAAAAAGGGCTTGAATATTCCTTCTACGCGGTGCCCGAGCTTCCCGCCCGCTTCAACGGGGATGAGATCAGGGTCCGCCAGGTGATGCTGAATGTTATAAACAATGCCATCAAATATACGGCCAAGGGCAGCGTGTCGGTCAACGTTTCCTTCGAAGGAGATCCCGAGGTTGAGGCAGGCGATAAGAAAATGATCGTCGTTACGGTGAAGGACACGGGAATAGGCATTAAGGACGAGGACATGAGTAGGCTGTTCGACTCCTTCGGAAGGCTTGAAGAAACCAGAAACCGAAATATCGAAGGGACAGGCCTGGGGCTTAACATCGCAAACAGCTACGTTCATATGATGGGCGGGTTTATTGATGTATCAAGCGTTTACGGGGAGGGTTCAACCTTCGTGCTCAACATACCTCTGACGGTCACGGAGCCCTCGCCGATAGGTGACTTTACCGATGCCATAGCAAGGATCGGGCGGGAAGATTACGAATACAGGCCGGATATCATCGCTCCCAACGCCCACGCCCTGGTCGTTGATGATAATGAAATGAACCTTGATGTGATCTCGGGGCTTATGGAGAGTACCAGGATCAAGATAAGTACAGCACTGTCGGGGCCGCAGGCGATCGACCTTATGGAGAACAAGCGGTTCGATATCATCCTCCTTGACCAGATGATGCCGGGGATGAACGGTATAGATACGCTGGCCGTAATGAAATCGAAGTTCGACATGCGCGGGGTATCCGTTATCGCGCTGACGGCAGATGCCGTATCGGGTGCCAGGGAATTCTACTTAAACGCAGGATTTGATGACTATTTAAGCAAGCCTGTCAAGGCAGTTGACCTTGAAAAGGCACTCCTTAAACACATACCGAAGCGGCTTCTCTTAACAAAGGATGAGATAGAACGTATAACGCAGGCAGAGGCTTCAGGAAAGAAGGAGGCTTCGGACTTAAAGCCCCTTATCATAATAAATCCGGATCCCGAAGCCCTTAAGGCGGCCAAGGCTTCTACAGAGGGCATATACAAAAGTACCCTCGTGCCCGATATTGATAAGGCACGAAGGTATCTTGCAAAACATGATGTGGAATATGTCATGGTAAGTAAGGATGTATTCCTTAACAGTACCGGAAAAACCGAAGAATGATCACTTCTTTATAAGCTTCCACCAGATGGGATAACCTATTTCGGAAGCCGGGATCCCGGCCTGCTCCATGTAACGGATGATCTGGATGTACTCGGCATCCGAGCAATCTGTGGTAAGACCGCATGCTGCACATTTCCAGCCCTTGCCTATTCCGGGATAATTGCCTGCAGCCATCGGCTTACCGCAGGTAGGACATGTAGCCTCATTGGCTCCGCCTACTCCGCCCTGGGCACTGCCCATATCAGCGTCGGAGAGTTCAACGTTCTTAGCCTTCTCTCTATAGTTCTTAAGGATCTCATTATACTTCTCGTTCATAGTCTTTCTCCTTTCATTTCCGTGACCGGTTTGATCTCTGTGTTCCGGTTTGATCTCTGTGTTTTCGGCAAACATGCTCATATATGACTGAGCTTATGATCCTGCCTTCCATGGTCTTAATTATAATCACGGAAATATCAATTTCCAGCGTTTATGTCTATTCGGTCGTTTTTCATGTCTGATCGGTATAAAAAAACACATTGGTCAAAACCAATGTGTCTGTGAATGCGATAACCTATCCTACATTCTGCATATGTATCCTGTTTTCCTTGAGCATGGTCCTTACCCGCTTGATACGGCTTCTTGAGACCCATGACTTGACACCACAGTCGAACTCAACTCCTATGGTGCCGACAAGGCTTACATCAAAGCATCTGACCTTAAACAGATTGATTATCTCCGATTGGGATGTCCTTAAGAACCGGCTGGGGTTTAAGTCCTCCTCAAGACCTGCAAGGGTACGCTTGACCGTGTATGTTGCCTCGGCGGTCTGTAAATATATCCGCCGCTTCTCGGCATATACCCTGACTATGTCACGCTGGGATATGAACACCAGCTTATCCTGATCGTTAGCCACTATCTGTGGAAAATCATTCTCCGAGGCATTCTCTATCGCATAGATGATATTCTCCACCTGTCTGGTATTGGACCAGGTCCTTATAGTGACCTTGGGGTCTATGTACTTTTCATTAATGACAACTTCAATGTCAACCATGCTTTTCATAATACATAATTATACTACATTGTATTGCCATCCGTAAAGATTCGATGTCTGTCCGGTAATTTATTTACTGTAGACCTCCATGTCGATCTCGCCCTCGGTTTTTGCAACGATAGTTGAAACCGCAACATCTCCCAGGCAGTTGCTCATGGCACGGAACATTCCGCACAGTGAATCTATACCCATGATCAGGCCGATAGCTTCAACGGGCACATTGATCTGCGTAAGGAGTACCGACAGGCAGATAAGTCCGGATCCCGGAATACCGGGAGCTCCGACAGAGAGAACGATAATGGATATGACAAGGGAGATCATTCCTCCTTCCGTAACATCAACACCGTATATCCTTGCAAGGCACAGTGCAAATACCGCAAGATAGATACAGGTTCCGTCCATGTTAAGAGTCGCTCCCAGAGGGATGGACAGTGAGAATACCTTCTTTTTAATGCCCAGCTTCTTGTCGCATGCATCCATGTTTATCGGGATCGAAGCATTGGAAGAAGCCACCGAGAAAACCTGCAGCATGACCGAAGAGTATTTTCTTATGAAGGGCATCGGATTCAGCCTTCCTAATATGACCATCAGCAGGCAGTAGACGGTCATCATGCATAACAGGCCCAAAATGAACAGTCCCAGCATGCCAAGCAGTGATACGATAGTGGACATTCCAATAGTCATGACCATTGACGCTATCGAACAGAATACGGCTATCGGCATAAACCTGATTATAATGGTCGTGATCTTAAGGAACAGTTCATTGCATGCGCTGAAGAGATCCGAAAGACTCTGTGAGTACTTGCCAAGAAGCCCTGTTGCGATACCGCACAGAACAGCCATGAAGATAAGCTGCAGCATATTTGACTGCTGGAAGGGAGTTATGATGTCTGAAGGCACTATCCCGACAAGTGTATCGGCAATGGACACTTCCATTTTCTGCGATGTTATCGACGTAGCATCAGCAGCCTGCATGGAGGTCTGTATAAAGCGCGATGAACCCAGGGCGGAAGCCACTCCCAGGCCCACCATGGTGGCAAGGAGAGTCGTGAACAGGTACATTCCGATCGTCTTACCGCCTATCCTTCCAAGCGAGCTCAGATCTGAAAACTGTACGATACATGAAACAATGGAAAAAAACACCACCGGTGCAACGACCGTCTTAAGAGCGTTCATGTAGACCGTCTTAATGCGCCCGAGAATATTCTTGCTGATAAAGGTATTTACCTGCGCAGGTACACACAGCGAAAAGATAAGTCCCACAATTATCGCGATGATCATGGCTCCGAGGGTCTGGTAGAGCATCTTCTTGTTTGACCTCAGTATGGTCATACTGATGAAGTTGACGCCGTTCTTATGCTTGTATTTAAGATCATCTGCAAGGGAATGCAGAAGGATGTTCCTTATCGCATCCTGTATCCCGTCATCCTCATCTTCGATACCGTCAAGCGATGCGGATTTCATGTTTTCAGCAAGGGGGTATTCACTGCCCTGTGCCGACAGCTCTATTGTCACGTTACCGAACAGCTTCTTAAGGACTACCTTTATCCCGCCTTTGGGATCTTCATCCGCACCTGCTGCCGGCTTATCGCAATGCTCGACAAGACTGCCCACCGCCTCTTCTGCCGTAAGCAGGGCCTTGGTGATATCCTTTTTCTACATTCCGAAACCGGTGAGAACATCCTCAATGTATATCACTACCTCGCTGATACAGTTATCATCAATCGGAAATCTCTTTTTTTTCTCCATAACCCTATCTCCTCTTCACTATCCTTTATTTCATGTTTCTGACTTTCGATTCGGCATCTGCCTTAAGAGAAACCGCATCAACCTTACCGTTTGACAGGGTCGGCAGCCTGTCGTAGATAAGATATCTCGCAGGAAGCTTATAGGCATCAAGCCTTGCCGATATCTTATCATTAAGGTCAGCCTCATCTATCGTCATTCCGCTCTTTGGCGTTATACATGCGATGACAAGCTCCCCATGCTCATCATCCGGGATTCCCAAAACTTTAACATCAGCGACAGAATCATATGAGCTTATTACGGAAGCGACCTCATTGGGTTCAACCGTATGATCCGACGTATGTATGAGTTCCTTCATCCTGCCGCCTATATGCAGATAATCCTCCTTATCAAAGAAGCCAAAATCACCCGTTTTAATGTATCCATCCTTATCTATCGCCTGGCGGTCCGGATCAACCTTGTAATATGCCGTCATGGCGCTTGTTCCCCTTACGGCAATCTCGCCCTTGCCTCCGGATGCAGGATCAAGCTGTTCCCCTGTATTAAGATCGAACAGGGCCACTTCCACTCCGTCGCACACCTTTCCCACAGTGCAGCAGATATGTTCGGTCGTGTCCCCGTATTCCGTCATGGTGATCGGTGAAAGCTCGCTCATACCGTAAGACGATATGAAATGATCATTCGCAAAGCGATCGATCAGCATATGCATCTGAGTTTCGGTAACGGGAGCTCCCACGAGGATCGAGCACCGGATTGATGACACCTTATCGGGCGAAAACGTGCTGTCATTGGCCATGGATACCACCGTAGTCGGTACCGCATTCATCACCGTGCATTTCCTCTCATCCACAAAAGCTATCAGTTCCTTTATATCAAAGCTTGCAGGCAGCTCAAGCCTGGCTCCCGCGATGAGCCCTGCAAGAAAGCAGCGCACAAGTCCCAAAGTATGCGAAAAAGGAACATTCATGCATACCCTGTCCTTATCATTAAGAGTCATTACATCCACGGCGCACTGAGCCGAATGAAGTATGCTGTAAGATGAATGAAGGACTGCCTTGGGCTTGCCTGTCGATCCCGATGTAAAGAGCATTATGCAGTCATCTTCCGGACCCTGTGTGTCTGAGAACTGCCCCGGTATCCCCTGATGACCGGCCTCATCCACATCAAACGATACGGCACTTCTTATGTCAGTGACGCTTAAGATCTGCGACCCGTCAGCAGATGTGACCGCAGTTACAAAGCCCTCAAAGTCATCCGTTTCATCTGCCTCTCCCGCACAGATATGGGTTATGTCCCCGATCTGTGAGAGGGAAACAAGTTCCTCTTTTGTATAGCTGTAGCTAAGCGGAAGGCAGATAGCCCCGAGCTTTTGTATTGCGAAGAAAGCCACTACCCAGTTAACCGAATTAAAGCCGTACAGGCCCACATGCGTTCCCTTATGTACTCCGCTTTCAGAAAGCCTGTCCGCAAGTATCTGCGAGAGCCTGTCTATCTCGTTGAACGTATAGGTTCTGTCGGCATCCACAAAGATACTGTCGCCGTATTCCTTCACTCTTTCGGCAAAAAGGTCCCTGATCGACAGATGGCTGCTGCCTTCTGCCGCATGAAGCCTCACATATGAATCAAATCCCGTGACACGGAAGGTATCGGCAACCGTTTCGGCCACACCCTTTATATCGATCACGGCATCCTTGCTCAGCGCTTTTCTTATTTGCAGTATTTTCCTAAGGCCGACGGACGATATATAAGAAAGCATTGAAAAGTCAAGCTCTACAAGGTCCGTATCCGGTGTGATCTTATCAAGCACGCTGTCAAGCTCGGATGCGGTCGTCGAATCAAGCTTTCCGCTTACGGCCACACTTAAGTTCCTGTCAGATCCGCTTACAGTAACGCTCATATGTCGTCTCCTTTCCTAAAACCCTGCAATCCCGTCCTCATAGACCTTACAGGTTTCATCATCAAAAAGAACCCATAAAAACCTGGACGGCTTCTTATCATGAGTATCTATATACTGTGTAATGGCCGACATTCCGACGTTTACCGCCACATCAAGCGGCCATGCGTATACTCCCGTACCAAGCGAGGGCATCGCCACGGTGTCAATGTCATTGTCGGCAGCAAGAGCACATATTTTGCTATAGCACAAAAAAAGAAGGTCCTTAACATTACCTTCTCCATCATTCCATTTAGGTACCGCAGCGTGGATGATCGACTTACAGGGCGCATCAAATGCAGGTGTAATCCTTGCATCTCCAAGCTCACATCCGCCAAGGGCCCTTACAGCCTCAAGCAGCCCGCTTCCGGCCACCTTATGTACCGCCTTACATACACCACTGTCAAGGTACAGACTCGTATCCGCACCAAGTACCCATGCATCCATACCGTCAAGCTTGGTTATATCTCCCTTTACGGCACCGATCACGGTTCCCTTATACGTCTTTTCCATCGCATACTCCCTTCAGTAACCGGTCATAATCCTTCATTTATATAAATGGCTAAGCCTGAACCATTCTCTTGTCTGCCACTGATACTTTCTTGGCATTGTCGGGATCATTATCAAGAACTGAAAATGCTATGTTGGTTGCATGGTCTGCAACCCTCTCAAGGCCGGATATGACATCGGAGAAGACCATACCCGCTTCAGGGGTACATTCATTCCTTGTCATACGGCCGATATGTTTACGCTGGAGCTCTCGTTCCTTCTCATCAACCGCATCCTCAAGGGAGAGGATATCGCGGAGATGGTCGTCGGAACCCGTTGAGAACATCTCGATGGCAAAACGGATAAGGGTGTTTACCATATCAAGCATCTCACCAAGCTCGCGCAAGGCTTCCTTGGAGAAGCCGACCCCCTTCTCTATCCTCATCTTGGCGGAATCGGCAACGTTCTCTGCATGGTCTCCGATACGCTCGATATCATTCACCACGTGGAAGAGACCGCCGATGTTCTTGGCGTCATCAACGGGAAGGTTGGTCTGGCTGATTTTGACCAGATAATTGGTTATCTCATGGTTAAGGAAGTTGATGTTCTCCTCAACCTCGTATACTTCGTTTATATCCTCTTCATCCAGCGTTACCAGCGCGTTCATGGCGCGGTTAAGGTTCTCGCTTGCAAGGAGGGCCATTCGCTCAAGCTCCTTGGTGGCTTCAAACACGGCCGTGGCGGGTGAGAAGATGTTCTTGCCGCCGATATATTCAAGCTGCAGCTTGGCCCTGTAGCCGATCTCCTTCTCGTCGCCGGGAACCAGAAGATACGTAGCCTTGACTATAAATCCGGCAAACGGATAGAGGATAGCGACCTGGAAGAGCTTGAAAATTGAGTGGGCGTTGGCGACCTGGCGGCCCAGGTTGTTGCCCGATACCTTGATGAGCAGGTTAACTACCCATTCCATGCCCAGGCTTAAGATGATATACATGATTATGGTTCCGATCACGTTAAAGAGCAGGTGGATAAGAGCCGCCCTCTTGGCGTTCTTCTTACCGGACATTGCCGTGATCATTGCCGTGGCGCAGGCGCCTATGTTACAGCCGAGTATTATGAAGAGACATATCCTTATATCAAGAAGGCCCTGATTAGCCATGACAAGGATTATACTTACCGTTACGGAAGAGCTCTGGATTATAGCGGTTACTATGGTACCGATAAGGACAGCGAGCAGGGGATTAGTCAGAGAACCAAAAAAAGCCGGAACAGCCGGGATGTCCTTAACGGTTCCCATGGCTTCCGACATTATCGCAAGTCCCATAAAGAGTACACCAAAGCCGGTCAGTATCTCGCCGACCTTCTTGATCATATCCTTTTTAATGAAGCAGAACATTATAACGCCCAGGAAAACGAATGCGGGGGCGTATTCCGAAAGGTTAAACGAAACGAGCTGGGCGGTTACCGTGGTACCGATGTTGGCACCGAATATTACGCCTACAGCCTGGGTAAGTGTCATGATGCCTGAGTTAACGAAGGTCACGACCATCATGGTACAGGCACTGGATGACTGGATTATACCTGTGAAGATGATACCTACGATCATACCCGTGAAGCGGTTCTTGGTAAAGAATTCAAGGATGTTTCGAAGCTTGGCACCTGCCGTCTTCTCAATTCCCGAATTCATAAGACTCATTCCGAACAAGAACAACCCAAGTCCACCCGCAAGGGTTATAAGCGTAGTCGCTATCATATCCACTCTCCAATCAGATTTTCACCGATTATAATTTTAGAATATGATTTTTCAAGTTACAAGACCTTTGAGCAATTTTGTCAAAATCGAACAAGCAGGCATGCTAAAACCGGTGTTTTTTGTGCCATATTTCACCTTGCTGCAAACACCATGAAGACACAGGTGAGGACACGGGGACGGTTCTACTGTCTTCATCCATCTTGAAGACATGGGGACGGTTCTATTGTCTTCATCAAGATCAGCTATCAGACTAAGTGCTGATTTTAAAGATGGATGAAGACAGTAGAACCGTCCCCGTGTCCTCACCCTCACCCGAACCGTCCCCATGCCTTCGTCATTCACATACTCATCCGGTCAATTCATCCTTCAAGCCTGGATAATTCACCATCGATCGCACGTGATACAAACTGATTAATAGTAATACCTTCATCTGCAGCGTAGAGAGCTATCCTTCTATGCTGTTCGGGCTTTATTCTTATGTTGAAAGATCCTCTGAACTCTTTTTCCGGTTCTTTACCGGCCTGTCTGCAATAATCAAGATAATTGTTTATCGCATTGTCAAATTCCTTAGTCAATTCATCAACTGACCGGCCATGAAAATTAACCGAATCATTAATTCCAATAACATGTCCCACAAATATCATATCTTCCTTATCGTATTCAATTTTGGCACGATACCCTTTGCATTCCATTAATGAAGTGATCATAATAATTCACCCACCTCTCTGAGAAAACTGATGATCATTTTTATCTGATATCTGTATAACTCATTACCGGGATGAGGTCCGTCAAATTGAACTATCCTTTTTGATTTTTCATGTAAATAGCCAATTCCGGATCCCCTGCTGCTTTCAAACTTTTTACATCCGCATTTTTTCATAAGAGAATCAAGCTCACGGATAGTAAAATTAGTTGGTGAAGGCTTTCTAGTCAGTTTTCTTATGAGTTCTTCTTTCTTTTGCATAACTGTTATGCAACTATTATTTAGTTACATTATAGTCCTTATATATTGTATAGTCAACGAATGAGGACAAAAGAACCGTCCCCGTGTCTTCATTTGTCTTTCTTTATACGTTCTATCGTGCTCTTGCTCATTCCGGTTATCCGGGCAAGTTGCCGAACGGAAACCCCCGAATTGAGACAAGTCCTCAGAGATAAGTTTCGAGCTTTGCTTTCCAGGCAGCTTAAATCCCGAGGATTGCCGCATCGGGTGATTTTGCATATCAAAACAGCTGCTGCCTGATCAGTCATGCGTTTGTTCACGGCTTCTTCAAGGTGCGTCATCTCACATCGCGAATTTACAAATGAGAGCAGAGCGGCTCCGGACAGCGATGTATACTCGGAAATGTCATCGATCATGCCCGATCTGTCCCTGACACCGCCACATTCAAGCCAGGGATAAGCCTTAACGCGGTCACATAAACCTGCCTTTATCGGGTTCTGGCATATATACCTCAAGGCATCCATGAAATACTCGATCGTTTCTACAGGTTCACTCCTGAATCGATCCTGAAACAGATGGCCGCAGCGATCATATTTCCTGTTGAAATATGCCGAATAAGAAACCCCGATGCGCTTGAATATAAGCTCAAGCGGTTCATCACCTTCCCTGAGCAACATGTGGACATGATTATCCATCAGGCAATAAGCATACAACTTGAAACCCGATCGTTTCTTAACACGTTCAATTATCTTAGTGAAAATCAGTCGATCCATATCATCCGCAAAAATATCGCGTTTATCCATCCCGCGTAACATGATATGGTATATGCCTGTAATTGATTTGATCCTTCCTGATCTGCTCATTCTTTTTCCTTTGCTTTTGTAGATTTGATTAAAATTAGCTGTGTAGAAATATGAGTGATAAAAGAATACCATAACATCGTTTTATCGAACAGCCAAAAATATGAATTAATGTGACTTTGTAAAAACATAACAAAGCCTAATGCATTTGCCAGCGGTGATTTTTCTCGTTTTTTGTTAAATATGCATGAGGACAGGGGGACGGTTCTTTTGTCTTCATACCTCTCTCCAAAAGCAAAACAGACCTGATCATATACTGATCCAAGTCTGTCTTATGTATTTTAGCCTAATGTGAGGACAGTAGAACCGTCCCTGTGTCTTCATTTTCATTACGATGCTGATGTGAGGACGAAAGAACCGTCCCCGTGTCCTCAATGTTTTTTGTGCCATATTTCACCTTGCTGCACATCCCTCTTAAGCTGATCCTTAAGAGCATCGAGTGAGGAAAAAGCCATCTCCGGCCGGAGAAAATCAAGGATGCTCACGGTAACCTCCTTACCGTATATATCCCTGTTAAAGTCATATATGTGACTTTCTATTATTATCCTGTCACTGGCCTCACCCTCAATGGTAGGCTTGGTCCCAATATTGGTTATCGCGCGGTAGTTCTCTCCGTCTATGTTGACGATCGAGAAGTATACGCCGTTCGGAACGATGAGCTTGTTCTCCTTGGGAACAAGATTGACAGTCGGTATAGACAGCTTACGTCCTATCTCATTGCCATGGACGACCTCACCGTAGAAAAAGTACGGCTTCATCAGGAGTTCATTGGCCTTTCCGATATCACCCTGTTCTATGAGCCTCCTGATATTAGAGGATGATATCTTCTCGCCCTGACTGGTAAGGTAATCGATCACCTCAACCTCGTAGCCGTAGTTATGCGCATAGCGCCTAAGCATGTCAGGGGTTCCTATGCCCCTGTGGCCGAACCGGCAGTCGCTTCCCATCACTATCGCCTTCATGTTAAGGGACTCGACGAGAAAGTCATCTATAAACTCATCGGCACTTATCGAGGCTGTCTTTTCATTGAAGGGGAACTCTATCAGGTAGTCGACACCCAGTGCCTTGAATATCCTGCGCTTCTCCACACGGGTCGTAAGGACCTTGCCCCTGCTTCCCTTGAGTACGACCGATACCGGCATGTCAAAGGTAAAGACGACCAGCTTAAGGCCCTGGTCCTTATACTCAAGCATGCGGTTGAAGATGGCCTCGTGACCCTTGTGCATGCCGTCGAACTTGCCGATGGTCACGACCGTGGGGTCGTCAATGTGAAAATTGATTGTGTCCTGGATTATCTGCATACTTTCTTATCTCTTTCTCTGTTCCGTTACGGAATGAACATCTTGTACGGTTTATAGATCTTTCGTTTAGGGTCGTATTCATAAACCCCGTAGAAGACACCCTTCGAATCGTATACCCTGAAGACAGAAGAACCGTCCCCGTGTCTTACTTCTTCCGCGGACATGAAGACAGAAGAACCGTCCCGACGCGAAGCTAGTCCTTCAGTGCCCTGTCTTCTTCGCAGTGTGTTGCCGTTGTGAAGAAGCTTGTCTTCTTCGGGTGATACATGTATCTCTTCGCAGTCTGCGAACATATCCTCAACGGATCTAAGGTGGGATTCAAGGAATCCCTCATCTGCCCATTCCTGAACGGTTGAGAGCCTTACCGCATCGTCTATACAGAACTGGCCCGACCTTGTACGGAGCAGAGATTCCATACATGCACCGCATCCAAGGGCTTCACCGATATCGTGGCAGAGGGTCCTTATATAGGTCCCCTTGGAACATGATACCCTCATGCGTACTCTCGGCAGGTCCATCGACAGTATCTCTATCGAATGGATGGTTACCGGGCGGGGACTGCGCTCCACGGTCTTGCCCTGGCGGGCCAGCTCATACAGCTTCTTACCCCCGACCTTGATCGCAGAGTACATGGGCGGCACCTGTTCTATGTCTCCCGTAAATTTATCCATACATGAAACGACATCAGCCTCACTAAGGTTGACGTCCGTTTCCTTCAATAAGGTGCCTGATATGTCCTGGGTATCAGTCGTGATACCCAGCCTCATCACCGCCTCATATTCCTTTGTCTTATCCGTCAGCATGTCGCACAGGGCTGTCGCATTGCCTATGCATACCGGAAGGACTCCCTCCGCATCGGGATCGAGCGTCCCCGTATGCCCTATCTTCTTAACATGCGTGATCCCGCGAAGCTTGGCCACCACGTCAAAAGATGTGAAGCCCCGCTCCTTGTATATATTTATGATTCCGTGCAAGTATTAATCCCCAGCCTCTTTTAACTGCTCTTCGATATGAAGGGACAGGTTGTTTATAACATCATAGAAGGTTCCGTGCATGTTGCAGCCAGCTGCCCTGACATGACCGCCGCCGCCGAAGTAGGAAGCGACCTTGGAAACGTCAACAACACCGTTGCTGCGCATGCTGACCTTATGCTCAAGCGTACCTATCTCATACATGAATATCGCAACTTCAACTCCCTTGGTAACCTGGAGCTGATTGACTATGCCCTCAAGGTCCTTGCCATCGACCCCGTAGAAGTCCATGGCCCTCTTATCCATGCTCGAAGCAACGCACCTGCCATCCATAAAGAGGATGGATTCAAGCAGCGAACGCCCCAGCACCTGATTTTGCACATAGGTCTTCTGAAGGAAGGTCTCATCCGTTATCCTTGATCCGTCAAAATCATACTTCACAAGCTTGGATAACGCTAAGAAAGTGTCCGCTCCCGTGCATGAAAAACGGAATATTCCTGTATCATGTGCGATACCCGTATAAAGGGCCTTCGCAACATCCACGTCCATATATTTATCTTCAAACATGCGGGTAAGTATCTCGCAGGTTGATGAAGCATCAGGCTCAAGATGACACACATCACCAAAGCCCTGGTTGCTCACATGATGGTCAATGCATATCGATTTCTTAGCTCCAAGGAATAACTTCTTGGCCTTATCGATACGTTCAATGTCACCCGCATCGAGCGACAAAAAGACATCGAACTGACCGGGGTATGCAAAGGTCGTATCAATCTTGTCATAACCCTTCATGAATTCGAAGTAATCGGGCGGCGTCTCGAGGAAGACCTTGATCACCGCATCCTTATATACATTCGAAAGATACGCATACATGCCAAGGACCGAACCCACGCAGTCCCCGTCGGGACGTACATGACCCGTTATACCTATCGACCCGGCATTTCCTATTTCTTCAAGCAGATTTTCTATCATATTACATTTCCTCATCAGCATCCGTGCCGATCTCGTCTAAGATCTTGTTCATCTTCATGCCGTATTCTATCGATGTATCGGCTATGAAGCGAAGCTCCGGAGTGTTCCGAAGGTTAAGGCTGGCCGCAAGCTGCCTGCGCAGGAAACCTTCGGCGTTCTTAAGTCCCTTAATGGTTTCCGTAAGTGCACTCTCATCCCCAAGGGTTGACACCCATACCTTGCAGGTCTTAAGATCGGGAGCCACCTCCACGTCGGTAACACAGGTCATAGGGCCCACTCTCGGGTCCTTGATCTCAGACCTTATAAGGTTGGCGAGTTCCTTCTGGACCTCTGCATTTATTCTTGTGTTTTTTATACTGTTCTTTCTCATATCCGTTTCATTCCGCCTTTGCTTTAAGGCTGCCCGTTATCTCGGCACTTCCACCATCTTATAAGCCTCAACGACATCAAGCTCTTCAAAGTCATTGAAGTCCTCGAATACAAGACCGCACTCGAAGCCTGCCTTGACTTCCTTGACATCATCCTTGAACCTCTTAAGGGATGCAAGGTTACCCTCGAATATCTGCTCGCCCTCGTGGGTGATACGTACCTGGCAGCCGCGCTCAAACACACCGTCAAGCACATAGGAACCTGCAATATTGCCGACACCCGAAGCCTTGAATATCTGCCTGATCTCGGCATGACCGATGACCTTCTCTTCGAATACAGGATCGAGCATTCCCTTCATGGCTGCCTCGACATCCTCGATAGCCTTGTAGATAACATTGTACAGTCTTATATCAACACCCTCTGTCTCGGCGATGTTCTTGGCCGTTGCATCGGGACGCACGTTAAATCCTATGATTATGGCATTGGATGCTGAAGCAAGCACAACATCCGACTCGTTGATGGCACCTACGCCGCCATGGATGACTTTGACAACGACTTCTTCGTTGGTGAGCTTGACAAGGCTCTCCTTAACAGCCTCAACAGAACCCTGGACATCGGCCTTGATGATAAGGTTAAGTTCCTTAAGATCGCCCTCCTTGATCTGGTTGAAGAGATCGTCAAGGGACATCTTGTTCTTGGTATCGTCAAGCAGCTTGACCTTGTTCTGTGAGATGAAGGTCTGGGCAAAGTTCCTTGCTTCCTTATCGTTGTCGGGAGATACGAAGATCTCGCCTGCTCCGGGAACATCATTAAGACCCAGGATCTCAACAGGAGTGGAAGGACCTGCCTCCTTAACCCTCTTACCCTTGTCGTCTATCATGGCCCTTACCTTACCGTGGCAGGCACCTGCAGCGATATAATCACCGACCTTAAGGGTACCCTTCTGGACAAGGACCGTAGCCACGGGACCGCGTCCCTTATCAAGCTGGGCCTCGATGACGAGACCGCGGGCCTTTCTCTTGGGATTGGCCTTAAGCTCAAGGATGTCTGCGGTAAGAAGGATCATATCGAGAAGGTTCTCGATACCCTCGCCCGACTTGGCCGAAACGGGAACGAACACCGTGCTTCCGCCCCAGTCCTCGGGAATGAGCTCGTACTCGGATAACTCCTGCTTAACACGGTCAACATTGGCGCTGGGCTTATCTATCTTATTTACTGCCACTATGATCTCAATACCTGCTGCCTTGGCATGGTTGATGGCCTCGACAGTCTGAGGCATGACACCGTCATCGGCTGCAACAACCAGGATCGCGATATCCGTTGAATTGGCACCCCTCATACGCATCGCGGTGAAGGCTTCATGACCCGGTGTATCAAGGAAGGTGATCTTCTGGTCGCCGACCTTGACAACATAAGCACCGATATGCTGGGTGATACCGCCTGCCTCACGGTCGATAACGTTGGTCTTCCTTATGCAGTCAAGAAGGGATGTCTTACCGTGGTCAACGTGTCCCATTACGCAGATAACGGGAGGACGCTTAACCATCTTGCTGGTATCCTCTTCTTCCTCCTTAAGGAGTTCCTCTATAACATCTACAACAACTTCCTTCTCGCACAGGATATCGAACTCGACAGCGATCTCCTCGGCCTGCTCGTAGCTTATCTCCTGATTGACGGTAACCACCTTACCCTGAAGGAATAACTTCTTAACGATGACTGAAGGCTGTACCTTCATCTTGTCAGCAAGGTCCTTGATCGTAAGTGACTCGGGAAGAGTGATGACCTTGATCTTCTCTTCTTCCTGTGCCTCCTTGGGCTTCTCGACAGGCTTGATGAACTTGCCGGCCTTACTTCCCTTGACCTGCTTGCCTCCGCGGAATCCATCCTCATTGTTGAAGGCTATATCTTTGCGGTTCTTATCCCTGCTCTTCTTGGAATCGTCACGGCGGTTGTCCTTGCCGGCTCCCTTCTGATCGGAGCCAAATGCGATGGAGATACCGCTCTTTACATTGTCGCGTCGCTCACCGCGGTCTCCGGGGCGTCCTCCCCTTGCATCTCTTCCCTGGCTGTCACGTCCGGGTCCCTGGGCAGGTCTTCTTGTTTCCTGCGTCTTTTCTCTACGTTCCGGAGCTCTTCCAGTGCTGTTAGCACTATTGCCGTTATCCCTGACAGGACGAGTATTGCTCTGTACACCCTCCGGCCTCTTTGCAACATTTTCTTTAACGGTGGCTGCGTTTTTCTGCTCATTCTCTGTACCTCTTGCGGGAGCCTCCTCCCTGTTCACCATCATGTTTGCCGTACGCGGTACATTAGGCTTGATGAGCCTCTGTGTAGGACGTACAAATGTATTGCCTCCCTGGCCGGGGCGGCTTCCGCCCTGCTGGCCTCCTCTTCCCTGGCCTGCGCCGGGTCTTGATGCGGGTGCTCCGGGTGCATTATGACGGTTAACTATGATGATGTTGGGTTTCTTCTTTTTCTGGGGTTCATCCTTTGAGGCAGGTGCCTTCGCAGGTGCCGCCTTGACTGAAGGTTCGGTTTTTGCAGGAGCCGCTTTTTTAGGGGCTTCCTGATCCGGAGCCTCGGCCTTCTTCTCAGGGGCCTTCTTCTCAGCGGGCTTCTTAACCTCTGCAGCTTCCTCAGTCTTCTTAGGCTTGTCTGCCGCCTTTGTCTTGCCTCCGGACAGCTTCTTCCTTACCTTGTCCTGAAGATCATCATCGATCGAGGACGATACCGACTTGCCATCTTCGCCCAGTTCTGCCAAGAGGGCAACCACGTCCTTACCCGATATGTCCAACTCCTTTGCAAATTCATATATTCTCATCTTTGCCAACCTACAACACCTCGTCTTTCCTTACCAACTTATCCGAATCTATAAGATCCAGTATCTTCCGGGCAAGCCCCTCATTCGTCACCGCAAGCGATGCACGGAACTCCTTGCCTATGCAGTGCCCCAGATCCTCCCTGCTCCCGTAGAAGCGGATCGGAACACTGTAATGTTCACACATATCCCTGAATTCCTTCCTGGTGTTATCCGACGAATCGGAAGCGACCACCACCAGAAAAGCCTTGCCGGCCTTAATATCACTCTCGGTCATAAAGCCGCCGCTTCCGACAGCTCCGGCCTTCTGTGCCATGCCGAGCATCTGTAATACCTTATCGGGTTTCACTTGACCTCCTTAATGAAGCTCTCCTTAAGTTCATCTGTCAGTTCCTGCCCTATCGCCTGCTTAAACGCCCTGTTTAAGGCCTTCTTCCTTATCGCAAGTTCAAGGCACTCAGGCTTCCTGCACAGATATGCCCCGCGGCCCTTCATCCTGCCCGATCCGTCAACCGCGATACGGACATCATCGCCTGTTTCATCATCCTTATACAGTACGATCCTTACAAGTTCATCCTTGTGACTTTTCATGCCGCAGCCGATGCAGGTCCTTTCGGGAACCCTCTTTTCCATATAAGACTACTCCTCTGTCTCTTCAGCTTCACCGGAAGCTTCAGCGTCTTCTTCCACGGGCTCATATTCCTCTTCGTAGCCTTCTTCGGCATACTCACCCTCGGCATACTCGCCTTCTTCGTATTCGCCCTCGTAGCCTTCCTCATCGTAATATTCTTCCTCGTCATCATAGTAGTCCTCAAGACGGAAGCCGGGAGTATCCTTGGCCTGGGTCTCTGACTTGATGTCGATCTTGAATCCGGTAAGACGGGCAGCAAGCCTTGCATTCTGACCTTCCTTACCTATGGCAAGTGATAACTGCGTATCGGGAACAACAACCTTGGCAGTCTTCTCATCGCCGTCAGCGATAACGAAAACAACCTTGGCGGGTGATAATGCATTTTCTATCAGGATACCGGGGTTCTCATCCCAGCAGATTATATCGATCTTCTCACCGCGGAGCTCATCTACAACGGCGTTTACACGCGATCCGTTCATACCTACGCAGGCACCTACGGGATCCACATCGGGATTATGACTCCACACTGCGATCTTGGTACGTGATCCCGCTTCACGGGCAATAGCCTTTATCTCGACCGTACCGTCCTTTACCTCGGCAACCTCTGACTCAAAGAGCTTCTTGACGAGCTCGGGATGAGTACGTGATACAAGTATCTTGGGACCCTTGGTCGTATCCTTTACTTCGTATATATACACCTTGACCCTGTCAGTGGGACGAAGATGCTCGGACTTAACCTGTTCAACCTCCGAAAGCAGTGCTTCCGCCTTACCGAGGTCTATGCTTATATTCCTTCCAACATACCTCTGAACGATACCTGTGACGATCTCTCTTTCCTTACCGTAGAACTGGTTGAAGAGGACTGCACGCTCCTCCTCCCTTATCTTCTGAAGGATAACGTTCTTGGCGTTCGTGGCGGCAATACGTCCGAATTCCTTGCTCTTGATATCGATCTCGATAACATCACCGACCTTGGCATTCTTATCGATAACCTGTGCATCTGCCAGTGCTATCTCAAGTACGGGATCCTCTACGTCATCCCTGCTCTCTACCACGGTCTTCTCGGCATACACCCTGAAATCACCCGTCTCGCGGTCGATCGTGACCTTGGCGTTGTCGGCCTTGCCGAAGTGATTCTTACATGCCTGGATAAGCGAATTCTCTATTGCTTCGAATAATGATTCCTTACTTATCTCCTTCTCTTTTTCGAGTGCATCAAGCGCCTCCAATAATTCCTTGTTCATTTCTCTCCTCCTGGGATTTATTTATTCCTTGTTTTAAAATTCAACGTACAGGTTTATCTTGGCTATATCAGCCCTTGCAAAATCACGCTCAGTCCCGTCCGTATCTATCGTCACGGTATCCTTGTCAAAGGAGCGGAGCGTTCCGGTAAACTCCTTGCTGCCGTCAAGCGGCTTGTAGGTCTTAAGCTCCACCATACGGCCGATCGAGCGTTCAAAGTCCTTGTTCTTCTTAAGGACCCTGCCAAGACCCGGCGAGCTGACCTCGAGTATGTAGGCATCCTCGATAAAGTCCTCCCTGTCCAGCTCATCCGACAGGGCACGGCTCACTTCCACACAGTCATCTATCGTAATGCCGTTCTCTTTGTCGATATAAGCCCTGAGGTAATAGTCGGCACCCTCTTTGACGTACTCGACATCCCACAGTTCAAAGCCTATCCTGTCAAGGATCGGGGTTATGAGTTCTTCGGTTTTGGATTCAATGGTTTCTTTTTTTGACAATTATAGACCTCGCCAAGTGCTCTACACCATCTGCTGCACTAAACTCGACAATACCTCGTTAAGTGCACAGATGTGGTTCGCACTAGGCTCGAAAAGACCTCGCCAAGTGCTCTACACAAAAAAGTGGACTCCTGCAAGTCCACTTTCATAACATCATTCAACATAAACACATTAGCACTCTTTGTCACAAAATGCAAGCACAATTTAAGTATTTCAGTCAATCCTTACCGTCTCATCCTCAACTATATAAGGAGGGCGGTTCCGGCCGGCATCAAATGTCCGCCACAGGTACTCACCCAGTATTCCCAGCGTCAGCATGGTGATGCCGAAGCTTCCGAGGCTGAAAATGAACAGAAGGGTCCAGCCTTCCACAACAATCCTTCCCGATAACTTGAGAACTATCTCTACGATCGCCCAGGCAATGGCTCCAAGGAAGGAGAAGACTCCCACCGTCGAAACAAGGGTGATCGGCAGGGACGAGAAGGAAAAGAGGGTATCCATGACAAGCCGTATCTTCTTCTTTAACGTCCACCTGCTCTTGCCGGCTTCCCTGGCAAGCCTTGTATACATGACCTCCTTGGTCTTAAATCCGGACCAGAGTATCTGTCCGGTAAGCGCTGAATTCCTCTCATCGAGCTTGTCGAGCACTTCGATGACCCTGCGGTCGACAAGATAGACGTCGAAGCCTGATTTTGGCATGGAAGGAAGTGCGAACCTTCTCACTATCCCGTAATAGAGGTTGGCAAATGCCGTCTGAGACCTGCTCTCCTCCCTGCCCTCGCGCACGGCAAGGACAACGTTATAGCCCTTCTCCCATTCATTTACCATCTCAAGTATCATGGATGTGGGCTCCTGCAGGTCAGCAGCCTTTACGACGGCGCAGTCACCCGTTGCATTTGACAGGCCGCACAGAATCGCAGCATGCGAACCGAAATTGCGGGAAAGCGTGATCCCCCTGATACGGTCATCCCTGCCGGCAAGCTCCTGTATTATCTGCCAGCTTGAATCCTTCGAACCGTCATTTACCATGATCACTTCGCATTCGTGATCCACCCTGTCAAACACCTCGTTCTTAAGGCTGTCGTAGAGGGGATAGAGGTTTTCCTCATTGAAGTATACCGGTATCACTATTGAAAGCTTTCCGATCTTTCTTGTCTTTTCGCCTGTCTTATCCATAGTCTGTCCTTAATCTGCTATCGTATTATCACCTGTGCAGGATCTTATATCCCGGGAAAGTGGTATCGCATTCAAATCCTATGCTTGTAAGGTATCCCGATATATGGTCCCAGTTATTACCCAGTATATAGACTGCATCTTCATTTTCGTCAAATTCCTCCGGAAATGCAAGCCTTAAATTGTAAAGCGGAACGCTCCTGTATACTTCCTCCGCGGAAGCGCCCTTCTCAAACATCTCCTTCGCGGCGAAATCATACTTATTGAATTCCTCATATGGGATCTCAAGGTAGAGGGCCAGCAGCCACTCACAGTAATCGCGGTCCTCATAGTTAAGCTCCATATAGACCGTCTTATCGCCCGTGGGATTGTAGACCGCTTCCTCATACTTAAGCATATCACCCGGTTCGGCTGATTTAAAGAGGGCCTGCAGTCCGTATGCCGGTGTGATCCTCCTGAAATAGAATTCGGAATAAAGGAGGAAGGAAAGCGCGATAAGCGCAAGTGATGCAAGGATGCATACTTCCTTCTTACGGTCGGCCATGAACTTAAGTCCCGCCACGATGAACACTATAAAGCTTATGTAGATGGCATTGCCCTTGTAAACATTGCAGCCGATGACGCTTATGAAGCCCAGATACACGGCAAGCGCATAAAGGATGAAGGGCGAGAGAAGATCCGGTTCCTTCTTCTTAAGTGATTTTGCAAGAGCGATAAGTGCCGTTATGAATCCGGCAAAAAGGAGCGGGATCATTGCCCAGTATACGGTGCCGAACTCCCTTACCGAATTATAGTTGTAAACGGGATCCCCGAAAATAAGGGCCCTTATGTTTCCCATATTTTTGATAAGGTTTATCGGGGCTATCTCACCCACCCTGTAGGATGTAAGCCTGGGATAATCGGATCCGAGGAAGTAAAAGGGTTCTACAAGTCCCAGGTTTATAAGCTGCTCTATAAAGGTAGGCATGCCTATAAGGGCAAAGGGGATAAATGCTCCAAAGGCGTTCTTCCACTTAAACTTCCCTACGATGATAAGGTAAACAAAGATAAGGACAAAGAACAGGGGCATCATGATATAGGACAGGTGGTATGTGAGCAGGCTTAGCCCGAAGAATACTCCTGAGAGTATGTAATCACGCAGCCTGTCATACTTGATGGCCTTTATAAGGAAATACAGCATCACGGAACAGACATAGAGCATCTGGTTGGCATTAAGCCCCCATCTGTTCGCGGCAAAGATATAGGGCATAACGGTCACAAATACCGGCCCCAATAGTGCCCACCGCCTGCTCTCGTATATCTGATAGATGATGCCGAAGGATGCAAAAAACATGGGGATCGCACTTATCCCCATGACAGCCCTCATCAGCTTCACGGAAAAGGGGAAAAACTTAAGCATCACCATGCACATGTAGCAGTACATCGGGTTATGGCCGTCACCGTAAGAAGCCGGCAGAACCGGGTATCTCGAACCCATCCTGTCAGTCCCGTAGACCGCAAGGTTATGGGCATCATACCAGTATCCTATCTCGTCAAGATGAACACCTGCAGGTACTTTATCAAGTTCGTAAAACCTTGTAAAGCAGAATACCGCAAAGATCACGAGCAGTGCGGGAAGCCAGAGCCTGTCAAGAAGCCCTGCCCCCTTATCAATAACCGACACATCAGACCCTGTCCGATGTGTCTCCTTTTTTCCTGTGAGTGCGTACAGACACATAAGTGCCGTCAAAGCAAAGGTAATGTATTTAAAGATAAGATACATTGTATTTCCTCTCTAATGCTTATTCGAATAATAATCATCCCTGTCGATCTTAAGGTACATCCTGCGGACTTCCCTTCCCCTTACGGATTCTATGCTGTCCCTTGAGGGCTCTTCGATAAAACCGCACTTTTTATACATTTTGATCGCAGCTTCATTCTCGGGAAGGACATAGAGGAACACCCTCTCAAGAGGAAGAACCTCGAAGGCCTTCTTTATTATCTCCCTTGTCGCAAACTGACCATAGCCCCTGTGCTTGGCGCACTTTCTCGTGCTGATCGCATATTCCGCAGTCCTGTCCTGCCAGTTTATATTCTTAAGGCTCACCGTACCCATATATTCATCCTTGCCGTCCACGACCGCGTAATGAAGATTGTTGGGTTCGTCATCATTCTCATTCTCCCTTTGCGCCTTCTTTATAAAGTGCTTCGCCTTCTCTATGTCTATATCCATAAGGGCAAACTTGAAGAAGCGGTTGATCTCGGGATCCTGCATCCATTCGAGCATAAAGGGGGCATCCTTCTCATCGAGAGGCCTGATCATCCTGTTTCCATCCTCCCTGACGCGCTTAACGAAAAGGTCGTAATCCCTTATGTATTCATCGGGATCGTAATGTTCGCTCGCAAGGGCCAGCATTATACAGTCAGGGGAAAAATCATACATATCCTTCCATACCATCGCCGGTATATATACGCCCTCGTTGCGCTCATTAAGTTCATAATCTATTATGCTGCCAAGTCCGTTATCGGTCTTGACCCTGCACCTTCCCTGAACATTTATCAGAACGAATTCGGTATTGTAATTGGCATGGCATCCCCTTACAACATCCCTGTCCGATCCATATATATAAAAGGCCCTGCGGATAAGGAAGGGAATCCCTTCCGACTCACCCTCCATTGCAACAAGGTACCCTCTCTCGTCACCATTCTGTTTAAATACCGATAATTTAGAATCTGCCATTTTAATCTTCCTTTACCGAATCGGTCATCCCCGTCATAAGCTTAAAAAAGCCGGGGGTTATTTCCCCCGGCCTCCGTTCATCGTTAATTATTTCTTATTAACAGTATCCTTGAGTGCCTTACCAGCCTTGAACTTAGGAGCCTTGCAGGCAGCGATCTTGATCTTGGCGCCTGTCTGAGGATTCTTACCTTCTCTTGCAGCCCTCTTAGCTACTTCAAATGTACCAAAGCCAACAAGCTGAACCTTGTCACCCTTCTTAAGTGTTGCAGCAACTGTATCGGTAAAAGCACCAAGAGCTGCTTCAGCGTCTTTCTTAGATAATCCGGCCTTCTTAGCCATTGCATCAACTAATTCTGATTTGTTCATTTGTAACTCTCCTTATACTAGTATTTTCGCTGTTTCCAGCATTAAAGCCATTATAGTTAATTTCACCTTATATGTCAACAATTACTGCAATTTGGCG
>JAILCT010000040.1 GCA_024690425.1 Lachnospiraceae bacterium | reverse complement strand
CTTAAGGCTCCTACCAAGAAGATCCCTTACTTCAACTTCGAAGTTCCCACAGAGCTTCCCGGAGTTGACAGCGGAATCCTTGATCCCAGAGATACATACGCTGATGCTTCCGAGTGGGAGACAAAGGCTAAGGATCTTGCAGGCAGGTTCATCAAGAACTTTGCTAAGTATGAGACCAACGATGCAGGTAAGGCACTTGTTAAGGCAGGTCCTCAGCTGTAATCCTAATTTTGAATTGTTAAGGGGCTCGCGCATGCGGGCTCCTTTTTTGCTTTTCATTATTGCAGTTGTGTGATAAAATACTTCTGTTTATGTTATTTGTAAAATGAGATTACGGAGGATATTATGAAGATTTATGACGAACTGGTTGCCAGGGGACTCATCGCCCAGGTGACGGACGAAAAGGGAATAAAGGATCTTATCGATAACGGTAAGGCAGTTTTCTATATAGGTTTTGACCCTACGGCTGACAGCCTGCACGTGGGACATTTTATGACCCTCTGTCTTATGAAGAGGCTGCAGATGGCCGGTAATAAGCCCATCGCACTTCTCGGAGGCGGTACGGGAATGATCGGTGATCCTTCGGGCAAGACAGATATGCGTAAGATGATGACCAAGGAAACGATTGCCCATAACATCGAGTGTTTTAAGAAGCAGATGAGCAGGTTCATTGACTTTTCGGATGGCAAGGCCATAATGGTCAATAATGCCGACTGGCTCATGGACCTTAATTATGTTGATATGCTCCGCGAGGTCGGCCCTTACTTCTCGGTATCGAATATGCTCAGGGCCGAGTGCTACAAGCAGCGTATGGACAGGGATGGAGGCCTCACTTTCCTTGAGTTTAACTATATGATAATGCAGAGCTATGATTTCCTGGAGCTTTACAGAAAGTACGGATGCAACCTTCAGTTCGGCGGCGACGACCAGTGGTCAAATATGCTGGGAGGACGCGAGCTTATCCGCAAGAAGCTTGGCAAGAATGATGCCGAGGCAATGACTATAACCCTCCTTCTTAACTCTGAGGGTAAGAAGATGGGTAAGACGGAGAAGGGAGCTGTATGGCTCGATCCCGAGAAGACCACACCGTATGATTTTTACCAGTACTGGAGGAATGTTGCGGATGCTGATGTGCTTAAGTGCATCCGTATGCTCACCTTCCTGCCTCTCGAGGAGATTGATAAGATGGATAAGTGGGAAGGAGCTCAGCTCAACGAGGCCAAGGAGATACTGGCCTTCGAGCTTACCAAGCTTGTCCACGGTGAGGAGGAAGCGGTAAAGGCACAGAATGCAGCCCGCGCGATCTTTACATCGGGTGATTCTGCCGATATGCCCACTGTTGAGATAACTTCAGAGGATCTTAAGGACGGAGCCATCGATATTCAGGCTATCCTTGTCAAGGCCGGCATGGCTACTTCAAGGTCCGATGCGAGAAGGAGTGTTGAGGGCGGCGGCGTGACTGTTGACGGCGAGAAGGTAACAGACCTGTTCTTAAGCTTTGCGCCTGAGGACTTCGGCGACGGCAAGGTTGTGAAGAAGGGTAAGAAGAACTTCAAGAAGGTAGTGTTCAAATAAATTATGAAGATAAACATATTGGAATATCTTAAAGAGGCGGCTGCAAAGTCACCTGATAAATGTGCATATTTCGATGAGGAGATAAGCTATACCTATGGGCATATGCTTGATGAGGTAAAGGCAATAGGAACCAAGCTTATCAAGAAGCTTAATGTTAAGTGCAGGCCCGTCCTTATCTATATGGAGAAGTCGCCGGCGGTTCTGGCTGCCTTCTGGGGTACCGTTGCAAGCAGGAACTTCTATGTTCCCCTTGATACCAACATGCCCGACATGCGCATAAGGCTTATAGTCGAGAATCTGAAGCCTGCAGCGGTCATAACGGATATGGCCCATTACGACCTTGCAAGGAAGTTCTCCAATAATGTCTTCATATTCGAGGAGATGATCGAGACTCCGGTTGATGAAGAACTTCTAAATAAGAGGATGTCGCAGGCCATCGATACGGATCCTGTGTACGTGCTATACACTTCGGGTTCGACAGGTGTACCCAAGGGTGTTGTTGTAAGCCATCGTTCACTTATTGATTACGTTGAGCAGTTCTGCAGAGAGATAGATATAAGGGAGGATGACGTTATCGCCAATCAGGCTCCCTTCTATTTTGATGCATCCCTTATCGACATTTACTGCACGCTTAAGGCGGCCGGTTCAATGGGCATCGTGCCCCTTGAGTATTTTTCGATTCCCCTTAAGCTGCTTGACTTTTTACAGAAATATGAAATAACAACCGTTCGATGGGTGCCGTCGGCAATGAAGATGGTATCGACCTTCAAGGGCTTTAAGTCGATCCGTCCGGATAAGCTTCGCAAAGTCATCTTCGGCGCGGAATCCATGCCCACGAAGGTATACAATTACTGGAAGGATAATTATCCCGATGCGGTATTTGTGCAGATATACGGGCCTACAGAGATAACCGGTGTGTGCACTTACTATATTGTGGACCGCGACTATGCGGATGATGAGACGATACCGATCGGCAGGGCCTTTAAGAATACCGAGGTATTTCTGCTTGATGAAGATGACAAGCTTATCACACGCTCCGATATCACGGGCGAGATATGCGTCAAGGGTTCCTGTCTGGCACTGGGATATTACAATGCCAGGGAGAAGAGTGATGAGGTGTTCGTGCAGAACCCATTAAATCCGTACTACACCGAGAAGATATACAGGACCGGTGACCTGGCAAAGTACAATGACCGCAAGGAGCTTGTTTTTGTATCGCGTAAGGATTTCCAGATCAAGCATATGGGCCACCGTATAGAGCTTGGTGAGATCGAGACTGCGGTCATGGCTCTTCCCAACATGAAGAATGCATGCTGTCTTTTCGAGCAGGAAAAACAGAAAATAATCCTCTTCTATGAGTCCGATAACTATGATGATATATCGATCATGGAAGAGATTAAGAAGCGACTTCAGCGTTATATGCTGCCCAATGTGCTTCATAAACTGGATGAAATGCCCATGCTCCACAACGGTAAGGTTGACCGTGTGAAGCTCAAGGGTATGATTTAGATAATAAAGGAGTAATAAAATGGACACTATCATTGAGATCCTTAAGGGTGTACATCCCGAGGTTGACTATGAAACGGAGACCGGCCTTATCGACAAGAGGATATTCGATTCCTTCGATGTCGTTAATATCGTCGGCGAACTCATGGACGAATTCGATATCGAGATAACAGCCGAGCATATGATCCCGGAGAACTTCAATTCGGCTCAGGCTATTTACAAGATGGTAAAGTCATTAGAGGAAGAGTAATTAAATGTCCTTTATTTCAATCACTTTTGCTCTGTTTGTTGCCTGCGTGCTGGCAGTGTATTACATTTTTCCGAAGAAGATACGGTGGGTGGTGCTGCTTGTAGCAAGCTATGTCTTCTATACATGGACGGGCTTTGATAATATTGCATACATACTGATCACAACAGTGTCGGCATATATATGCGCGATGCTAATTGAGAAGAGGAGTGCAGAGCAGAAGAAGTACTTAAGTGAGAACAAGGAATCGCTTACCAAAGAAGAGAAGAAGGCCTATAAGGCGGGAGTTAAGAAGAAGCAGAAGCTTATACTTGCGGCCGGGCTTTTGATCAACTTTGGTATTTTAGTGTATTTAAAATATGCCGACTGGGCCATAGCCTATATTAACCTGTTCAGGTTAAACAGGTTCGGCCGGACTGATTTTATACCATTTAAGAATTATGTGATCCCGCTGGGTATTTCCTTTTATACATTTCAGACCATGGGATATCTTATTGATATCTACTACGGTAAATATGAGCGGGAGTGCAACTTCTTTAAGTTCGCCCTCTTTACTTCATTCTTTCCGCAGATAATACAGGGCCCCATTAGCCGGTTCGGTGAACTGGCACCGGAATTGTATAAGGAAGTAACATTTGATTTTGACAGGATAAAGTCAGGCTTCTACCGCATCATGTGGGGTCTCTTTAAAAAGCTTGTCATTGCCGACAGGCTGGCCGCCTATGTGAGCGATACAATAGCACAGCGGGAGACCTATAAGGGCTTCTACATACTGCTGGCGGTCTTTTTCTATTCGATGCAGATATACGGTGACTTTTCGGGCGGTATTGACGTTGCACTCGGTGTTGCCGAGATGTTCGGGATAAGGCTTGCCGAGAACTTCAACAGGCCTTTTTTCTCAAAATCAATCTCCGAATACTGGACAAGATGGCACATTACTCTGGGTACCTGGTTTAAGGATTATATCTTTTACCCCCTGTCTCTGAACAAGGGGATTATAAAGCTTGGTAAGAAATGTAGGGAAGCGGGAAGTTCTCTTGGTGATAAAAAGAATGCATTGGCAGGGCCGGTTACCTGGCTTGGTAAAAGGATACCCATATACATTCCCATGTTCATTGTCTGGTTTACCACGGGTATGTGGCACGGATCTCAGAACCGGTACGTTGTATGGGGCCTCTTTAACTGCTTCTTTATAATACTCGGGACAGAATTGGAACCGGTATCTCAAAGGATCGTGGAGAAGCATAAGCTTAATGAAGCCGGCTTCATGATGAGAGCCTACAGGGTCATAAAGACCTTCTGGCTCATGTCATTTTTGCGTATCTTTGATATAAGTAAGGATGTGCCTTCGGCCTTCAATGCGTTCAGGCTTATATTTACGGACTGGTCTTCGTTCAGGCTTGAGACTGTGTATGAAAATCTGTCCCTTCCAAAGGAAGATTTCATAGTGGCGGTCATTGCGATACTGGTGATGTTTGCATTCGACCTTGTTCAGAGGAAGGGCAGTGTGAGAGAGAGGATATTCAGGCTGCCGGTTCCTGCTCAGTGGGTGGTTCTCTCCCTCCTTATCGTGGCGGTATCGGTATTAGGATATTACGGTCCGGGATATGATGCCGGAAGCTTCATATACGGGGCGTTCTGATATAATCGACATTAAAATGTTCGTATTGCAAGAAAATGGTATGAAATTGTACAAGAACTTTAAAGAATTTATTTTTGCATTAATTAAACTTGGATTGATCATCTTTCTGGTTATCACGCTCAACAGGATTTTCATGCCTAAATATATATTTGAGAATCAGGACGGGCGCATAACGCAGGAGTATTATCCTAAGGCCAAAGATACGGATGTGATCTTCGTTGGTTCATCGACGGTTCATTCAGGGATCGATCCCCGGGTACTTATGGAAGAACAGGGGATATCGGCTTATCTGCGTGCCAATGCCTCACAGCCCATGTGGATATCCTACTATATGATAGAGGATGCCCTTAGATGGCATACGCCTGAACTTGTATGTATCGATACGACCTTTATCAAGTATGGGGATGACTTTGTTGAAGAACCGAGTACCCGTAAGGCGCTGGATGGAATGAGGCTAACGCCTTCAAAGATAAAGTGCATCAAGGCTTCAATGGGAGAGGATGAGAAGATGGCTGACTATATAATGCCTCTTTTCAGGTTCCACACGCGCTGGAAGGAGCTTACACTTGATGATTTTAAGTATGCGTATTACAATAAACCGGTGACGGTGAACGGATACCTGCCTGATGATGAGGTTGAGGCGGCGGAGCCGGGAGAGCTTATATACACAAGAGAAGGGGATACGACCCTTTCGCCGAAGAATGTTGAATACCTGAGAAGATCCATTGAAGAGTGTCAGGCCAGGGGGATCCAGGTCATGATCTTTAAGGTTCCGGCACATTCACCCAACTGGAGCAGGGATTATGATGATCAGATCAATGAGATAGCAAAAGAGTACGGTTTATCGTACATTAATTTCGATGATAAAAATAATGAGATCGGACTTGATTACAGCTCGGATACACCCGATGGAGGAAGCCATCTGAACACGTTGGGTGCCGGGAAGTTCTCAAGGTATCTTGGCGATTATATCAGAGCCAATTATACAGTGAGTGACAGAAGACAGGACACCTGATCGGCTGATTTTGACGAAGACAGGATACAGTAATGAATATAAGAAGCATATATGGAGGAAAGATAAGACATGGAGAGCAGTAAGAAGATAATACTGACAGGTGACAGGCCTACGGGAAGGCTTCACCTTGGCCATTATGTGGGATCCTTAAAGAGACGTGTGGAACTGCAGAACAGCGGTGAGTTTGATGATATCAACATCCTTATCGCCGATGATCAGGCGCTTACGGATAATGCAGATAATCCCGGTAAGATAAGGGACAATATAATAAATGTCGTACTTGATTACCTGTCGGTGGGACTTGATCCGGATAAGGTGACCATATGCGTGCAGTCTGCCCTGCCTGCGCTGCATTCGCTTACCTTCTATTATATGAACCTTGTTACCACGGCCCGTGTGTCACGTAACCCTACCGTAAAATCAGAGATTCAG
Source organism: Lachnospiraceae bacterium (assembly GCA_024690425.1). Next base: position 1,252 of record JAILCT010000040.1, on the reverse strand, counting down.
ATGAGGGGCTTTGCCGATGAAGGACTTCCGGTCGGTTTCTTCTGCTATCCCATATCGCAGGCGGCCGATATAACCGCGTTTGATGCAACGATCGTACCTGTAGGCGAAGACCAGCTCCCGATGATCGAACAGACAAGAGAGATAGTTGAGAAGTTCAATAAGACATATGGCGACACCCTGGTACTGCCCAAGGCTGTGATACCTGAGAACGAATTCCAGCGCCGCCTTCCCGGTGTTGACGGTAAGGCTAAGATGAGCAAGTCGCTCGGCAACTGTATTTATCTTTCCGACACACCAAAGACTGTTAAGAAACAGGTAAACGGAAAGATGTTTACGGATCCACAGCACCTTAAGATAGAGGATCCGGGACATATTGAAGGCAATGTTGTATTTACCTACCTTGATGCCCTGTGCACGGACGATCATTTTAAGGAATACCTGCCTGATTACAATAACCTTGACGAGATGAAGGAACACTATAAGCACGGCGGACTTGGCGATGGCGTGTGTAAGAAGTTTCTCATCTCCGTTCTTGAGGAGGAGCTTTCACCGATAAGGGAGAAGAGAGCTAAGTGGGAATCGAATATCGGTGATGTTTATGATATTCTTGCTGACGGAATAAGCAGGGCAAGGAAGAAGACAGACGCGGTTCTTGCCCGCGTACAGAAGTCTATGAGGATCGATTATTTTGAGGACAGGTCGATCGTTAAGGAGTGGGAGATACTGCTTAAACAGCCGGTTGAATAAATAAGGAAGTATATTGGGAAATGGATGAGAAGAGAAAGATTTCGCTAAAGAGAGCGGAAGAACTGTATGAAGAGATAGAGGATTATCTTGCCTTTAAGGATGAATTTTTAAGGGAGACTGCCGAACGCAGGGATATTCTGTCGAAGAAGCATAAGGAAGAACTTATGAACTACTTCGAGGCGACCGAGGATGACTGGAATGACTGGCACTGGCAGTTAAGGCACAGGATAAGCTCGGTATCACTGCTTGCCAAGTTCATTAAGCTGTCGGATAAGCAGTATAAGATGTTTGAGGAGATATCCAAGAAGTTCCGCTGGGCGACAACGCCTTACTATCTGTCCCTCATGGATTATGAGGACATGCGTTATCCTATAAATATGATGGCGCTTCCCTCGGCAGCTGAAAACGATGCAAGCGGTGAACTCGATCCCATGAGTGAGGAGTATACCAATCCTGCCCCGTGCATCACAAGAAGATATCCCAACAGACTGATAATAAATGTTAC
>JAILCT010000255.1 GCA_024690425.1 Lachnospiraceae bacterium | reverse complement strand
TCGCAGCGTACAGTCAAGCAAATATCTGTTTCTCAATTCCTAAACCCCGTAATTGGCTATAGTATACCTGTAGGCTTCGGGAAGTCCCAGGTCGTATGACTTTCCTTCAGGCCTGAAAGCATACATTCCATACTTGACCCTTACATTGTCAAGGGCTTCCGTAAGGCCTATCTCGCCTTCCGTTCCTTCATTGTCAGCTGTTACCACCATCGCAGTAAGCTCATCATATACTTCGGGAGTGAGTACGTACTGCCCGAAGGTAGCATAATACTTCTTCTGCTTCTTGCTGTTTATAACACCCAGGTATTCCTCGGCATAATCATCCGTAGGCTTCTCAACCATACGTTCAACCTTCATCATAGTCTCATCCGTGTCATCCCACTGGCCATAAAGGATACCGTAATGAACTACCCTCTCCAGTTCGACTTCTTCAATACTTACAAGAGTCTTGCCGCATTCCATATATGCATCGATGATCTGGCGGCTGCAGCTTCCGGGTCCTGTTGACTCATAGATAAAGTCACCAAGAAGGAGAAGTACCGGTGAACCGCCAGCGAACTGCTTGGTAAGATGTACCGCGTGTCCGAAGCCCCTTCTCTCGTTCTGGTATACGAAGGTTATGTGCTGGCGCATCTCAACTATCCTGTCAGCATATTCAGCCTTATCGTTCGGAAGCTTGCTCTTGAGTTCAGCGCTCACAGGTGCAAAGAGCCTGTCATATTCATCCTGCTCGTCTTCACCTATTATAAGGCATATTTCTTCAATACCCGCATCAAGCAGTTCTTCGAGCATGATAAAGATCGCCGGCTTTAGCATACCGTCCTTGTCAACCACAGGTGCGAATCCCTTCTTCATGGTCTTGGTAGCGGGGAATATCCTGGTGCCGTATCCTGCAAGAGGAATGACCGCCTTACGGACTGACTGGCCGGGCTTAAGGGTAAGGGTAAAGCTTGACATACCCTTCTTATCAAGATACTCCCTAAGCATCTTAACGGATCCTTCATCCTTACATAAGAACTGGACCGATCCGTCGCCCTGGGAACCGACTCCCTTGGCCCCGTAAATGTACTTACGGATCTCCTTGTCTTCAAGTACCGAATGAAGGACAGGTGCGATAAGCTCAGAACATGCCGGCATAACCTTCTCGTCAAAGTTAGCTTGCCACTCATCCATAAGCGCACCAAGCCCCGGAGCATCTCCGTCTGCAAGGAACTTAACAGCCTTCTCATTCATTACCTTGTTATCTTCACCCAGTGCTTCCTGAACCTTCCTCTGGATCTCATCTTCGGCAAAGGGATAGCACCTGTTAAGGTCGGCAAGTATCTTGATCGTATCCTTGCTGGCATTCAGGTTCGCCACTACCCACCTGAAGGTAGTTCCTACGCTTAGCTCCCTTGAATCTATCTCAACACCGTCAAAATCCATGAGTACCGGCTTAACACCGTACGCACAGGCCTGGTCAAGTCTTCCGCACCTTGAAGGTGTCCTCTGTTCGCCCCTGAATGCCGCCTGCATCTCACCCTTGACATTCATCCTTAAGTTATACATCCGGTTGAACGCCCTTGCGACAAGGACGCAGATGGCAGCTGACGATGACAGTCCGCTCTTTATGGGAAGGTCCATTCCGGTAACCGTTATCTTAAGACCGCCTACCGTATAATTATCATTTATGTATGATGCGACACCTGCCACGTAGGAGAAAAAGCCCCCCTGCCTTGCGACCTCTAAGAGCTTACCCGTATCCATGGGAGATTCGAGCCTCTGTTTGTCATATACATCAAGTGTACTCTCAACTATGAATTTATCGCTCTTCTCAACAGTTGCATATATTCCCTGTTCTATACCGGTTACTACCGCCTGGCCCATCACAACATCGGCATTAACGGTACGGTACATGCCCGCCCAGTCGGAGTGCTCGCCGAAGAGGCACAGCCTGCCGGGAACGAAGAGATTAAGCCTTGCTGATCTTAATTCGTTCATTGGTCTGCTTCCTTTCTTGCTACTATGAATATCCTCTGGGAATCATAAGACGGCTCATCCTTGGTATCGGAATCCCTTACGAGCACTGCCTTAAGTCCTGCCTTCTGAAGGAACATATGCATCTGTCCCAGAGTATATCCACGCTGGTAATGGTTCTCCGTAAAGCGCTTAAACAGTCCCGGTTCGTCCTGCTCGATAAAGATGCTTAAGTCATATTCATTTATATGGCTCTCATCATCGTAGTAGTTCTCCCATATGAAGGCACAGTCTTCCCGGTTCTCTGCTATCACGGTATCTCCAAGTATCTTCTCGTATTTATATACCGTATTAAAGTCAAACATGAAAAGACCGCCCGGATACAAGAACTTCTCCACAAGCTTAAAGGTCCTGATCACTTCTTCATCCTTAAGGAGATAGTTGACAGAATCACAGACAGAATATACTGTACCTACCGTGGAATATAGGTCAAGATCCCTCATGTCCTGATTAATGTACAATATTTCGTACCCTTTATCATCTCTCTTCTGCTGGGCTACTTCCAGCATGGCTTGAGACGAATCGATACCTATCATATCGTAGCCCTTCTTATACATCAGGTTCGTAAGGGTTCCGGTCCCGCATCCCAAGTCAACGACAAGGTTCCTCTCCGATGCCAGGATCTGTTCCTGACTGTTTTCATCAGCCCTGCTGCCCTCTGTTTCATTCTCATCATCCGATTCGATATTCAACAGCTTATCTTCAATGTCGCCATCCGGTTCCTTAAGCACAGGCCTGCTGACTCCGTGCTCCATTATCATCCTGTCAAGGACGTCACACCATTCCGTGTAGGGAATATTGTCCATCAGTTCATCGTACACATTAGCCAGTGCATCATATGCATTTGTGTTATCGTTTATTTCGTAGGACATGCCGTTTCTCCTTATATATTATTCACGGATCGCTTTGTGCCCTTGAATCATCAGAAAATCGCTCCCGATACCAGGGCCGACACAACTCCCATGATCACTCCTGCAAGGGCTACCCCAAGCATTACTGCCGTCACGCTCTCCTTAAACTTCATATCAAGTATGGATGCGGCAAGCGTTCCCGTCCACGCACCTGTACCGGGTAAGGGAATACCGACAAAAAGAAGAAGTGCCACAAAGAGGCCCCTTCCTGCCTTGGCCTGGAGCTTCTCACCGCCCTTATGTCCCTTCTCTAGACAGAAGGTAAAGAACTTACCTATAACCTTCTTATCCTTACCCCATTCGAGTACCTTCCTTGCAAAAAAGAAGATAATGGGAACGGGTATCATATTCCCTATGGCTATTACCACATATCCCATAACAAGGTTGAAGCCTTCGGGATTCATTCCCTTAAACATATATGCGATCGGTATCGCACCCCTCAGCTCAATAAGGGGGATCATGGATATGATAAAGCATCCTATATACTGGGTCATCGTGTTGCCCGCAAATGCCTGTGCTATGTTCTGTGCAAGTGAACTCATTTTTCTCTCCTGTGTTTTATCTTATATTTCTATAACTATTCATTAAGGATCTTATCAAGAGCCTTGACAAGCTCCTTCATCTCATCATCCGTACCTA
>JAILCT010000254.1 GCA_024690425.1 Lachnospiraceae bacterium | reverse complement strand
GCCTTGGGATAGACCTTCTTCATCTCTTCCCACTCTACAATGAACCGGTCGGTTATGGGATATACCAGCCTGCCGGTAAGCGTCGAAGAGTCTATCCTGTCAAATACTTCGATATAGATAAGCTTAGCACCAAACAGCTTGCCCACATAGAAAAATGGGACTGCCACTGCAGCCCCACAGGAAATTATAAGGTCGGGGCGCTCTTTCTTAAGGACTTTGAAAGCCCTGACTGTATTTATCATAAGCGCCTTAAGGCTTCTGTTACTGGGATAATAGCATGTATACATCTTCTCACCCTTAAGCAGGCTCCGGGCATCCTCCTTATCGAAAGTCACCCAGAACCGTTCCTTATCCTGCCAAAAAGGCTTAAGCATATACATATGTGTAAGATGTCCGCCCGAAGAACTGACCAGACATACTTTTAGATCTTTCTTCAAACCCTATACCCACCGATTTTATTCCATTCCGTTCTTGACTGCTTCTGCCATCTCCTTCTGGATCTCAGGATCAAAGGAGAGGATCGGCTCGATATCCTTACCCTTAAGCTTACGGTCCACATAGTTGTTGGTAAGCTTTACAACCAGAGGTGTTAATGACAGTACACCGATAAGGTTGGGGATCATCATAAGTCCGTTGAATGTATCCGATATATCCCATGCAAGTGACGATGTCATAACCGCACCTGATATTATCATAAGTACAAAGATGACGCGGTATATCTTGGCTCCCTTAACGCCGAACAGATACTCCGTAGCCTTGGCACCGTAGTGCGACCAGCCCATGACTGTTGTAAACGCGAAGAGAAGGACTGCTATGGCAACAAACCACTCGCCGGGCTTACCGAAGGCCGAACCGAATGCCTTGGCCACCAGGGTTGCATCATTGGTTCCTTCAACCGCAAGTCCTGTTTCAAGATCGATGGCTCCCGATGAGAGAACCACGATCGCTGTCATGGTACATACGATGATAGTATCCGCAAATACCTCGAATATTCCCCAGAGACCCTGCTTGATAGGCTCCTTGACATTGGAGTTGGAATGGACCATAACCGATGAACCAAGACCTGCCTCATTGGAGAACACGCCTCTCTTACATCCGCTCTTTACTGTATTGAGTGCTATCTGTACAGCGGTTCCGGCTGCACCGCCGGCTATTGCCTTAGGGCCGAATGCGAACTTGAATATTGCGGCGAACATTGATCCAAGCACCGAAACATGCATGAACATGATCACGAGTGCTCCGATCACGTATATTACTGCCATGAAGGGTACTACCTTCTCCGCTACGGCAGCGACCCTCTTAAGACCGCCGAGGATGATCGCAGCTCCTATCAGCATAAGGACAAGGCCTATCACCCAGTTGACTACCGATACACCGCCGAACGTAGCTGTATTAAGCTCACCGAAGAAAGCTGATTCTATATTAAGGGTTATCTTGTTTATCTGACCCATGTTTCCGATACCGAATGAAGCCAGCATCGCAAAAAGAGCGAATATCGTTGCAAGAGCCTTGCCCAGGCCTTTACATCCCTTATATGATCCGAGGCCGTCGCTCAGATAGTACATTGCGCCGCCTGACCACTCTCCCTCGGAATTCCTTCTTCTGAAATAAATACCCAGGATATTCTCCGAGAAGTTGGTCATCATACCAAGGATCGCAGCGATCCACATCCAGAATACTGCTCCGGGACCGCCTACGCAGATGGCAGCTGCCACACCGGCGATGTTTCCTGTTCCTATCGTTGCGGCAAGCGCCGTACATAATGCCTGGAACTGGGATACCGAGCCTGCCTCATCCTTAACGTGAGAATCCTTGTTAAGGACCATTCCTATGGTCTTGCTCCACCAGTGCTTAATATGGGTTATCTGGAAGAACTTCGTAATGATCGTACATACGAGTCCTGTTCCGAGTAGAAGTATAAGCCCGAACCATCCCCATGCAAAGCTGTTAACAGCGTCATTTACTCTTACTATTGTGTCCATATTATTCTCCCTGTGGGACAGAAGAACCGTCCCCGTGTCCCACTTATGATTCGTTTTGTGATGCTACAAGTCCCTTGCCGCCGTACCTCTCGCGAAGCTTGGGTTTCTCTATCTTGCCCGTAGGATTCCTCGGGATATCGGCGAAGATGATCTTGTGAGGTCTCTTGTACCTGGGCAGCTTAAGGCAGAATTCATTCATCTCATCTTCTGTCATCGTCACGCCTTCCTTAAGCTCGATTATCGCGCAGCTGACCTCTCCGAGGCGCTTATCCGGAATACCGATGACAGCAACGTCATGAACTCCCTTATTGGTGCGGATGAAGTCCTCGATCTGAACCGGATAGAGGTTCTCACCGCCACTTATGATAACATCCTTCTTACGGTCAACAAGAAGAATGAATCCATCCTCATCTTCCATGGCCATATCACCTGTATACAGCCAGCCGTCCTTAAGGACTTCCGCGGTTGCCTTGGGATCGTTATAGTATTCTTCCATGACGCCGGGACCCTTAACTATGAGTTCGCCGACCTCACCCTGCTTAACGGGTTTACCGTTTTCATCCACTATACCGGTTTCCCATCCGTAGCCTGCCTTACCGATGCAGCCTACCTTATGTATGTTCTCAACTCCCAGATGTACACAGCCCGGTCCTATTGATTCCGACAGTCCGTAGTTCGTGTCATACTGGTGGTTGGGGAACACTTCCTTCCATCTCTTTATAAGGCTCTTGGGAACCGGCTGGGCTCCTATATGCATAAGCCTCCACTGTGAGAGCTCGTAGTCCTCAAGCTTGATCCGTCCGCTGTCTATTGCCTCAAGGATATCCTGTGCCCACGGAACAAGCAGCCACACGATCGTACATTTCTCCTTGCTTACCGCATCCAATACGAATTCGGGCTTTGTTCCCTTAAGGAGTACAGCCTTGCTTCCAGACAGGAGCGAGCCGAACCAGTGCATCTTGGCACCCGTATGATAGAGGGGCGGGATGCATAAGAACACATCATCCCTCTGCTGTCCGTGATGATTCTGCTCAACCTTGCATGAATGGGTCAGTGACCTGTGTTTATGAAGGATGGCCTTGGGGAATCCCGTTGTTCCCGATGAGAAATATATCGCTCCGAAATC
>JAILCT010000027.1 GCA_024690425.1 Lachnospiraceae bacterium | reverse complement strand
ATTCCCTGCCTGGGTTATTTCTTCGTATCAAACATCCTCGGCGGAGGAAATACGGATATGATCGGTAACCTTATAGAGAGACAGTTTAAGAGCGCGAATAACTGGCCGCTTGGTGCCGCACTTTCGATCATATTGATACTTGTGACTTTGCTGCTCGTTAAACTTTACCAGAAGCTTGGCGGAGATATGGACAGCCTGGGAGTATAGGAGGCGCTATGAAAAAAACTAAGAAAGAAAAAAGAAATAAGGGAATAAGCATAGTCTTTTGCTGCCTTGTTTATCTGTTCCTCTTCCTTCCCATATTTGTCGTTGTTGCCAATTCTTTCAATGCCACAACAACAAAACCGTACCTTAGCTGGAAGGGATTTACATTTGACTGGTATATAAAGCTCTGGAGTAATTCATCCCTGCTGGAGTCATTCGGTAATACCATTGTAATAGCTATTGCAAGTACGATCCTTTCAACCGTTATAGGAACGCTGGGCGCGGTAGGTATCTACAGATATAAGTTCAAAGGTAAGGGACTTATAAACGGCCTTTTGTATATACCGGTGGTCATTCCGGAAATAGTTATAGGTATCGCACTGCTGACTATTTTTTCAAATACAGGTATCCCAAGGGGCATGTTGACTCTGATCCTTTCACATATAAGCTTCAGTGTACCGTATGTGATCTTTAATGTAAGGGCGAGGCTTTCGGGATATGACAAGTCCATTGAAGAAGCCAGCATGGATCTTGGAGCCAACAGGATAGTGACTTTTTTCGAGATAACGCTGCCGGTACTGGCACCCGGTATTGCGGGCGGAGCGCTGCTTGCATTTACCCTGTCGATAGATGATGTGATCATAAGTTATTTCGTAAACGGACAGACCAAGACATATCCTCTTAAGGTTATGGAGAGTATCAAAAGTGGTGTTTCTCCGGATGTAAACGCTCTTTCGACACTGGTTCTTATCGGAACTATCGGACTGGTGTATCTGACACAGAGTGGAGTTTTATCCGGTAAACATAAAAAAATCTGATAACAGATTTGAAGGAGGTAGATATTATGAAGAAAAGAATTTTATCAGCTTTTATCGCATTAACACTTGTGGCCGCTTCTTTTACGGGATGCGGTGCACCTGCAGGGGGAAGTGCTCCCGCAGATCAGGGTGAACTTAACCTGTTTGTGTGGACCGAGTACCTTCCTGATTCGGTGGTTGAAAAGTTTGAAAAGGAGACGGGGATCAAGGTTAATGTTTCAACATATTCGTCCAATGAAGACATGCTTGCCAAGGTAAAGTCGGAAACACCCGGAGCATATGATGTACTTAACCCCAGTGATTACATGGTTGCGCAGCTTATTGCACAGGATATGCTCAAGGAGCTTGATTTTGACAAGCTTCCCAACTTCTCACATATAGGAGAGAGTTATAAAAACCCGGCATACGATCCCGGTAACAAGTATTCTGTTCCCTATATGGGCGGTGCAGGTGCCATTGTTGTTAATACGGACAAGATCGATACAAAGATCACGAGTTATGCGGATCTTTTTGACCCGGCACTTGAAGGACAGCTGGTTGTCCTTGACGATTTCCGGGCAGTCATAGGTATGACTTCAAAGGCATTGGGATATGACCTTAATGAAACCGATCCCGACAAGCTTGCGGAAGTCGCCGATAAGCTTATGGAACTTAAGAAAAATGTTGTGCTTTATGACTCTGATTCTCCCAAGAGTGCTCTTATCTCAGGTGACTGTGCAGCGGGTATGATCTGGAGCGCGGAAGTTGCAATGGCCATGGAAGAGGTTCCTTCGATTGAAGTTATCTATCCCGAAGAAGGTGCCTATCTGTTCTTTGATAACTGGGTGGTAACAAAGGAGTCACCGAACTATGACAATGCCATTAAGTGGATCAACTTCATGATGGATCCGGAAAACATGGAGATAGTTCTGGGAGAATTCCCTTACCTGTGCGCCAACACGGACGCAGTTGAGAAGATGGGCGAGGAGTACAGCGGCAATGCGGCCAAGAATCCTCCGGCAGAAGCTATCTCAAAGGGCAGCTATGTAGAGAATCTTGACAACGAAACACTTGATATCTACAACGAGATGTGGACAAAGCTTAAAGAATAATGACTGAAAAGTAAGGTGACGGGTTATGGCAATAGATTTTTTATACCTAAGTGAAAAAGATATGATCGATGCAGGCGTCCTTGATGCGGGAGGCTGTGTTGAAGCCATGAGGGATGTGATGAGTCTGTTCGGAAAAGGGGATTTCCTTTTGGGAGGGCCCAAGAATGATGAACACGGACTTCAGATGAACTTCCCAAAGACCAAAGATATAGAGGGATTTCCCTTAGATAACGGACCTGACAGGAGATTTAACGCCATGCCTGCTTATCTTGGCGGAAGGTTCCATATGGCAGGGCAGAAATGGTACGGGTCAAACCATGATAACATCCGCAAGGGTCTGCCAAGATCGATCCTTATGGCAACGCTTAATGACGTGGATACCGGCGCTCCCGTTGCATATATGTCCGCTAACCTCCTAAGTGCAATGAGAACGGGAGCCATGCCTGCCATGGCAGCATCATATCTTGCAAATAAGGATTCAAAGGTACTGTCAATACTTGGTCCAGGTGTTATCAACAAGTGTGCTCTTATGTGCTATATGGCTGTGCTGACGGGAATAGAAAAGGTAAAGATAAAGGGAAGTTCTCCGACCTCTGCTTCTACCCTTTCGATGAAAGCATTTATCGAAGAAAAATATCCGCAGATCAGGGAAATAGAGATATGTGAGTCTCTTAAGGATGCATGTTCCGATGCGGATGTGGTAAGCGAAGCCATGTCGGTAACACCCGATAAAGCTGAGGAATTTCATCTTGACTGGTTTAAGAAAGGCGCTTCCGTATTTTCGATGGGCTCATTCTTATACCGTAATTTTGATGAACTGATCGGTACAACAATGGTAGTTGATAACTATGGTATGTATGATAAATATATGAACAACTTCATTGCAAGAGGACCGGTGGATGAACTCGGTAACAAGCGTGAGTGGGTTATAATGGGAATTCACTTTATACATCTTGTAAGAGAAGGAAAGGTAAAAAGGGAGCAGGTCCTTAACCTATGCGATATTGTAAACGGTATCACTCCCGGAAGAAGGTCTCATGATGAGATCGTGATGTGCAGCAGCGGCGGAATGCCTATAGAAGATGTTGCCTGGGGATATGATTGTTATAAGAAGGCTTTGGAACTTGGGATAGGAACAAAACTTAACCTTTGGGATGAGCCTTATATGAAGTAAGTACTTATAAAGTAGTATATAGACCACAAAATAAGTATATAAATGGTGACTGTAAGTAGTTGAAGAAGTACTTACCGAGGTGTAGATTATAAGCAAGAAAAGGCAAAAGGGCTAATTTTCAGCCCTTTTGCCTTTTGAGTTAAAGGAGGTATTCATATGAGTTATCCGGCAATTGATTTTTTGTTTTTAAGTGAAGAAGACATGATAAAGGCAGGCGTCAAGGATATGGCTGCATGCATAGAAGCCATGGAAGAAGTGGTCAAGTGCCTTAATATCGGTGATTACGTTATGGGCGGTGAAAATCACAATTCACATGGAAGCCAGGTTTCATTTCCAAAGACTTCTCCTTTTCCAAACATGCCTCTTGATGTGGGCGATGACAGGAGATTCATGGCAATGCCGGCATATATAGGAGGCCCCTTCGATCTTATGGGTATGAAATGGTACGGATCGAATATGACCAATAAAGAAAAGGGTTTACCCAGATCGATACTTACGGTAATGCTCAATGACAAGGATACGGGAGCTCCGCTGGCACTGATGAGTGCCAACCTGTTAAGTGCTTACAGGACCGGCGCCATACCCGGTGTGGGAGCCAAATACCTGGTGAGAAAGGGGGCAAAGGTATGCAGTATATGCGGCCCCGGTGTCATGGGAAAGACCTCACTGGCAGCGATTCTTGCGGCATGCCCCGATATAGATACGGTCAAAGTCAAGGGACGGGGCAGGGCTTCGTTTGAAAGATTTATTGAGTATGTAAGGGAAGAATATCCGAAGCTTAAAAAGGTGGAAGCCGTTGAGACCATAGAGGAACTTATTAAGGATGCGGATGTTATATCATTTGCAAACACCGGAGGAACGGATCCCTCAACATATCCCTTTGTTAAAAAGGAATGGATAAAGCCCGGAGCGGTGCTTATAGGAGTAAGCGCATTTGATATGGATGCAAACGAACTTAAGACCTGTTCACTTGTTGTTGACAATATAAAGCTCTATGAGGCCTGGGCTGAAGAATTCACATACCCCTCGTTTGGAGCAAATAACATAATCGGATCCAAGTTCACGGACATGGCCCACGACGGACTGATCGATATGACTGATATTACAGACTTGGGAGATATCATTTTCGGTGTTAGACCGGGCCGGGTAAGCGATGATCAGATATTTGTATATTCCGTGGGAGGCATGCCGGTTGAAGATGTTGCCTGGGGTAAGGTCTGTTATGAAAAAGCTCTTAAGCTTGGACTTGGGACCAGATTGAGATTGTGGGACGAACCTGATATGCACTGACTTTTAATGCAACAAGTCGAAAGGAGGCCATTGTCATGGCAGAAAGAATAAGCGAACATCCGATACTTGGAGTAGTGGATAAAGGAAATGTTGTAAAGTTTGAATTTGACGGAAAAGAAATGGAAGGATACGAAGGAGAACCGATCGCTGCGGCACTTAAGGCAGCCGATGTAATGGTCCACAGATATACGCAGAAAGAACATAAGCCCAGAGGTATCTTCTGTGCCATAGGAAGATGTACGGACTGTGTAATGATCGTGGACGGTGTTCCCAATGTAAGGACATGCATTACACCGCTAAAGGCAGGAATGGTTGTCAGTACACAGTACGGTGTATCTGAAAAACCTTTTGAAGAGCAGTAGGAGGACAGGGATATGAAAAGATATGATCTGATAATCGTAGGTGCGGGTCCTTCGGGTTTATCGGCAGCGATAGAAGCAGCAAAGAGAGGACTTGATGTAGTTGTTTTTGATGAAAATGAAAAACCGGGCGGCCAGCTGTTCAAGCAGATCCATAAGTTTTTTGGATCCAAGGAACACAGGGCCAAGATTAGGGGTTTCGTTATAGGACAACAGCTCCTTGATGAAGCCGATAAGGAAGGAGTGTCGGTTGTACTTAACGCAACCGTCATAGGCCTTTATCAGGATAAGGAAGTTGTTGTAAAGACAGGTGATAAGATACGGCATTATAAGGCCGATGCGGTTGTTATCGCCACGGGTGCGGCTGAGAATATGGTGACTTTCCCCGGATGGACGCTGCCCGGTGTTATCGGAGCAGGTGCGGCGCAGACACTTATGAACCTTCATGGTGTAAAGCCCGGAAGAAAGATACTTATGCTTGGTTCGGGAAATGTAGGTCTTGTGGTTTCCTTCCAGTTACTTCAGTGCGGATGTGAGGTTGCGGCCTTGGTGGATGCGGCTCCCAGGGTAGGAGGATACGGAGTACATGCTGCCAAGGTAGCCAGGACAGGCGTTCCTTTTTACCTTTCACATACCATTGTTAAGGCGGAAGGTGAAGACCATGTTACCGGTGTAACGATAGCCGAGGTGGATGATAAATTCAACTTTATTCCGGGAACTGAAAAACACTTTGATGTTGACACTATATGTCTCGCGGTAGGCTTATCTCCCATGTCGCAGCTACTTAAGATGGCAGGTGCCAAGATGGAAGATAATCCCAAACGTGGCGGGCAGGTACCTATATGTGATGAACACGGAAGGACCTCCATTCCCGGTGTATTTGTAGCCGGTGATGTATCCGGTATTGAAGAAGCATCTTCGGCAATGATCGAGGGCCGTATGGCCGGTGTTGTTGCATCTGAATATCTTGGTTATATCGATAATGAAGCGATGAAAACAGCACTTGATGAGTTGGAGAAAGCACTGGACGGACTCCGCCAGGGTATGTTTGCTCCCAAGAATCGCGGTAAAGCCATAGAAAAAACGGAAGAAGGAATTGATATTTCATCAAACCTCCTTAAAAAGGGATTTGTTGCGGATGATGAGATCGAAAGATATCCGGGAGTCACACACAGGAAGGGTATACACCCTGTTATGGAGTGTACACAGAATATCCCCTGTAATCCCTGCCAGGATGCATGTCCGAAGAAGTGCATCTCCATCGGGAGCAATATTACTTCACTTCCGATCGTCGTTCCGGATTGTGACTGTATAAACTGCGGCATGTGTGTGGCAAGCTGTTCCGGACAGGCCATATTCCTTGTTGATGAGGACTGCGGGGATGGAAGCGCAACCGTGACTCTACCGTATGAATTCCTGCCACTTCCTGTAGAAGGCACAAAAGGGATCGCACTCGGAAGAGACGGTAAAGAAGTGTGTAAGGCTGAAGTTGCATCGGTTAAGACATCTAAAGCTTATGACAAGACCAATCTCTTAACCATGAGAGTTCCCAAGGAATACGCAATGACGGCAAGGTTTTTTAAAGCTGGAAAATAGGAGGATACGGGTATGAACAGTGTAAATGACAGATCAAGAGACATAGGACTTTTCGTACCGGCTGCGGATGATGACATGCTCATATGCCGCTGCGAAGAGATAACAAAGGGAGAGATAAGACAGGCAGTCCATGACGGTATGTGGACCATGACCGAAATCAGAAGATACTTAAGAGCGGGTATGGGCTTGTGTCAGGGACAGACATGTTCAAGACTTGTGAAGGGAATAGTGGCAAGAGAGCTGGGTGTGTCCCCTGCTGAGATCGAGCCTGCTACAAGCCGAGTGCCAATGCGTCCGATAGAAATGCGTATCTTTGCAAACGAAGCAAAGGAGGATGATCAAGATGAAGAAAAATGCTGAAGTTATAGTTATCGGCGGTGGGATAATAGGTAATGCCGCAGCATATTATCTTTTAAAAAGAGG
>JAILCT010000198.1 GCA_024690425.1 Lachnospiraceae bacterium | reverse complement strand
GGTGGTATGTATCATAGTAGGTCCGTAAGATTTCCTCCCGATGTTCTAATGTTAATTGACGGAGCGTTGTCTGATCTGAGCACGCTACATAACAAGCGCCCATACCTTTTTGGGCCATAATTTCCTCTTCATCATCTCTGAAGCGCTCAAAATCACAAACCAGACGCGAGACCGGAAATCGGATCATTTCATACCCATGGCCAAATAGATCGTCACAAAAATGATCCGTCATGGCCAACAGTTCGTGCGTTAGTTTCCCTTCGTCAAAGAAGCGTCGTTCTTCTTCCGGAATGAAGGTGGATGCATGTGGTACGTTGATTACAATGTGTGAATGAGTTTTCATGGTTGCCTCCTTGGGTTGGTCTATAAAGAGGCATCCATTGACATCCTGCGACGGCTTCTCCTTTTCCAGATGAGTTTCCAGGATCCAACTTACTCCGGAAAAAGAAAAAGACCCATCGTCTCGATGAGTCTTCACATTCGGTTTCCCCATCGATCAAGCTTTGGCACCTTACTGTTTCCAGCAGGTTGTCGTGCGGTCACAGGGCTTGTCCCTCGCGCACTCTTCATAGGTTTATATGTGGTTTTTGTTTCATTTATATTATCTTACTTCATGTGTCCGTTAAAAATGCCTTAATCATAAAAGTGTTTCCGGCTTGTTCATCCGTCCTGTCCAGCCCATCCAGCGTCCCCAGGACTTCATGTCCTCCCGCTCGTCCGGATCGTTTCCATGGATTGTTCTAAGAAAGTCGATATATCCATGGATTCCCCCTACATCATCCATCAGGCTCATGCCATCAAGCGCAACACATACAGGCCGCTTTTTCATTGCAACAGTAGCGACTTTCAAAGCCATGGCCTTACTGAGCTTTTGGTTATTCTTATCAAAAGCTGTCTTGTCTGCCAGAACCTGTTTGTCTGTAACAGGCGTGACTACTGCACCGGATAATCCGCTTTCTCTCTGGGCAGCAAGGATATTCTTGGTGTAATAGCAATCCTCCAGTGTGATCTTTACTTCCCAGCCATCGCCGTAATCATATTCATAGGTCAGTTCATGTGCCACCGGGAACACGGAATGATCCTTGTCATCCCCTTCCTGTTGCTTTATCAAAAACTTTATCCTGTCGTAAACCGCCGGATCGTCCTTTATCCCTTCAGGGATCATGAGTTCGATCAGCGGGATTCTCTCCAGAAGTTCATCCATTCCACCCTGGTAATCAAACATCATCTCCTGGATTGCAGTATTTCCCAGGGAATGTTCTATCATATCCCCATTAGCTGCAGCATTCGCATTGCTGTAATGCTCCCATTCCCCTTTATACCTGTATGGGCCGGTATACTTCTTCCGCATCCATGTCTTGATGCTCTGTCCTTCCTCGTAGTCATCGTCCCAGTAGAGGTCTTCAAAGTCTTCGCAGGGATATCTGAAATACAGGCCGCAGAGTTTCACCCAGTCTTTGAACTTCCCGTCATATTCCACAAAGCCACGCTTCTCAACCTTGGTTTTCCCACCGGTCATCTTCTGGAATACCTCTCTCGGTAAAGAGAATTTATGAAGATGCCCGTTCTGCCATCCAAATGCACGAAGGATCGCATAGTTCAAGGCATGAAGCGTAATGTTTGCCGGAACAAGAATCTCTCTGGTGATTCCCTTCTCCACTTTGCCGTACTTACGAAGGACTTCCATCTCCTCATCACCGACATATTCCATATCCAAAGCCAGCTTCAGTTTTAAGACTTCCGGTCGTTTTACCATATGCTTACTGTAGAGCTCCTCTGTAGTGAACTCTGAAAGATTTGCCTGTTTCGATTCCTCAGCGATCCGCTTATCACTCGCTCTACGGGCAGCTTCTATCTCTCTGTCCTTGATAATCCTTATTCCTTTGAACTTATCTACCTTCTCTTCGCGTTCCATCTTCATAGCCTCCTCTGAGACCTGCGCTCCGGCTGCTCTGTGCATCCGTCCTCTGTACTCTTCGCTCTTGATCGCATCTGTGGAGCGATCATCTCCACCGTACCCTTTATCCGTTCGGGTATACGGCAGGTATGCCTGCACAGTCTTCTCAGAAATGAACAGTTCCCCTGCAATCTCCGGAACTGTTTTACCCTTCCGATATAGATCCAGAATTTTCTCTGATGTAGGACTGCTCCAAAGTCCTTCAGTTATGAGGATCCGCTGAGCACGAACCAAAGTAGTGCCGACTGTTTCTGCTGTTTTCTTTACCGAGCCTGTTCTTCTGTAAACTTCAATGACTCGCTGATAGAGGTTGTCTTTGCTCATGGTGGTTCCTCCTGATAGAAGATTATGAGGATAGAATAATTGATGATTTGAGTAGTGTCAACCTAGTATTAATTAGTCCTCCTCGCCTTCGTTAAGCCAATAAAATACGAACATTATATATATTGCTATAGGGATTACCATAACTACTGGAGCTGTTATCACCGTTTTTAACCCATCTTCTCTGCAAACGTTAACAACTTTTCCTAGAACCCTACAGACATATGAAGCCTCCGATTCTAAAAAACGGAGCATGTATAACCGAACTTCCATGCCCCAGATGCAAATGCATCAAGTTTTCTGCAGGCGAGAGCTTGTATGCGTTTTCATTCGCTCCTTATTAAGGAACCATCAACAATAATCCATAAAAAATAACAAGATAACCGGGGAATGGCAACATTTAACCTGTGTACATATGCCCCTAACAATGCCTGTTATAGTATTTTCAAAATCAATCTCGCTGCACGGAAAGCTGCCTAAGCGGCATAATCTCAGATATCTACATCAAACTCAACGGTCTGATTATACTTATCCAAAGCAATCTGCATAGCAGATACCTCTGCATCAATCTGCTCATATTCTCTCTTGATGAGATCAAGATCATAATTAATGTACTGGTATTCCGGAGCTGTCTTTCTCCTTGGAACGCCAGAACTCCTTATCCTCGTTGAGTTTTCTAAGCATTTTGTTTGCATATGCTGATGTCATCTTTGTCATAATATATGTATCCTCCCATTTCATTCTGTTTCTCGCTTCTGAAGAAAGCATAACGCAGTTTTTTTTCGTTGTCATTGACGGCAAAGTTCAATACTCTTACCCACAATAAACCTTCAAGACTCGTTCGAAGATCTTGAAATTGCGCTCATCGCGCGGTGAACAGTACACCGCAAACTCTATATTCTTAAAAGCATGCAGATAGTCCTTGATCACATTTCGATTTGCGAGTGCAACAACCTCTGGATTATTCTGAAAAGCTCCGCATCCAAAGGCGCCGAGTATAGTTGTGTCACAGCCTTCTGACAGAGCAACTTCCAGTATTCTACGAAGTCTCTTCTCATGAAGAGCCAAAAGATCCTTATCCTTCATCATTGTCTGCCTGTGTCCATCTCCGCTGTTATAAGGATTACTGGGCTGGTTGCGAAGATTTGGCGCAGCACAGGTAATGACATCCACATCATACCAGTCTGACTCTGCCATCAACTGAGGCGTTGCAGTGTCAGATTTAAACACAGTTACATTCGGCGTATAGATGATATCATCATTATGAATCGGATCATGTGCATCTCTGTGAGGCTGATAGAAACCATCCCACATAGCAGGAGTGTTAAGGCTGAAGTATAATCCGGAACATCTGCAGAGGCATTCTTCCTGCGCACTTGCACCATTTACCACCCCACCACCAGGATTTGAAGCTGACGCAAAGTTGTGGACTACCACATGCTGTCCCTTATATCCTGCCGCTGCTTCATAGGTTCTCTTCTTAGATACAACTACCCTTGCTGGCTCTTCATAAATATTTTTCTTCTGCTCTGCCAAAGCATCGCTTTCCAATATCAACTTCTGTGCCGCTGTTGCTTTCTTTACTGATTCTGAAAGCTTAGGGTTGGTCTTGCAAAGTTTCTCCGTATCCTTAAAAATTGTTACATTTTCATCTCTTCCCATAATACTCTCTCCCTATAAGTCAAATGTGCCATACGCTCTATATTTACGCCGCCATCATATACCCTATAAAATGAGCAGAAGAGGACTGTTCGTCCTCTTCGTGATCTTTGATTATATCGTAAAGATTAGCTTCGTAAAGCTCCATCAATGCGAACATGGTATCTGCCTGGGGATAGCTCTTGCCCTTCTCGTACTTATAAATGGCCTGAACCGATCCGAGACAAAGATACTCTCTTACGTCATCTACGGAGAGTTTTTTTGCAACACGAAGGCGTTTTAAGTTCTGTCCGATAACCTTCATATCATATTCCGGGCGATAAATCATCTCATTTCTCCTCCTATACTCGATACGCGAGCACGCGATACTTGAATTAATGGGGTAGTGTATTAGAATATCACTGCTGAAGTGCTTTGTCATTTAACTCGTAGTATAAAGTCCTAAGTTCCTACTCCCACTTCTTCCACACATCCGGCTGGTAGCCGAGGGTGGACTGCTTCCCGTTTCTGACAACAGGTGTCTTGATCACCTGCGGATTCTCCAGGATCTTTTCAAGCCTATCCTCTTCTGCGATATACCGAATCAGGGCAAACGTATCCTTATCCTTGCAGTTTGGATCCAGCATGGCATCGATGCCACCGTTGGCCTGGGCAACAGAGGTGAACTCGCCCTTGCTCATGCCTTTTTCCTTCATGTCGATGAACTGGTATTTGATGCCACGCTCCTTAAAGAAGCGCTCCGCTTTCTTTGTATCATTGCATTTCTTTGTTCCAAAAATCTGTATGTTCATTAGATCAGTATTCCCTCAAAATGGTCTATTTCATGTTGAATAATCCGGAAAGAGCGGATCCCTTACTATCTGCTTTACCATTATTCACTATTCCTCTGAGCTATTATTGATGATATACGTTGTATTCCAGTTATCGTGCCACCCATTTATATACCAACATACCATTCCCGTAAGGATCATCCTCTGCTCCGTATTCTTCATTAACAAATGTGTATCCTGCTTTTTCCAACACTCTCGCCGAGGCCATGTTTCCATGAACAA
>JAILCT010000136.1 GCA_024690425.1 Lachnospiraceae bacterium | reverse complement strand
ATACCATACTTGGTTAAATCAACATTTGCCATAATTCTACCTCTTCCTTTCATAAAACAATATATGTTCAATAGATTACTATGAACTGACCGACTAATATTCTATCACGAGAATTAGCCTTTGACAACTCAAATTTACTTCCTTATCTCAGTCCTTATCTCAGTCACACGAACGGTAATGTGACTGTATACAGCCAGTCCCTCTCTTCCTTGTCAAGCCTGTCCTTATAGAGTTCATAAACCCTTCTGTTATATTCGTTAAGTATCTCCTTCTGCCTGTCTGTCAGCATATCCGCAAGGATGGCATCCTTCTCGTAGGGCACGCTCGTGAGGGTCTCAAACCCATAGAATGTCCCCCACACATTAGCCTCCTTACCGATACACAGAAGAAGGTTTTCTATCCTGATGCCGTACCTGCCCTCAAGATACAGGCCGGGTTCATCGCTTGTTATCATGCCCGGCATGAGCTTTGGCTGGTCTGAATCCCTGTTTATCTTAAACCGGAAGGCCTGAGGCCCTTCATGGACCGACAGCTGCGCACCCACACCATGTCCCGTTCCATGCCTGTAGTCGGTATAGTGCTCCCACATGGGACGCCTTGCCAGTATATCAAGGTTCTCACCCCTTGTTCCATCAAGAAACACCGCATCGGCAAGATCGAGCATACCCTTGAGCACCAGGGTATAGTCCCTCTTCATCTCATACGTTAGCGGCCCCAGCGCTATAGTTCTCGTCACATCTGTTGTAGCCCCGTCGTACTGCCCGCCCGAATCAACAAGAAGAAAGCCTTCCGGTTCAAGCCTTGCGCTTCCCTCCTCAGCCGGTGAATAGTGTACTATTGCCCCGTTAGTCCCATATGCGGCTATCGTATCAAAGGAAAGTCCCCTGTTCCCCGGTATCTCCGATCTGAGGCCATCTATCATCATTGCGGCTTCATACTCGTTTAAAGGTTTTCCTACATCATGGCTTTTAAGAACTTCCTGTTTTATCCTGTAGATAAACCTTGTTACCGCAAGGCCGTCCTCTATATGCCATTTCGCGGCAAGATCACATTCGGTCCTGTTCTTCAGGTGCTTCTCAATGTATTCCCAGGATGGCCTGTTGATGATCTCATTACTCCTGATCACACTGTATATATGTGCATTAAGGGTCGCCGGATCGCATAATATCTTCTTCCCCTCAAGGTGTTCCATGTCCTCTTCAAAGTCATCATATGCCCTTACCGAAACATCACTATCTTTAAGTACAGCCTTAAGGTCATCGGTCGTGCTCTCAGGATATAAATAGATGCAGGCCCTATCCATGTCAACAAACCCGTAGCTTATGGCAACAGGGTTATACAGAATATCATTTCCGCGTACGTTGAATGTCCACATGACATCCGAGAGATTGGATATTATCACTGAATCCGCCCCTAACCTGTCAAGCTTTGCCCGTAGTCCGGCAAGCTTGTCAGCCACTGACCTCCCGGCCGCTTCCTGTGGAAGTACATAAACAGGCTCATGTGTGAGCCCGGGCCTGTCAGTCCAGACATCCTTCGCAAGATCCGTATCTTCTATGATACATCCGGTGTTTTTACTTATTTTAATAAGCCTGTCATATGAAGTCTTGGGTATCAGCTTAAGGTCAACACCGATCCTGTAGCCCTTTCCGTATGCCCCTGCAAGGTCCCTGATATACTCGTAGATGTCCTTAACACCCGTCTCCCCCATCCTGTGAAGGTCTATGCCCGTTCCCTCAAGCTGAGCCTGCGCCTGTATAAAGTATCTTCCGTCAGTCCACAGACCTGCTTCATCCTTTGTCACAAGAAGGGTTCCCGCAGAACCGTCGAAACCGGACAGATACTCCCTGAACTTATAGTATCCGTCGATATACTCACTCCCGTGCTCATCACAAGTAAAGACGAGGGCACATTCAAGCCCCCGTTTCTTCATCACATTCCTCAGTTTCTCAAGTCTCAATTACTATTTCTCCTTACTGTTGAAAAATCTTAAGTTGATATCAACATCTCCCGATATGCCGTCTACCCTGCCCGTCTGTGAATACTGCCACATAGAAAAGGCATAAGGATAATCGGTACCGTCCTCGGGCTGATAATCATCACTCAGCCATACCTCGTAGTCCTCAAAAAGGTCGGGATGCATACCTGCTATCAGCATATCCCTGCTCGCATATATCATCGGTGTATATCCGAATGCCTTAACCGTATCACAGAACTTAACGGCTAGCTCTGTCCTGTCCATTGCCGTAAGATCATCGGTCCTTGCCTTGTCATCCTCGATCCACTCAACATCAATTGCTACAGGATAGGTCACCTGATAATTCATAAGGGCTCCGACAGTGAAGTTAGCCTCTTCAACCGCTTCCTCCTCGGTCGTCGCCTGCGAGAAGAAATAAACTCCCGTATCAAGGCCTGCCGCCCTCGCACCCGTCATATAGGCAACAAAGTTATCGTCGAGCACCAGGTTACCGCTTCCGTATCCCCTTGCACCTATCCTTATCATGGCAAAGTCATACCCGGCCGCCTTCACCTTGTTCCAGTCAATATCCCCCTGGTACTTGGATACATCAACACCGCGTCTTGTGGATATGGTCCCGTATTTATATTCAAGCTTAGTATCATCCATCGAAAGGGCCGTCTTGAAATCATAGGTATTCTTAGGCGCATCCTCTTCTATGTCATACCATTTGGCATCTTCGCCCTTGGCCTTGGCCTTGATATGCTTACCGTCTCCAGCCTTCTCCATATCCTCTTTTTCTTCTTCGGTGAGCATTATATTATCTTCATTGTCCCCATCATTCCTGTTACCGGATACCGTTTTATCCTCTTTGGGAACTTCCTTGGGCTTATCGGCGCTGACCGTCTCTTCCATATAATCCCTGTTTTCTTCCTTCTCCTTATACATATCCCAGAAGTCAAGGTCTTCGGAAGTCATATTATGTTCGCCCACTCCCAGGGCTTCATCCTCAAGGCGCTGCTGCTCAAGTTCTGCCTCGGCCGCTTCCTTAGCCTCCTGCTCCTGTCTCGCAAGCGCCCGCTCCCTGGCCTGTTTGTCCCTGGTATTCACATATATTATCGTTAGAAAAAGAAGCATTACCAAGGATGAGGCCGCTACAAAGTAAACAACGGTCCTCTTATATGCCTTCCTGTCTTCCCTTTCCTGATCATCAAAAAAACCTGCCATATTATTTCCCCTTTTTATGGGAAATATGATATCATACCTACATGAAACATTCAACGAACCTTACTTTTAAAATATCCATACTCCTTCTGGTGTCCTTATTGATGTCGAGCTGTTCTGCGGCTCCCACTGTAAAAGAGATCACCAGATCCGGTTTTTTCTTTGATACTCTTGTAAGCATAACCATATACGGCACCGACGACAAGAGTCTTCTTGATGAATCCTTTGAATTGTGTAAGAAATATGACAGGATGCTGTCAATATCCGTCGAGTCAAGTGATATAGCAAGAATAAACAAGGCCGGCACCAATCCGGTGCATATTTCCCCGGAAACATTGGATATCCTTGATGCCGCTGCCGAATATAACAGGCTCTCGGAGGGTAAACTCGATGTGTCCTTAGGTCCCGTAACGAAGCTGTGGAGTGAAGCTCGCGAGGAGAACCGCCTTCCCGAAGGTGACCTTATCAGGGAAGCCATGACTCACTCTGGCCTTGACAAGATAACGATCGACAGGGATATGATGTGCGTTTATAAATCGGATCCCGATGCTTCCATTGACATCGGCGCTCTCGGTAAGGGCTATATCGGGGACAGGTTAAGGGAGATGCTTATATCCCGCGGAGTCAGGTCAGCAATCATCTCTCTTGGCGGTAACATCGTTACGATAGGAAGCAAGCCTAACGGAACCGCCTTCACTATAGGCATCAAAAAACCCTTCTCTGCGGATAATGAAGTAGCCGCTGACTTAAGCGTATGGGACAGGTCCGTTGTAACATCCGGCGTCTATGAACGCTATATCAATGTTGACAAGCATATATACCATCACATCTTGGATCCGAAGACAGGATACCCTGCCGCCACCGATATCATGAGTGCGACCATAATAAGTGATTCTTCTCTTGAGGGTGATGCTCTCTCTACTATATGTCTTCTGTATGGGCTTGATGATGCCATGCGGCTTATAAACAAAACCCCCGGTACGGAAGCCATATTTATCACGTGGGATAACGAACTTCACAGCACCGGGGGTGCATCGCTCTATTTAAAATCTTCAGACATCAGATAAAACCTTACAGCTTTGTGATCGCTCCCTTAGGACATTTCTTGGCACACAACCCGCATCCGACACATTTATCCTGATCTATACGGGCCAGGGAATCGGACACTTCAATAGCTTCCTTGGGACATTCCTTGGCACACAATGAACATCCTATGCATCCGGTCTTGCATACCTTCATAACAAGAGGACCCTTATCTTTGTTCATACAGTCAACCGCATATTTTGCCTTGTAAGGTATGAGTTCGATAAGGTGCTTGGGACAGGCCTCGATACACTTGCCGCAGGCCCTGCACTTATCCCTGTCGATAACAGCGACACCGTCGATTATGCTGATCGCATCAAACTCGCACACACTCACACAGGTCCCAAAACCCATACATCCGAAATCGCATGATTTTGGCCCGCCCGAAGGAACAAAATTGGCCATCCTGCAGTCCTTGACTCCGTCGTAATTATAATTGTTGAAAGTCAGCTCACAGGTACCCTTGCACTTAACATGGGCAACCTTCTTATCCGAGACATCAGCTTCCACGCCCATGATACCCGCAATTACGGCTGCGACCGGTTCACCGCCGACCGGACACCCCGAAACCGGAGCCTCTCCGGCAGCTATCGCTGCAGCAAGGCCCGAGCAGCCTGCATAACCGCAGCCTCCACAGTTGTTACCCGGCAGCGCCTCTTCTATGCTTGCCGCAACAGGATCCGTCTCCACCCTGAATACGTTTCCGAAGACACTTAGAAATATCGCTATAAGTAAACCCACGCCGCCGACTACCGAAACGGCTATTATGATTCCGAAAATATTCATATCCTGCCTCTCCTATGCTTACTACTTAAGTCCCGAAAAACCGAAGAAAGCTATTGCCATAAGCCCCGCCGTAACCAGGACTATCGGAGTTCCCTTAAAGGCCCTGGGCACGTTATTATACTCGATCTTCTCGCGTATGCCCGCCATGATGACTATTGCTACAAGGAAGCCGACCGATACTGCAAGTCCGTTGACCACACTCTCTATAAAATTATAGGAATTCTGAACATTCTTAAGGGCCACTCCCAGTACCGCGCAGTTGGTGGTTATAAGAGGAAGATAAACACCGAGTGCATTATACAGGCTTACCATCTTCTTCTTTAAGAACATCTCCACAAACTGGACCAAAGCGGCAATGACAAGGATAAAGACGATCGTCTGAAGGTATGTTATATTGAGCGGTACCAGCATGAACCTGTAAATAAGCGATGTCACCGCAGATGCAAGGGTTATTACAAATACAACCGCAGACCCCATGCCTGCTGCAGTCTTAACCTTCTTGGATACGCCAAGAAAGGGACATATACCCAGGAACTGGCTCAATACAACGTTATTGATAAAGGCTGAACCTATTGCTATAGTAAGAAGCTTACCCATTTACTCGTCCCCCTTCGCATCTGTCATTGTCTTCCCTGCGCATCCGGTATTTATGCATCCCCTGCACATGGAAGCATCACAGGAAGCCGTAAGCGCCGCGCCTCCTGTTTTCTTCATCTTGAACCTGTTCATCACAGCCGTGAGCACCGCCAGAACAAAAAATGCTCCGGGGGCAAGGATGAAGATTGTAAGTGTATCCACACTCTCGGGAAGAAACCTGAATCCGAAAACAGATCCGGCGCCCAGTATCTCTCTTATGATACCGATAAGGGTAAGGCCTATGGTAAAGCCCAGCCCCATTCCCAGTCCGTCAAATATCGAAGGTATCACCTTATTCTTGGATGCATAGGCCTCCGCCCTTCCGAGGATTATACAGTTAACCACGATAAGGGGGATATATATACCCAGCGCGGAATACAGCGAAGGTATATAAGCCTGCAGAAGCAGCTGTACGATCGTTACGAATGACGCTATTATGACTATGAAGGCAGGGATCCTGACGCTGTCAGGTATCACCTTCCTGAGCATTGATATAAGGAGGTTCGACATTACAAGTACTACTGTTGTCGTAAGCCCCATTCCTACACCGTTTATTGCACTGGTCGTTACCGCCAGTGTCGGACACATTCCAAGCATCAGGACCAGTGTGGGGTTCTCCTTGATTATACCGTTATATAACCTCTCTCCTGCATTACCCATTTAAGCTACCTCCCCAGACTCTCTGCATAGGCAAGTCCCGCATTTACCGCACTTACCATAGCATTTGTGGTTATCGTTGCTCCGCTCAGGGCATCTATCTCGTAATCAGCCGATGCTCCTGTTTTCGTATAGTTAAACCTTGATACCTGTTTGCCTGAGAACTGGTTCTTGAATTCAGGTGTATCCGCCTTCATTCCCAGTCCCGCCGTCTCGCCTATCTCAAGTATCTCTATACCGTTAAGGGTTCCGTCAGCCGAAACTCCCATCGATATCGTTATATCGCCTCCGTATCCCTGAGATGTTGTTACCGTCATAACATGTCCCAGTGTATTACCCGAAGTGTCAACGGCAAGAAGACATTCGTCAACGGTCTCATCCTTGAAGCCTTCTCCCGCAAGCACCTGTGATGCACTGTCCGTATTAAGCGAGGCATCCTCTTTAAAGTCAGCCGCCTCCGGGAACACAGTCCTGTAAGCATTCATCTTGGTCTCAAGTGTCTTTAATGCGATCGGATCCTTGGTCAGTTCATAAACATAACCCAGGCATGCACCTGCAACTATAGTTATGATGGTAAGGGTAAGAACTGCCTTTATCGAATTCTTCATTATGCCTCACCGCCTTTCCCGAAGCACTTGGGCAGTGTGTACTCTTCGATAAGGGGTACCAGGAGGTTACAGAATATTATCGCAAAGCTGACTCCCTCTGCCGAACTTGAAAAGCACCTGAATATGCCTGTCATGATTCCAAGGCATATACCGTAGATGATCTTGCCTGTGTCCGTTATAGGGCTTGTGGCATAGTCGGTTGCCATGAAGAAAGCACCCAGCATGAGTCCGCCTCCCGATACCTGTGCCAGCAGGTAGTA
>JAILCT010000126.1 GCA_024690425.1 Lachnospiraceae bacterium | reverse complement strand
ACTTCGAGCGGGTGCTTAATATAGTGCCCGCTCATTTGTGATATATGGACAAGTCCGTCCTGGTGAACACCTATATCAACAAATGCGCCAAAATCAATGACATTCCTGACAGTACCCTTAAGGATCATTCCGGGAGTTAAGTCCTTCATCTCAAGGACATCCGACCGAAGGATTGGCCTGGGCATATCTTCTCTCGGATCCCTTCCTGGCTTCTCAAGTTCCTTCACAATATCCGCAAGAGTGATCTCACCTATACCCAGTTCTTCGGAAAGCTTCTTCTTATCCGGTATCTTCTTCATGATACTTCCGGAAGTCCCCTTTATCGCAGTTTCTGCCCTTACTGTCTTAAGGTCATCTATTGACAGGTTGAGTTTTTCAAGCAGCTTACCCGTGGCTTCGTATGATTCCGGATGCACGCTAGTCGCATCAAGGGGATTGTCACCTCCCATGATCCTCATAAAGCCCGCACACTGCTCGTAGGCTTTGGGACCCAGCTTGGGTACCTTAAGAAGCTGCTTGCGGTTTATGAATCGGCCGTTTTTCTCCCTGTAATCCACTATGTTCTTTGCGATCACTGCATTAATGCCCGAAATATATGAAAGAAGCGGAGCCGACGCCGTATTAAGGTCTACACCCACCCTGTTCACGCAGTCTTCGACCACGCCCTCAAGGGCTCCCGAGAGCTTCTTCTGGTTCATGTCATGCTGGTACTGGCCCACTCCTATTGACTTGGGGTCTATCTTGACCAGTTCCGCAAGGGGATCCTGGACCCGTCTTGCAATGGATGCTGCGCTTCTCTGTCCCACATCAAAATTCGGGAATTCCTCTGTTGCCAGCTTGCTTGCCGAATATACCGATGCCCCGGCTTCATTCGTGATAATGTATTCCACCTTTTTATCAAGTCCCTTGAGCATATCCACGATCACCATTTCCGATTCCCTGGATGCCGTTCCGTTGCCGACCGATATTAGCGATATCCCGTATTTTTCTATAAGTCCCTTTACCGTCGCAGTCGCTTCCTTAACCTTATTCTGCGGGGCTGTCGGAAAAATTACCGTCGTATCCAGCACCTTGCCGGTAGGATCGACTACGGCCAGCTTACAGCCGGTCCTGAAGGCAGGGTCCCAGCCAAGGACCGTACGTCCGGCGATCGGGGGCTGCATGAGGAGCTGCTCTAAGTTCCTGCCAAATACCGATATGGCTCCGTCCTCGGCCTTCTCGGTAAGCTCGTTCCTTATCTCGCGCTCGATCGAGGGCTCGATGAGCCTTGAATATGAATCTTCTATGGTTTCCTTAAGTACCCTGACTATGTCGGGATTGGTTCCCTTTATTATCTTCTTTTCAAGATATGCGATTATCTCATCCGCAGGTGCCTCTATCTTAACTGTAAGCACCTTCTCTGCTTCACCCCTGTTAAGGGCCAAGATCCTGTGACCCGCGATCTTGCTCACCGGCTCGGAAAAATCATAGTACATCTCATAGACGGATTCCGCTCCTTCTTCTTTTGCATGTGAAGAGATAAGCCCCCTCTTAAAAGTCACCTGCCTGATATGTATCCTGTGATCCGCTTCATCAGAGATTAGCTCGGCTATTATATCCTTCGCCCCTTCTATGGCTTCCTGCGGTGTATTGACATCCTTTTCCGGATTTACATAATGTTCCGCTTCTTCCGTGAGCGATCCCTTTAATCCCTGGGCCATGATAAGCAGGGCCAGGCCTTCAAGTCCCTTCTCCTTGGCTATCGTCGCCCTGGTCCTTCTCTTGGGCTTGTAGGGTCTGTACAGGTCTTCCACTACAACAAGTGTCTCGGCCGCTTCTATCCTCTCCCTCAGTTCCCCGGTCAGCTGTCCCTGTTCTTCAATGCTTGCAAGCACCTGATTTTTCCTGTCTTCAAGGTTCCTTAAATATGCCAGACGTTCATTAAGGTCACGAAGCACCTCATCATTGAGGGAACCCGTGACCTCCTTACGATATCTTGCAATAAACGGTATTGTATTTCCTTCATCGATAAGCCTGACTGCCGCCTCGACCTGCCACTGCTTAACTCCCAGCTCATCCTTCAGTTTCGAAACTATATCCATCAAGTCCTCCCTTCAGGTCCTCGTAAAAATTGATCATCAGGCCATAGCTTAACGGCAGCATCCAGAAGATCGCTATCCCCAGGGTGAGCACAATAAGACACATCATGCCGAACACATTGAATAAAAGATAAAAATATCTGAACTTGTTGGTCTTCATGACCCTGATGCTGAGCTCAAGGATCTCCCTTGCAGAAAGCTCAGGCCTGTCAAGATATATAAGATATGACTGGGACAGGTGTATGTAAACAAACAGATAGACTACCATGAACACAGCTATGATCACGCACTTTATTAGCATCAATGCGCCCGGTTCAAGCCCCAGTGCATCCGTCACCGAGCCCGGAACAAGAAGGGGGAGTGTCATAAGCTGTGAGAAAAACCACAGAACGAAGGAAATGATTATCACCTTGTCCGGATCATGCTTCAGAACATAGAAAAAGTCAGCAAGTGTGCTCGACTTACCCCTGACGGTATTTAAGCACACGCGTATAAAGCCCACCGTGAACACGGAGACAAGCAGGTTGCCGACAAGTCCGGAGAGTATCTCCATCACCATGCCCCCGCTTATTGCAAGTACCAGGTTCGTTATAACAAACTGGCACAGCATATATAAAAGAACATAAGAAGACAGCTTCCCGTAATTACCAAGAAGCTGTTCTCTTGTTATCGCCTTAAGCATTGATATTGTTTTCATGGATCATCCTTTAGTGTTCTGTATTTACCCGGCCAGATCTAGATTGGCTCCCCTTAATGCCATTCCGTGCATTGCCTTTAAATCCTTGGTATAAGGGTTCTTCTCATTGGGATATGCGATCGCAGTCCTGGTAACACCGCCTGATACATAAGACCTTCCGCATTCGGGACATATCGCAGTGCTTAAGCTGACCCCGCACGAGATCACCTTGCCGCCCTTTTGTGCAGCCTTCTCATAAGCATTTACAACATGCTCCTGTTCATGTGCCCTGACCCTGGCCCCGGATGCTTCCGGAGAGATATGGGCCGCAGACTTAAAAGATACCATTTCGTCCGAACCGTCCTGGTACTTACGTTCCCTGCATGTCTCACATTCAGCGGGAGAAGACTTCCGTCCCGGAGCTACCTCCATGGACTCACCGGGGTTGACTACCGGCTTGGTGTCCTCCACAGCCCCGGCCCTGCCTGTCGCTGACGGCTGATAACCCGAGATACCGTACATTCCCATTCCTATACGGTCTATCGTCATAGTGATCACCTCCTCATGAAGCAATCCTATCGTCTGTTCAGTTCCTCTGAGTATTCTTCCATGCGGTCAAGGGTCTCAAGCAGTTCCGGTGGAACCTCCTGTCCCATGGAATCATACATCTGCTCATACATCTGCCGCATTTCATCAAGTATTCCGGGATTGGTCTTCAGCTCATTCATGGTGTAGATGACCGATCCTGCCATTACCGCAACGGTAAGTATCACCGAAGCTATGCTGCCGATCAGCGAGAAGGTAAGTCCCTTCTTCGCTTCAGGCGAGAACACGTTGGCTCCGCCCCTTGAAATAACGGCAAACACTATACCCAGACCTCCCACGACCGGCATTATGGGAAAACAGCATACAAGACCGGCCAGGGATATGATCCCGAAGATAAACGCAAGCCTTGAATATCTGGCGGCTGCAGCGCGTTTATCGTCATTGATATTAATGTCCATAAATGTACCTTTATTATAACATATATTTACTTATTCATCCAGTCCGAATGCATCATGAACGGCATTCATGGCCTTTTCCGTATCCTTCTCATCGATAAGTACCGTTACCCTTATCTCAGATGTCGATATCATGTTGATATTGATGTTGGAGTTATAGAGGCTCTCGAACATTTTCGCAGCAACACCGGGATTGCTCATCATGCCGGCGCCGACTATCGAAACCTTGGAAACCGAATTGTTATAAGATATCTCTTCGGCTCCGAGACGCTCCTTATTATCCCTTAATACCTTAAGGGCTTCATCGAATGAATCCCTGGGTATCGTGAAGGAAATATCCTTGGTATCAGCACGGCCTATCGACTGAAGGATCATGTCCACGTTAATGTTGGCCTTGGCGAGTACGTCAAATACCCTGAACGCGATACCGGGCTTGTTCTTAAGTCCTATAAGTGACATTCTCGTTACATTCTTATCGGCTGCTACACCGCTTACAAGCATTCTTTCCACCTTAACATCCTCCTTAACAACGGTTCCTTCCGACTCATTGAGGCTCGAACGGACAACCAACTGCACATTATATTTCTTAGCCATCTCCACAGACCTGTTATGAAGCACGCCCGCTCCCAGTGTGGCAAGGTCTAGCATCTCATCATAAGTGATCTCCTTCATCTTACGGGCCTTCGGAACAAGCCTCGGATCCGCGGTATATACGCCGTCAACGTCGGTATATATCTCACACGCATCGGCATGAAGGGCTGCCGCAAGGGCAACTGCTGTCGTATCCGATCCGCCTCGTCCGAGAGTCGTATAATCATCATATTTATTGATACCCTGGAAACCGGTGACTATGACTATCTTCTTTAAGTCAAGCTCATTCCTGATCCTCTCCGTATCTATCCTCTTAAGCCTTGCATTTCCGTAGGTTGATGTCGTATGCATTGCAACCTGGAATGCATTTAACGATATGGAAGGTACGCCAAGAGCACTCATGGCCATTGACATAAGGGCAACCGATGTCTGCTCACCCGTTGTAAGCAGCATGTCAAGCTCCCTCTTCGAAGGATGAGGATTGATGTTTTTAGCCATATCTATAAGCACATCTGTCTGCTTGCCCATTGCCGACAGAACAACTACAACATCGTTGCCGGCCTGATAATCCTTGATACACCGCCTGGCAACATTCATGATACGGTCCTTGTCGGCCACGGACGTACCACCGAACTTCTTAACAATCAGCATTTCCTTACCAACCTTTCATTTATCTCTGGTTAACTCTTATCCTTGTTATGGCTCCGTCGAGCTTCTTATACTTCTCGTCGAATTCATCCTCGGTCATCTCACGGGTAACAAAACCGAATTCACCGGTCACACCTGCTGCCTTCACGCAGCTGACCTGTCCGAAGATGGCTTCCACGCCTGCAAGCTTATCGGCTTCGCTTCCGCTCACACGCACGAAGAAACTGCGCCTTACGCTTCCCACGCTGACAAGGGAAAGCTCTTCGCTGTCCCATCCGATATGTATATTTCCTTCTGCTTTCACCGCTTCGACAACATCGGAAACAACTGCCGATGCCGTAGGAAGCTTGCCGGCTCCCGACCCGTAGAACATAACAGGTCCCAGAACATTACCCTTTACATATACGGCATTAAAGACATCGTTGACACCATACAGGGGATGTACGGGATCGAGCATTACCGGACATACCATGGCCACAATGCCGCCCTCAACCTTCATGCTTATGGCAAGGAGCTTGATCACTGTCTTAAGTTCCCTTGCATATTTAATATCCGTTGCCGAGATCTTGGTGATCCCCTCTGTATATATCTTCTCAAAATCAGTATTCTTGCCCGAATACAGCGAAGTGAGTATTGCTATCTTACGGCAGGCATCATACCCTTCAATATCGGCTGAAGGATCACGCTCGGCATAGCCAAGTTCCTGAGCCGTCTTCAGGGCCTTGTCGAATTCCCAGCCCTCATCTGCCATCTTGGTCATCATATAATTAGTGGTTCCGTTCAGGATACCGCTGACCTCCAGGATATCGTCGGCTGTAAGGCAGGCCTTCATGGGCCTTATTATGGGAATACCGCCGCCTACAGATGCTTCGAAGAAGAAGTTGACATCCTTCTCCTTAGCTATCCTTATAAGTTCCGGTCCCTTGGCCGCAACAAGTGCCTTGTTGGATGTACATACCGATTTACCCTTAAGGAGAGCGTTCTTCACGAAGGTATAAGCAGGCTCAACGCCTCCCATCACCTCTACAACAACCGAGATGTCAGGATCGTTTAAGATGATATCGTAGTCATGTACAAGGATATCTTCCACAGGATCCCCCGGAAAATCACGCAGGTCAAGTACATACTTAACGTTAACCTCTTCTCCTGCATTGCTGTTTACGATCGCCTGATTTGTCTTTATTACTTCTACGACACCCGAACCTACCGTGCCGTAACCGAGTACTGCTATATTTGCCATATCTGCCCCCGATCTTGTATCAATTACACCAATTTACAATAATAACAAGCTAAAGTGCAAAATGCAATAGTGACTTTAACTCATCTTTCCGCACAGATCCGTGAATTCACTGACAAGTCCTTCGTAATCCTCATCCACGAAAGCATGGTTGCCTTCCTTTACCGCATATTCATGCTTCTTGGCCCGCTCTGACAGCCCCTTCACCCCGATCGTGGCCATGAGCCCCTTGAGGGCATGAGCCTCAATTCCGAAGTCCTTGTAGTTGCCTTCCTTCACAAGGGCCCTCATTCTGTCAGCCCGCTCGCTGCTGTCGGATAAGATATCTTCCACTACAGCCTCAAGTATGCCTTCATCCTGCGCGCAGTTATTAAGGGCTTCGTCAAGATCCATTCCTTCGATCGTCTTAAGCCTGTCAATAAGCGATTCATTAACTTTCATGGTCCTTACCTCCTTACCGGCATCATCCGGTTCCGTTATCTTATCTTCAGGAAGATATTTCCTGACGATCTTAAGCAGCTTCCTCGAATCGATCGGTTTTGTCAGATAGTCCTCAAATCCGGCATCAAGATACATCTTCTCGCTTCCCGCGATCGCATTGGCCGTAAGCACAAGCGCCGGGGTCTCTTTATTAAGAGAATACCTGTCCATTCTTATCATATTAAGGGCCTGGATACCGTCAATCTCAGGCATCATATGGTCAAGCAGGATAAGATCGTATTTATGGTCATAGCACATCTCAACCGCTTCGCGTCCTCCCCTGCACAGGGTAGGTCTTATATTGACTCTCTCAAGAAACATCCTTACTATTTCAAGGTTTGAATTGTTATCATCAACCGCCAGGATATTTGCGCCCGGTGCCATGAAATCGATATCGCTGTCATCTTTCTTCACAACGGTATTATGCCTCTTCATATCCGGATCGACGGGTGTCTTATCGGTTACCCTGACAGGAACAAGCACATCAAATACCGATCCTTTAAGATATGACGATTCTACTGTGATGACACCGCCCATTGCATCAAGGATCCGCCTGACTATGGCAAGTCCCAGACCGGTTCCTTCTATATTTCTGTTACGCGCCAGATCGGCCCTTGAAAATGCATCAAACAGATGGGCCTTATCCTCATCCCTTATACCCCGGCCGGTGTCACTGACACTCAGACGCAGTTCGTACATATCATCCGATAAATACCTTCCGCCTACGCTCAAGGTAACATTTCCTTCATCAGTGTACTTGACAGCATTGTTTATGAGATTTATGAGAACCTGCTTAAGCCTTACTTCATCGGTATTGAGGCCATCAGGCACTTCACCGTCAAGCACCATATTGAAGTTAAGGCCCTTGTCATGTGCCCTCTCCCTGGACATGGTAACTATATCGTACAGCAGGGTCGACAGGCGGATATCCTCATTCAGGATCTTCATCTTATCAGCTTCAAGCTGGGAAAAATCAAGCACATCATTTACAAGTGAGAGCAGCATTTTACCCGAAGCCTGTACATTCCTTGCGTATTCATCGATCTTGCGGTC
>JAILCT010000188.1 GCA_024690425.1 Lachnospiraceae bacterium | reverse complement strand
GGCCTTATCAAACTCGGGTGAATCCTTTACTTCAGCGGCTTTCTTAGCTTTACTGCTCTTTGAGGCGGGCTTTGCAGGTGCTGCAGGTTCTGCCGCTTTTTCTTTATCGGTCGCTTTTGCAGGAGCAGCTGCTTTCTTCTGTGTGGTTGCAGTCACAGGAGCCGGTTTTACCGGAGCTTCTGCCTTTACTGCCGGTTTTACAGTCTTCTTAGCACCGGAAGCAGGCTTCTTTTTGTTACCTATAATGCCGTTTATCTTGCTTAACAGCGGCGAGTCTCCGATTATCTCTACATTCATACGGGATTTGCCGCCTGATTCCGCTGACAGCCTGCCTATCTCAAATGCTATCTCTATTTCATCTTCCGTTTCCTTGAACTCTACTTTTCCCTTTGCGCCGGCAAACAGTGAGATCATCTCGATCGGCACCTGTTTTTCGGCTGATGAATGGAAAATGATCAGGGTATCCTCCTTCTTAAGCTTTGCAAGTACATCCTTAAGTTTTCCTGAATTAATGTTTGTGATATAGGTTGTCATACGTGGATCTCCTTTCCTTTTCCGTTCTTTCCACATCTTTTTTAATGCCTTTTGTGAGCTCTGTAACGGCAACAGCACTTATTGCCGATAATATGCTGATAATGGCGGTAACGGCCATCTTTCCTATACGTTTATTGTTCATCGACATGGCTCTCTCCTGTCATATAGTCAATCGTTATCCCCGGCTGTATATTATAGCAGAATACGTGGAAACATACTCCTTTTCCGTTATCCTCTATCGAATAAGCTTCCATCTCAACTCCCCTGGCCAGTAGTTCATTATCCTTAAAATATGGGGTGACCCTGTACAGTACATGATTATTGCTGTCATCAAGATATTTTAGGACTTTAAGCTCATATGTAAGCATAAGCTCCGCATTAAAGTATCTTGTTCCTGTTATCAGGTTCTTTTCGTTCGCATTCTGCCCTGTCATGGCATATGCGATAAGATGGCTCCTGTTATAAAGATAAGGCGGTTCTGAATCCACAATTCCCGGATACTTTGCCTGTTTCCATCCGGAAGGCTTGATACTTCCTATCTCGCCCCTCTTTTCTGTCGGCATCATGCTCCTGTCTATCTTGACAGTAGCCATTCCGCACCTTCCAAGACTGTCAAGATCGCTGAAACGTTCTCCTTCGATATGATCCTGATCATATATGGTAAAACAGGGAACGTTCCCCATAAGCTCTATAACATCCTTTCCTGAATAATCAGGTATCAATGATGGATCTGTTTCGACAATGCTCTTTGAGGGCTCATCCTGTAAATACTGTACCCCGGCTGTTTTTCCCTGCCTATAATAGGTTATACAGCTCTTAACTAGGACAGCGACTACCAAAAGTGCAAGTATGAGGCTTATGATTATTATTGTAGATTTTAAAACCCCGGTCTTTTTCTTAATACTTTCCTTCATCCCTTCAGATTTTCTGTGTATTTACAATCCGGATATCCGCTGCATCCTAAGAATGCTCCGTATTTTCCGCTTCTCTTTACAAGGTACTGACCGCATTTGGGGCATTTCTGCGGTTCTTTAAAAGAACCGGTCTTCATATCTGCGCATAAACCCTCGTATACAAGCCTGTTCATCCTGCAGTCATTCAGCGCTCTATGGGCTCCATCCGTGGAGATCTCATAGTGTTCGGCCACATCCGTTAATTTGTGGTGTTTCATGTCCGCCAAACACATCCTTGAAAGCATGAGGGTATCTATATAGTCATTGTCAGGAATCTTGCCAAAATACTTCTCACAGTCCTTGTAAATGAATTTCATATCGAATGTGCTGATATTATGCCCTACGAGCGGCAGATTTTCAATAAATTCGATGAAATCTGCAAGGACTGTATCAAATTTGGGTGCATCCACGAGCATATCATCGGTGATCCCGTTTACCATACTAGCCCCGTATGATATCGGCCTCTCGGCTTTTACAAGCGTTGAGAACTCCTCAACCACTTTTCCGTCCTTGACTTTTAAGGCCGAAAGCTCCACAATCTCGTCATACCGGCACGATATACCCGTCGTCTCAACATCAAAGACAACATAATCGGATACAGATTCAAGCCGCTGCTTTCCTTGCTTTTTTCCTAACATATATCTTTACTATGCCCTCATAATGCATTTCTGCCTGAAGTTATCACAGATGGCCAGATAGTTCTTGCTTCCGGCAAGTATCATCTGAGTCTTCAGTTCCCTCATTGCGCGGATGAAATCAAGCTGTTCAGTGGTTTTGACAGAAACAAAAACCATTAAAAGCTCATTGGTCGACCTAAGCTTCTTGGTCCTTTGTATTCTCACATGAGATTTGTTTTCATCAAATATCTCTTTTGACCACAGTTTCACATCATCCACGTATGCAAAATGATAATGAAATGGATCATAAGAGAACATCCTCATGTAATTCCCGCTTGTATTAAAGATACGGCAAAGCTTGAACACTTAATCCTCCAACAAAAAATATGCCAGAACTACCCACGTTGCTATGGAGAAGAAATTGCCATACTTATCTCTTCCACTCCTGAATATCTCTGAAGCCTCTTTCCTGCCTACAAGTTCATAGCCGTTAAACAGTTCAGAGCCTTCTGCTCCATCATGTGAAAACTCCGATTCATCATCAATACTGATATATGCGCAAAGAAAAGCTCTGCTTTCGTCTGTCATCCCGGGGGATGAAAATGCACAGGGATTGATAACCTCAATACTGTCACTGTCCTTTACGTTAAGGCCGGATTCTTCGAATATTTCCCTTTTGGCTGCCTCTATAAGGGGATCATCCTTACTGCGATCAGCCGGATCGATCAGCCCGGCGATGGGACTTAACAGATACTGCCCTACAGGATATCTGTATTCATAATTTAGCAGCAGTTTGGGTTCATCATCGGCGATCTTAACGATAACTGCTATGGTAACGACATCGGGAAGCATCGTTTTGAATTCTTCATCCGATTTTCTCGCTACCAGGCTGCTGCTGTCTCTTCTTGAAACATCATAATAATGTGCGTCTTCTTTGTACTGAAGGTCATATAAACGCAAAAACCTGGCATCATACAATGATTTTATGTTTTCATCCGAAAATGTTGGTTTATTTAAGTCTTTATTCATTTTCTCTTACTCTTCCTGTATTCCTCAATGGTTTCCTCTATTGTATTGTAATCCCTTTCGAATAGTTCATTGCAGACCTGTTGCCACAACATGTCATGATCTACCCGTTCCAACAGTGCCTGCTGTACAAAGAACTTGCTTTTCTGCGGATACCTTGGAAGTCCGTTTATCTTAAGCAGATTGTTTAGTTCTATACGCCATAGTATCGATATCTTACGGTCATCCTTTACTTTGGGATTGTCCTTAGGCTCTCTTAAGATATAGAA
>JAILCT010000101.1 GCA_024690425.1 Lachnospiraceae bacterium | reverse complement strand
GACAGGCTTACCGAAGAATTCAATATCAGTAAAAATAAGCTCTATGACAGTGTCTCAAAATATATGAGTATTGGGATTGCAAAGCATATTAAAAATCTAAGACTTGAAGAAGCCAAAAGGCTTCTTATTGAAACTGATATGTCGATAGTTCAAATTGCTGATAGGGTTGGTTTTACAGACTATAACTATTTCTGCCGGGTTTTCAAAAAAGAAGTCGGCATACCGGCCGGAAAATACCGAAATATTAATATTTATTAAGTTCTTTACCCTCCTTCTGCGTTAAACTTTTCAAGTTTTGATCCAAAGAACATCAACGGGTAAACCTCACAACGCAAGAAAGCACCTCTTATGCAATATCTTACAAATCCAAGAGTATCACCATCGGTCGACCTTATTGAGCGATAGCAATTTAACCTTTTTGTACCAATATTACTGTGGTAGAATTTCCTTTGTACGGAGGCACATTATGTTTGAGCGTTTTGATGAAACGGGAAAAAGACAAAGATCATCCCATAAGCCTTTTTTTATATTCCTTATGCTTGTTATGCTCTTGATCGTATGGTATGAAATCCCGGTAACAGAGCATATAACACTTAAAAGTGACAAGACCTCAGAGCCTTTTAGGATAGCTCTTGTGACGGATCTGCACTCCTGTTCTTACGGTAGGCTCTGTATCCGGCTCTGTCAGCATCAATGTCAGTAATGGATCAGGTAACTGGCTGTTTATTTCAGAATACTTATCAATAAAATCTTTATTAATTTCCTTCCAACTTTGTTCCTATCTCATATATCATTATTCTGTTTCTTGAGTCTTTTTCATTGAATAAGTCGGTACAATCAATTTCATCCGCAAACATAACCTCATCGATGGTAGAAAGGTATGCTATGTATTCATCCTGCGGATAATAGAAAAACATCATCATCCTGCGCTCTTTCTCATAATATGACTCTACCATCCTGTCCATAACACTCTTAAATACCGCTATTGAGAAAGGATTGAAGAAGAAAAACCGGTTCACCGACTCAGGGATCTCGTATTTCTGAGCTGATAAATGAACGATCTCTATATCCGTATTATCTGTAGCTTTCATATGCTTAAGATAACTGTCCGCATTCTTCAGGGCATCTTCATAAAATCTGTCCATAAGCTCAACACCTATAGTCCTGCATCCAATCTTATGATTAAGGTATATGGATACTCTGCCCTTACCACAGCCATAATCAAGAACAGTGTCTTCCCTGCTTATATAACCGCTTTCAATCAGGCGATCAAGTACAGGGTATGAGGTCGGCTCATATGGGTACAGGTGATTCGTAGAGAAACTGTCATTCCTTCCGGTAGTTTCGATGTGAAGTTTTGCGTCTGTGAGATAATCGTCAAATTCTGTCTTCATCCTTACATGTATAAGAAGAGGGTATTTACACCTTACATCCCTTAGTTTATCACCTGATTTAATTCCTAACAGACTGTATGCTTCCTGTTTATCCATATAATTATTTATTCAAGCTCTATTGTGTATCCTGTATATCCGGCTTCTTTCTCTATTCCGATACAGGTATATCCGCCATCAAATTCAAATGAGATCTCTGTTTTCTGCGGGATCTTAAGTATCCTCTTTGGACATTTCCCGGTATTGATCCATATTTTCCTGTCGCATACCATGAACTTCTCTTCTATGGTATCCATAACCTTTGCTTTTCTTGTGATCACATAATTAAGCATATGCAGGATGTAGCCCATGTCATTACTGCGAAGGGTCAATTCAGTTATGGCAGGAAGATTGGTCTTTATGCAAGGGGTATCGATAAGTTCACGCAAACATTTTTCCAGTATATCCCTGTAAATCGTATATGCATATTCACTATAAAGACGAAAAACCGGAAAACTTATATAAATGCCGCCTTGACAACGAAGAATTCCAGCCTCACCATTGGTTTCTAGGCTTGAAGGTGTCTGCCTGTGCGAACAGAATCTGTCATAAGTCCTTTCAAAATACGGTTCGACGATCCTCGCAAGGACGCCACCTTCTCCCGTAACTCTCTCTCCGGCATCATAGAGAACATGATCTATATTGGGAATACCTTCAAAATAGTTCTCATCAAGCCTTATATACTGCTGAGCATGGCTGCTTTTACCAAGATGTTTGACCTCCATTGATGAGATCTGCGATCTTCCGCCCTTTAGTCCGGAGCTTCCCGTCATCAATATCTTTCCGCCGTTTTCCACATACTTATCTATCTTTCCGACTGTATCAGAGCTTAATTCCACCTGATCGGGCAGTATGAGAAGCTTGTATTTATCAAATGGATCCCGGATATTAACATAATCAAACAGTAAATGTAATTCCGATAGGATACGGTATACTCCTTCTATGCTCTGAACAGATTCCGGTTTTTCATCGTATCCTGCTTTTGCGGGGATGATAACCCCAATTTCGCTCACCTTTTCAGTGCCATGCAGCCATGGCTCCAAAGCTTCTATCTTAGTGAAAACCTCACCTATCCTTTCATATACAGGCTTATCCATCCTTCCCGATGGGTGGAGCTGGTCACCGACACATACTCGCGCTCCGTTTGCTATGGCTCTCAGACACTCATACTCAAGTGCCGTCTTATTCCTTATTGAGCCAAAATCACCCCATGCCGTATGGAACTTACCATTCATCATGCATATATCTGTATCATATTTATTAAGATAATTTACCGCAACGGAAAAATGTGTATATCCCCACTGCTCACTCGGAAGTGATTCTATATCGATAAAATCAAAATATCTCCTCTTTTCTACAGATGAAGCTTCCGTATCCTCGCCATCATCAAGCCGGTACGGCAGGGAGTTGAAATATATCTCAAGATCACTATCGAGTGATTTTATATATTTGTACATATCCCGGCAGAACCGGGTTTCGCTTATCCTGTCAAAGCGGTTGACATCTTCTTCTTTTTCAGGATTTAGTCCCATGGCTCTCATATCCGTCATGCAGGTTTTACAGATGCATTTCTTACCCTGAATGATGTCGATCCAGAACCCGTCAGGACGGTAAAGATCATATATCTCCTTAAACTCTTTACGCAGCACGGCCTGATAATCCTTGTTATTGTGACATATATGCCGCCATGAATAAAACGAAGCATCAAATGGTTTTTTTACACCGATAATACCGTTTTGATCAACAGTAAGCCATTCGGGATGTCTGTCTGCCCAATCCTCATTCCATGAAACGCATGTATAAGCCAGCGCTCTTATATCATTCTCCTTACATGCCTTTATCTGCTCACCGAAAAGATCGAATGTAAGGTTTGGATGCATGGTTCCTATCTTAGTCGGATAGTAATACATACCGTGATGACATTTAGCAAACAGATTGATGGAATTAACATGTGCATCTTTCAGAGTTTTAATAAACTCCCTGCTGTCAAAATTCTCACCAATACCTTTTATATATGGCGATGTATGAAAATCCAGATGTATCTGTCTGTATGGCAATTCTTTTTTCATGTAAGCATCCTTTCCCATGTATTACTTGTTTACATTTTATCATGCGCGAAGACACAAAAACAGACCGTTCCTATAAGTAAAATCGGCCTGTTTAAAGCATTTTCATAAAACTCGTCCATAAGTTCAACGCCTATAGTCCTGCATCCGATCTTATGGCTAAGGTATATAGGTACCCTGCCCTTACCGCTGCCATAATCAAGAATCAGGTCTTCCCTGCCTATATATCCGCTTTCGATCAGGCGGTCAAGTACAGGGTAAAATGTCGGCTCATATGGGTATAGATGGGCTGTTGAAAAACTGTCATTCCTTCCGGTAGTTTCGATATGCAGTTTTGCATCTATGAGATAATCCTCAAAATCCGTCTTCATCTTTCCTCTTAAGCGTTCTTGTTATCTCTTCATTTATCTTTTCCGTCATATCCTTCTTCTTCGATCGATCAACATGCAGGATCATTGTTGCATCCATATAAGATTTACGCGTATTTCTAACACCTTCTATCTGAAGTTCGGCATTTGCCGCCTTCTGCAGGAATAAAGGCGTAACAAGATAGAATAAACTATCCTCTTCAAACACAATCTGTCCTGCTACTTTGGAATCAATGACTATATGCAGCCTGCTGTCCTTTACCTTTATTTCCGGCGTCTCCCCATCAATCAGTCTGTCTGCATCCTTTGCCATCGGCTTTATCTGACACTTTATCCGATAGGTGTGTAAGACAGACCCTTCATCTTCATCATACGGATATAGAAGCCCTATACATTCATATGGATCGATGAATTCCTGTATCAAAAGATGCAGGAGTTTTGCTTTCGTAATGCGGTGAGTGCCGGAGCCATCAAGGAGACCGTTTACAGCTTCTCCCAAACTCTTGAGCAGCATCCCGAATGATTCCATATCCGGCTGCCAATAGTATTTCCCATACGCACCGGTATCTACTACGATCTCATCGCCAAAAAGGTTATCTTCCATGTACAACTTTCTTTTGCAGTATGCAGCAGCATTCTCGCCTATCCCCCAGTCAACGATCTTGATCCCAGAGGATATCCCTTCTCTTTTTATGATCTCGAAGGCTTCGTTAAGTTTCCTTGCAGTATCTGTATTCCCATTTCCGGACAGTACATCCGGATGATGTAGATGCATAAGAAGATGGTACTTACGCCTTACATCTCTTAACCTGTCACCTGATTCAACTCCTAATAAACTGTATGCTTCCTGTCTATCCATAGAGCAGCCCTGTTTCTATTATGTTTTCTGCCGGATGTTTTCCCATCTGACTCCTGAACTTTGGTATCAATATTTTTATACGTAATATAAAGATATTTTAACATGTGTTGGCATACAAAAACAGACCGTTCCTTCACGGAATACGGCCTGCTTTGCACTTATTAAATTTTCTGGTTATTATATAGCCACAAGCCTTTTTCTTATTGTTTCTACCTGCCTTATGGCATCATCACACTGCCTCTTAGCGGTACTTATCTTGCTCTGAACGATAACATCCA
>JAILCT010000087.1 GCA_024690425.1 Lachnospiraceae bacterium | reverse complement strand
TTGTCAAGGAGCAGGTTCTTGATAAAGTTATCCTTGTCAAACCTCTCCTTATAGGCAACCAGAAGATTCTGTATCTGGAAGGACGCTATCTTACCCACGGTGTAGGCATTCTCCGATCCCCCCTGTGCCACTACTATATATTCAAGCTGGAGTTCATCAAAAACCTTAAAGAACTGGTGTCCCTGGATCTCCTGGCTGTCAGCGGGTGAAGCAGTAAAATTGGCTGCTGCCGCCTTGAATTCGGTAGGCTCCTTAAAGGTAGCCGCCAGTATCTTCCCTTCCGTATCTATTACACCCAATTCCATCTTGGTGATATTCTTAAGCCCGTCTATAGTGGTCTGCAGAATCTGGTTAGATATCATAGTCCTTCTCCTTTGGTAAACTTATTTAAATAATTTTACCCATATACAAAAATATTCTAATACAATCTTACCAAAAAATAAAGCCATAAAGTTACGATTCTGTAACAATTTTTGTGAAATATGCCCAAACATTGAAATTCATATAAAAAATGGTTACAATTACATAGTGTTTTTCCGGAGGACAGAATGAGCAGAAAAAAGAAGAAGAAAGATATTAATATAGAAACGGAAACCGGTACTGATGGTAAGACCGTATCTGAT
The DNA here is from genome assembly GCA_024690425.1 of Lachnospiraceae bacterium. The sequence goes on along the minus strand of JAILCT010000087.1, from coordinate 3,515 downwards.
GCAGGTGCCGAAGATAAAGTCATAGATGAAGCCGTGACAGAAGCCGGCACTGATGAGATCAAAAAGGAAGCCGGAACCGAACCTGAGAGTAAGGATGAGAATGAGAATAAGGGTGACGATGAAAAAGATCTGTACAGCGATGAAGTATACAGATCGTCTGATGAAGATGAAGAAGATATCGTATTTTTGGATCTTTCAGAGGATGGTCCGGCAGATGTAAAGCCGGAATCCAAAGATAAAAAAGAAAAAAAACAGGAACAAAAGAAAGAGAAAAAAGAAAAAAAGAAAAAGGAAAAGAAAAATATCGACGCAGGCGGTATACTCATCACCTGGCTTCTTGTCCTGCTTGGGAGTGCGGTGTACATATCGCTCACCTTCAATGACAATGTGTGGCTGGATGAAGCCTTTACCGCGTCTTTGGTCAATGCGGATATGGCAGAGGTCATAAGGCGGTCTATGGCAGACACGCTGCCGCCTCTTTACAATATCCTTCTTAAGCTCTCAACCGATTTCTTCGGTTACAGTGTTCCCGTCATGAAGATGACCAGCGCCGTACCGATGATCCTTACAATGATCCTTGGTGCAACGGTCGTGAGAAAGCGGTACGGCAGGCTTACCTCCTGCATTTTCATCCTGGCCCTTATCGTTATGCCCAATATGCTCTTTTACGGTGTTGAGATAAGGATGTACAGCCTTGGCTTCCTCTTTGCTACCGCAGCAGGGATATATGCCGGAGAGATCATCCACAGGCCGCGTTTCATTAACTGGGCCATGTTTACCCTGTCAACCGTTCTTGCGGGGTATTCCCATCATTTTGCCTTTGTTACGGCAGGACTTCTCTATCTCTTCCTGCTCATATATGCATGCAGTGAGAGCATAAAGTACAGGAAGGATGAGGACAAGGATGCACATCCGTTAAGGATCGGCTCCTTTATCCTGTGCCTTATCGTGACCGTGATCCTCTACATTCCCTGCCTTCTCGTGACAGTTAAGCAGATCATGAGCGTAAGCGGTTACTTCTCCATGCCGGATGTTACCCCCGCCGTGTTTGTAAAATACTGCAGGTATCCGTATACAACCGGTTTCACGCCGCTAAGCATCATTCTTCTCCTGCTTGTCGCATTCTTATTTATCCGTGCCCTCTTCCGTAAGGAAAAGACCGTATCGGACCGGTTCGTCCTTTATTCTTTTGTCCTCTATTACCTCGTTCTTATATTCGGCACTGTTATAAGCAAGGTGATGACGGCCAATATCTTTGTAGACCGCTATCTCTTCTTCGCATCGGGTCTTATATGGTATTTCTTTGCGATAGAAGCAGCATCCCTTAAGAAGTGGGCTGTATATATCATAGTGATACTCGAGGCTGTTATCGGTATATATGCTTATAATCTTGCCTATGCCGGTGAATATGCACCCGGGTTAAACGAACTTACGGGATGGCTTAACAGGAACACTTCCGCAGGGGATTCCCTCTATACGCTCGAAGAATATGAGGAGCTTGCCTACTGCCTTCCCTTCTACAATGCCAACCTTACCAATTATGAATCGCTTGATGATGCCGTTACTTCGGCTGACGGCAATAATGTATGGGTAGCAGTGCTTGACGGTTACGAAGGAACTGATGCATATGACTCTGATATGGAAGAGATCGCCGGTGACGGATATGGCCTTGAATATGTATCGGAATTCAGGTTTGACCGGTATATGTTTAAAATGTACAAGCTGGCAGAATGATTTTTGTTTGATTTTTTTCAAGTTTTTTCGACACAAATATAGCCATATGTGACTTTTTGTGCTATACTCTATATACTAACGAGTAGTAGTTTCAAATGGAGGTGAAGCTATGGAGATTACACCGATGATCGATATACCGTCTTTATCGATGGCTATGTCGCAGAGCAAGGTAATGGGTGATTTTGGGGTTGCAATGCTTGGCAAGCAGCTGGACACCTTCCAGGAGATGGGTGATACCATGACAAAGGTACTGATGGAGCAGTCCGTAAACCCTGATATCGGCGGGAACTTTGATGTATCCGTTTAGACATGATGAATGAGGATCCGGCATACAGCCGGATCCCTTTACTTTATAAAGAAAGCAAGAACCTTATTCAGGAAGAAGATAACAAAGAAGCACAGGGCCATCGCCATGTATCCGGACAGCGTGACCACATGACCGGATCCCTTCTCCGTTTCTTCGTATGTTTCTTCGTATGTTTCTTCGCCGCTTTCTTCCTCGTCCCTGTCTGTATCCACTTTATCCCCGTTTTTTCCAAATACCGACATGACCTTGTCAAGACGGCCTTCATGGTTGCTGATCGCTATAAAGACGCCCGTTGCCAGAAGGGTCGTGACAACAGATACCACCAGAATAAGACCCATGGTCAAGAATTTATAATCGTTCGTGATCATCCTGGATGCTTCCTCGAACACATTAATGCCCATGGCCGAGTAAAACCTTTCAGCTGCCATAAGGAGCAGTATGTTCCAGGTGTTTATTACGGCATGCACGATGATCGATGCATAGATGCTTCCCGAAGCTTCAACAAGCAGCGACAGAACGATCCCAAGGATAAGCGCATAAGAAAACTGGTTAAAGTTAAGATGCATAAGGCCGAACCATATTCCCGAAACAGCTGCTGCCGCAAGGAGATATCCCGATTTCTTAAGGCCCCCGTAGATAACCCCCCTGAAGGTGAATTCCTCACAGAAGGGTCCGAACAGTCCCACTATGAATACCGTCAGTACAACCGGCATCGACAGTATCTCATTCGCGTTTCCTACGATCTCATTGCTTGTGAACAGCTGTGAGAATACATTGACAAAGCTGATCACCGGCATTATCAGGAAGGCAAAGAGCACCGTAAGGGCGATCGTCCCCTTTCTTAACTTCTTAAAGGGTATCCATTCAAAAACGTCATAACCGAATATAAGAAAGAACAAAAAAGAAGGAACCAATATCAGCAGCTGCGTAAGCATAAGCGATGTAAAGGTTCCTAACTTCACGGCCTGCGTACTGAGCATCGTAACCGCAACAGATGCTCCTATATGCAGCGCCACCAGGATAAGAAAAAAAACATTTACTCTTTTGGTCGGTTTCATCTTATGAATTGCACATAAAGTTCAAAAGCTTGTCGATATCTTCAGGCTCATAAGCCACGATCTCGAGTTCTTCTATGGTTCCGTCAGAGAAGATATTCGCAAGTGAAACATACTGTGACAGCTTGGACTTAAGATTCAGCCTGTCGCCTTCACCTGTAACCAGCTCAACCTTACCCTTGCAGGAATCAACTACCTCAAAAAACTTGTTAACATCTTTAATCTTAGTTACTCTCATAATACTCTCCTTTCTTAGATCCTTACTTCAGAGCGATCGCTTCCATCTCGATAAGCACATCCTTGGGAAGCCTTGCTACTTCAACGCAGCTCCTTGCGGGATAATCGCCCTTGAAGAATCCGGCATATACTTCATTGACCCTGGCAAAATCATTCATATCCTTGATAAATACCGTGGTCTT
>JAILCT010000077.1 GCA_024690425.1 Lachnospiraceae bacterium | reverse complement strand
GATGTTTTATACATATCAAGGAATGTAAGCATATCCGGTATGCCTGCAGAGACGCCCATTTCGCGAAGATGGATGCCGGACAGCGACCTTGCGAAGCTCTCAGCCATTTGGGGCGACAGGCGATCGAACGTTACATTGTCCCTTTCGGGGAATGTATTGACCGTTGAGAGGAAGTTATGAACATCCCCTTCGTCTGTAATAATGGCATTACAGCTGCTCGGAAGCTTGTCCGCAGAGTCTGCAAGCATAACTACGGATATACCCATATCCTCCGAAGGATTCAAAAGATATTTACATATCGCTTCTTCTTCAATAAGCGAATAATCGGCTATAACGAAAACATAGTGCGGAAGGACCTTCTTATCCTTATCCTGCTCTTCCGCATTTCTTCCGTTCTTATCCATACGGTCACGGATAACGCCGGATAAGAAATACATTACATCACCGACACTGTTCTTATCACAGCACATAAGGCGAAGCTTTCCGTCAGGAGCCCATACATGGGGAAGATATCTCAGATAACCCCAGTCATCCCTTTCCTTCATCGGGAACACTATACACATCCTGACATCCGTATAAGCATGTGCACTTGCGATCTGTGTTGTTACGACTCTTGCAAGATTGAGAGCCTTGCTCCTGTCGGATGAAAGGATACCGACAAAACGGTTATCGTAAAGCGAGATCGAAACGGGAACGTCCTTAAGCATTGACATCGCAAGCTTTATCTCGGATGTCTTATTGTTAAGGGGATCATGTGCCTGCATGAGCTGCTCCTTGGGGATCTCTATCTCATTGAATGAAGGTATGTCGCCCTTGCCGAGACGTACATCAAGGAAGTCATCATGGACAGAGCTTTTGCTCCAGAGTCCAGGAAGAGCCCTTATGCCAAGCTCGGCTGCTTCTTCGGCTGAAGGGTACTTTCTCTCAAGGACGCCTGCATTGTACTGCATCTTATCCTTGATGGTGCTCATCATCTTAACTGCATAGGCTTCATAATTCTCGACACGGTCCTTCTCGGTCTTAAGATACTTGGCTTCCTCATACTTGTTGGAGGTTATTGCCCAGAATGCGCCGATACCGGCAGCGCCCAGACCCATAAAGAGACCGCCGAAGCCCTCTCCGCCCGAAAGAGCCGCACCGAGTGCCATGGGAATGATCATTGTAAATGCCGGTCCCACAGTGAACTTCATTGGCTGTTTCTCATATTCCTGCTTGGGTGGACACTTCTCCAATGTGAACTTCTCAGTGTCAAGTACCTCAAGCTTCCTGGGGGTACGCAGGAAGTAGGTCTCCTCTTCCGTCCCGACCTGTTCTTCTTCACCTGTTCCCGAAGAAGTGATGACTATTTCCTTAAGATTGCTTATCTTGCAGTTGTCGTCCGGATTGTTTACGGCGAGTGAATTGCCAAGATATACTATCTTAAGTCCTATAACATAAATGGTATCTCCGAAGGAAAGTGCCTGCTCTCCCTGGATCATCCTTCCGTTAACGAAGGTTCCGTTCATGGAACCGAGGTCCTTTATAAGAGCTCCGTCACCCGATATGCTTATCTCGGCATGCTTGGGTGATACGAACTTGTTAGAGTAGCAGATGGTATTGGATCCATCCTTACCGATGGTTATCTTCTTGGTTCCGGAGTTTAAGAGATACTTCTTAAAATTGGTATCCCCTTCACCGATCTCCTTGACTGTTATTGAAAATACCTGGCCGTCGGGGAATTCGCAGTTAACGAATACACCCTGACTGAAGGTGATGGAATCGATGGGTTTTTCGTTCTGCATGATAACGAACTGACCCTGTCCCGACATGCTCCATACACCATCCCATACTTCTACGGGAAGGATTATGTCATCGTCCCGGCCGCTTATGTAGGGCTTGATCTCAAGCGGGACCTTCTTGTTGTCAACGCTTGGAAGATACAGTTCACAAAATCCGTTCTCAAAAACGGCTGTCAGTAAATAGCTCATACTTTTTCTCCTTTTAGTTTTAGATATCTTCTAATCTGTCACAGGCTCTGTTAAATATCTCTTTATAAATATCCTTGTTCTTCTCGGGTGCCAGCAGTATCAAGTCATAAGAATAATCCTTATTTGTCCTGGCGTCATGCCATGCACTTGCTTCATAACCCTCCCAGAAGGTAACGCCGCCTATTACATCCTTAAACTCAGCCATATATGCGAGCTTGTTTTCCGGAACCTGAAGATCACCCATGAACATCCTGCTCTCAACGTAAGGGTGGATCTCGTTTATACCTGTCTCAGACATCTGCTTAAAGATAGTGAGAGCTTCATCAGGATACTGCAGGACGTATTCCATTGTTCCTTCATCCTCTTCAGAGTATCTTAAGATGAAGACTGCCCCGTTATCATCGGACCATGCCCAGAAGTTATCACCGGTGGTATCAAGCTTCTTAAACTGGTCCTTGGGTACCACGATACCCATATGAATGGGATCGGCTTCAAGCCTTCCGTCCGTTGTGGCTTCCTTGGGAGGATTCTCGCCCGGTACCTTTAAGGCATTCTCCGCATTTTTTTCTTCGAAGAGGTCCCTTAACGCAACACAGTTATCCGCGGATTCACCATTTTCATAACAGATGAAAAGTGCCTGATAAATATCACCGGCTTCATTACTTACATACCATGTTGAAGCTGTTCCGCTGACAGCCTGCCCTTCTTCCTGAGTAACAAACTTACACTTATAGGAATACTTGCCGGGGTTCTCCGATGCAACGTCGGTACTTACTTCATCGGATACCGTAGCCTGCATTTCCTCATCTTTAAGGGCACCGGTCGCTACCTTTACAAGATTGTTCTGCATCTCTTTTGCCGACTGGAATCCGATATTTCCCTTATCCATAAACTTGTAGAATGCTACACCCATGACAGATGTTGAACCTTCCCCGGAAGTGAAGTGGATCTCCGTAGTTTCGGCATCTCCCTCTTCCGTCACCTCGGGATATAAGGCCTCCGGATAGAAAAACTTAAGGTTTACACCTTCTGTGGTCGTTGCATATTCTTTGTTGAATTCTATCGTTGTAGGATCGATAGCAGCTGCTTTACTGCCGCCGCCCTTGCCCTTAAGCATAAATACCGCTGCAAGGATGACTACGACCAGAGCCGCACCTATGGCTGCAAAAAGCGGAACCTTTGACTTTCCGACCGTCACCGTCTTCTCCTTGGCCATTGTCTTAATGGCGTCCGTGTCAATCGAGTTGACCGCGGTATTGACCTTCGACTTAAGCTTATCGACCTGGCTTGCATTGGCCGCTTCCGCTTCCCTTGCTGCCTGTTCAAGAGCCTGACGCTCTTCCTCGGCCTTACGCTTTCTTTCCTCTACTTCCTGTTCCATCCTGCGGACTTCAGCCTCGGCCGCATCACGTCTTGCCTGCTCAGCCTCAGCCTTCTTCCTTGCTTCTTCTTCGGCCTGTTTCTTCTTCTGTGTTGACACAAACAAGGCCTGGGTTTCTTCGTTGCTGTTGTAATTCTCGTCGCTCATTTTAAACTGCCCCCTGTTTAAGATTTGAGTATATTGTTAATAGTTACTTATTGGTTTCTTTTAAATATCCTTGAGCATATCAAGAGATCTGTCGAATATCTGCTGATATACGTCCCTGTTCTTCTCGGGTACAAGAGTTATCAGGATATAGAAATAATGCTTCTGTGTCCTTACATCTGTCCAATAACCGATACGGTATCTCTCCCAATATGAAATGCCGCCGATCATATCCCTGTAATTGCCCGTATAATCAACCGTCGTATCACGGCTGTCATAGGATTCATCAAGGAGCATCCTGCTGTCCAGATCCGTAAAATAGCTGTTTACACCCTTAGCAGCCATTTCATCGAATATTCCATGGATCTGATCCCTTGTGTAATTGTTGTCTCCCGCCAGATCGATGTCTGTCTCAATGGGGTTAACTATTACACTGGCACCGTTTTTGTCCATAAAGATCGAATAATTCAGATCAAATTCATCCGACAACGTATACTTCTTAAACTGATCCTTGGGAGCCAGGATACCCATGTGCATCTCTTCGACTTCAAGCTGTCCGTCCGTATCGGTTGACGTGGGAGGATTGAATCCGGGAACCATCAGGGATTCTCCCGAATACTTTTCTGTAAAGGTATCGCACAGCTTCCTGCAGGCTTCCTTATCTTCACTTGTATCCCTGCAGCATACGATCGCACGCTTGCATTCACCCTTGCTGTTTACCGCAACCCAGGCGGATACCGCTCCGTTACCCTTCTCGGCCGATGTGAAAGTGCACTTGTAAGAATACCTTCCGGCATCCTCAGCCGATACATCGGTAGATACTTCATCCGCTATGGCTGCATCGGGGATGAGCTCCTTGATCTTGGCGGTTATCCTATCCTGAAATCCGCTCTGAAATTTATCGGGGGGACACGCTGCCTGATCATAATCCATTATGATCGTATCCCTATCTGCCCACTTATAATCTGTAAGGATGATATCCGTATCTATCATGCCGATACCCTGGGGACCGAAATGGATCGTCAATTCTTCGTCACCCTTTTCCTCGGTGACCTCAGTGTACATTCCGGCGGGATACATAAACTTAAGATCATATCCTTCTTCCTTGCTGACATATTCAGTATTAAATTCATCGTTTAACTGGGTTGTCTCCATCTGGGCTACTGCATCACTGCTGCCCGAACCGCCCTTGCCTCCAAGTGCTACCGCTGCGATAATGATCACTACGGCGGCGGCTACTGCGATCCCTATATAGATGGGAAGCTTGGACTTGTCGCCGGCTGCGTCAGGAATCTTCGCAGCTGCGGGTTTCTTGATCTTCCCCGCCGGTGACGGCTTGGTTGAAGCGGCTGCCTCCCGGTTCAGTCTTCCTTCGGCTAATGCCCTCTCTTCCTCTTCAAGCGCCAGCCTCTCTTCTTCTGCCCTGCGCTTACGTTCTTCTACTTCTTCTTCCATCCTTTGGGCTTCGGCTTCTGCGGCTGCTAACCTCGCCTGCTCTTCCTCGGCCCTTCTCTTTGCCTCTTCTTCAGCAGCTCTCTTCTTCTGGTTGGATACAAACAGCGCAGCTGTTTCGTCATTACTGTTGTTGTTAAAATTCTCGTCACTCATTTTAAACTGCCCCCTGTTTAGAATTAGTGGTGTTATCAGTTACTCGTTTATTTTATTTTTCATCCCGGGAATTTAATACATACTAAAAGTATACTCTTTATGAAATATGTCCCAAAAAACAGACATAAATTCTACATTCCTATCCAAATGTAACAAACGAGCCGACAAAAAAATGTGACACTTCAGCTCAGAGCTAAAGTGTCACATTTATGTTTGATAGATCGACTTATAAATCTGATCAGATATCCTCTAATCTGTCGATAGCTCTTGTAAATATCTCCTTATAAACATCCTTGTTCTTCTCGGGAGCAAGGAGGATAAGGCTGTAGGTATATTCACGGTTGGTCCTAATATCCGTCCACAAATTAATGTTGTATCCTTCCCAGAATGTAACGCCGCCGATGATATCCCTGAATTCCGCATTATAGGAACCTATACCCTCCGGGGCGGGCAGGTCACCCAGATACATCCTGCTCTCGACGTAGGGGTGGATCCGGTTAATACCCTTCTGGGACCATTCCTTGTAGTAATCCATAACATCCTGGCCTTCCGCCGGAAGTTCATCAAGTGTCATTTCATCTAATGCCACATACTCAAGTATGAACATCGCACCGTTATTGTCAGACCATGCATAGAATCTGTCATCGGATCCGGTATCAAGTTTTTTAAAGGTGTCCGCCGGTACCACGATACCCATATGTATGGGATCAGCCTCAAGCCTTCCGTCCGTTGAGGCCTCTTTGGGAGGATTCTCTCCCGGTATCTTTATTGCATTGTCTGCATTCTTTTCTTCAAAGAGGTCTCTGAGCTTAGCAACACCGTCGGCATTATCGGCCTTCTCTATCGTAAAGAAAGCTATTGCGTAAATATCTCCGGATTTACCGGGCTCAAGCCATGAAGAATATGCTCCGTAGGCTCCTTCGCCATACGAGAACGTACATTTATATGAATACTTGCCGGGATTCTCGGCCGAAACATCGGTACTTTGCTCTTCAATGATGGTAACGGGCGAATCACTGTCGGTCAGAATTGACTTTGCCACATCTGTAAGGTTCTTCTGCAGCTCCTTGGCAGACAGGAATCCGAGAGTTCCCTTTTCGATCAGCATATTGGCAAATACCATCGAAGGTGCGCCCGATTCATCTCCCGTCCCCAAGGTGATGGTGGTACCTTCATTGCTCTCTTCTTCTGTCACCTGGGGGAATAAAACCTCAGGGTATGAAAACGTAAGATCCACGCCCTCTACGGTGGATGTATATTCTTTATTAAATTCTATGGAAGAGGGATCCTCCGCTGCCGCAACAGCTGCGCCTGCACCGGTGCCTGCATCGCTGCCCTTACCCTTGAGCGCAAATACGGCTATAAGGACGACTACGACTGCCGCTGCTCCGATGATCGCAAAAAGAGGAACCTTGGACTTCGTCTTTACTGCTCCCGATCCGGCTGCGGAGTTTACCGCTGCCTTAGGCTTTTCAACCCGGGTTCCCCCGGACGCCTCGGCTTCCATTGCCGCCTGTTCAAGTGCCTGGCGTTCTTCTTCCGCCCTGCGCTTTCGCTCCTCTAAATCCTGTTCCATCCTGGCCACTTCGGCCTCGGCCGCCTCACGCCTTGCCTTTTCTTCCTCAGCTCTTCTTTTGGCTTCTTCCTCGGCCTGTTTCTTCTTCTGTGTTGACACAAACAGCGCCTGTGTCTCTTCGTTGTTGTAATTCTCTTCACTCATTTTAATCCGCCCCCTGATAAAATTTGTGTTGTTTACAGTTACCTGTCCATTATATTTTTTTCAGCATTTTTATAATACATACTAAAAGTATACTTTTAAGCAGGTATTTCCGATTCTTCCACGGGATTGATCGCTGTGTCGCTGTTTGAGAGCTGGCGGAGCTTCTTGAAGCCCTTAACCGTAAGCACTACCTCGAATACAAGCAGAACAATGTATAGGATATCGATATCACTTTCAATGCAGAAATCGTAGAAGCCATGTATCGTAGCCGGTATCACCAGAGCCCTTATCAAATAGCCCTTGACTAAATCCTTGTTCCCCCTGATATCTTCCACCTTGGCCAGGCCGTAATAGTAACCCATAAAGACGCCGTAGATAACATGCCCCGGTACGCTTAAGAGAGCTCTCAGGATCGCAGTTGCAATATCTCCGTCAAGCAGATAGATAATGTTTTCGATGACCGCAAATCCCAGACTTGATGTAACTGCATAAACAACCGCATCAAACGTATAATCGAAAGCCGGATGGTTCCATGTTATCTTCTTTAAAACGAAGAACTTGCCACCCTCTTCGATCAGGGCGACCATTATGAAGTTTTCGATCAGCTTATAAGGTATACCTGCAGGGTCCATAAAAGAGATCAGCTTATCACCGGCAGAACCTATTATGCATGTGGTTATTGTCGTAAGTGCTCCGAAAAGAAAGAGTTTCATAAGGAGCTTCGGCGGCTCCTTTTCAGTCTTATCGCTGCGCCATACCAAAACAAAAAGCACTATACCCGGCAGGATCGCAAGTATAAACATATACTATCTCCTCCTTTTCATCCGAATCTTACTTAAGATCCTTCGTGATCTCATCAAAGCTGCTGTACGGATCGGCATCGCCCTGTTCAAAGTACCCGTACCCGTCCTCGTATTTATAATTGACTTCATACAAACCTTCATAATCAATACGGATCAGGGGATTGTAACCCTCAAGGAAACCATTTATCTGCTCGTAATACTCTTCTTCCTTAACGTTACTGCCATTTATGGAATATTTCGCATTCTCGTCCATGCTTGATGCCTCTGCGGTGAAGACTTCCTCAAGCTTGCCGTCCTTTATCTCAGAGAAAACATCCCTCATACCTGCAGCAGACCCGCTTACATGGATAAGGCCCATTTCCTTCGCAAAATCAAGGCTGCCGCCGTCAACTCCTGCGATCACGCTTGCAAGCTCAACAACTTCTCCGTTATGTATAGTGAAGATGAATGCATTTACATGATCAAACGATCCGGCAGAGTCACTCGCTATAAGCTCCGGTATCTCATCCTTATCTATATACTCAAGAGCAAACTGATCGGCAAGTTCCCCGTTTTTAAGCTCATTTATCTTATCAAGATAGAGTGCTCCGTATGCATTGTCACTGTCTCCGGTTTCTTCTGTATCCTCGGCATCACCCGCCGGAGCCACTTCCAGATCCGCCAGATCTATCAGCTCAATACTGTAAAGTTCACTCTCATAAAAATTCGCATTATCCTCATAATAGTCTACCGGACATCCGTAGCCATAATAGAAAGTGATATTATCGGTAAGTACTACCACGCCGACATTCTGTCTGCTGTCTTCGTTGGAACCACTCTCCCAGTGGATCCTGTACGTAGGATAGGTAAGTGATTCTGAGAGTGTTTCATCATCTGCACTGTCTATGATCTTAGCGCTGTCAGTTTCATCCACGAGAGCACAGACATAATTCTCTGCATAAGCATCCGGGTCCTGACCGTCTCTCTGTGAATTGTGTGAACACATATTTCTTATCACGGTAAGTCCGTCTTCCGTCATATCCTCGTAGATATATGTTCCGTCTTCATTATTCAGTGTGTACAGATTTGAAAGGCCGGTATATGAAGGTCCCTTAAGGGCAAGTTCATTGACCGCAGGCTCTTCATCCGTTTCGGCTAACTGGTCTTCATCCGTTATCATATCTCCAAGTCCCTCACCCGGATCATCCGTCTCAACACTTTCGGTGACCGGAGCTGCCGCTTCACCACCGCATCCACACACGAATGAAAACGCGAGCGCTGCGCTTAATATAACTGCACTTGTTTTGACTTTTCTTCTCATAATGACTCCTCCTGCCAATAATTTAATGCCCTCAAATAAAAATGTTGCTGTCTTTATGTGATTCTAAAGTCAGCAACAAAATAATAATACATACTAAAAGTATACTATTTCAGATAAGGTATTTGCGTATGTCCCCTCTCTTCTCAAGCATCAGCTTCTCCTTGACCATTGCTACAAGCTTCTTGGTATAGGGCATGGAAATATATAGGATATCGCATATCTCACTGTCAGAACGGAATTCCGCCATTAACCTGGCAACATCCAGTTCCCTCTGGGTAAGGGGCTCAGGCAGAGCGTCCAGCATGTATTCATTAAGCTTGCCCTTGTCCTCTATGTCCGAATAAAGATCAAGGTAATGTTGTACCCTTGCAAAGAGCAGTGTACTTGTGACCGGTTTCTTCAGATAATCAACAACGTCCATCTCAAGGCCCTTGCATTCCGAAACCTCATCGGTCATTCCTGTCAGGAATACCACCGGGATCTTCTTGAACTTCTCATTTCCCTTCAACCTGTTAAGAACTTCATAACCATCCATCCCGTTCATTGCAATATCAAGAAGGATGAGCTGGGGCATGCCGGCTCCCACCGCTCTGTTTAAGGCTTCCAGGGCATCTTCACCGGATGAGAATGCAGTAACATTATAGATGGCCTCAAGCTGTTCGGTCATAAGCTTTAATGTCTCGGCATCATCATCTATTATCATAACCCGCTTTTTATCCATATGCCTCCATCTCCTCCATAAATTCCTTAAGTCCGTCGCGCACCCTCTCATATTCATCAAGTATCATGGGATTGATCTTTTCAGAATAAGCAGCATCATGTCGAAGCTCCACTGTCTCAGTCAGCTGGGCAAGCAGATAAGCCCCGACCCCCTTGGCGATCGACTTGACCGCATGCACCTGCAGGTAATAGGTCTCCCCTGAGCCGGGATCCCTTAAGTTGTTCATGTTCTCATCGGCATATTCATCAAAGAGCCTGACCCTTGACATGAATTCTCCGGCTTTTCCAGCATTATTCTCAAGAGCCATATTAAGGTCGATACCGCAGGACAGGAATCTCTTTCTGCAGCTTTCGATCCTTGCAAGGGTCATTCCTTCCTCCTGCTCGGCTTCGATAGTCACCACCTTATCAGGGAGGAATCTGGTTATCATATCAAGCAGGTCTGCGGCGATCACAGGCTTTGGAAGAAATGCTGCGAAGCCCTGCGACAGAAGCCTTTCTTCCACACCATCCATTATGTCTGCGGTAAGGACTATGACAGGAGTGGCAAAGTCAGGATATTCACTCTTTATCTTCTCTAAAGTCTCGGCCCCATCCATCTTGGGCATGCGAAGATCCATAAGGATCAGGTCGTACTCTCTTATATCGATCATTTCGAGCGCCTCATATCCGCTCTCGACTTCATCTATATGTATAAGTGCCGGCTCTAAGAAGAGCTTGATCACCTTGCGGTTAAACTGGTTGTCATCAACGACAAGTATTCTGACATTGGGTGCTATAAACCGTGTCTTTCCGGCCTTTTCATCATTCTTCCCTTCTTCTCCTGCCGCTCCCTGTACGGTCTCTTCCTTATCCTTATACTCTTTAAGGGGCAGGTTTACGATGAAGGTTGTTCCTTCATCAAGGCAGCTCTTACACTCAATGGTACCTTCCATTGTATCCACAAGCTCACTGACTATGGCAAGCCCCAATCCGCTTCCGCTTGTCTCCTTGTATATCTCCTGTACCCCGCGCTCGAAGGGCTTGAATATCTGCTCGATAAATTCAGGGGCTATACCGACACCGGTGTCCGTAACTTCGATGATGAGCTTATCATCCCATCCTGCCTTAAGGCTGACCCTGCCCTTCCTGGTATACTTAACAGCGTTTGAGAGCAGGTTGTTAATGATCTTGCGGACCATATCCTCATCGCCCGACAGATAATCGGGAATAGCGTCATCTACATCAAGTTCAAAGTCAAGTCCGGCCTTGACCACCTGCGGCTTCCATATCTTGGCTGTCTCATTGAACAAATGCCTTGCATTAAATGGCCGGTCAAGAAGCTTGATCTTACCCACCTCTATCTTGGTGAGGTCAAGCATGTCGTCGATCAGCGATATAAGTATGCGCCCGGAAAGATTACTGTCGTTAGCCCATTCCCTTATCTTGGGAGATGAAGTGTTGGTAACGATCATCTCATTCATTGCCATGATCGTATTAAGGGGCGTCCTTATGTCATGACTCATCTTGGCAAGGAAATCAGACTTGGCCTTATTGGCTTCATCAGCTGCATTCATCGCGACGTTAAGCTCCTGCTGCTTCTTTCTGTAAACCCGGATCTGGAAATACATGGTGAGCGCAAGGCTTATCGACACTACTATCATGCAGACGATAACATCGGTAAGAAACGCATCTTCGCCTTCCAGGGCAGTCACCGCCTCGGGATTATTGTAAACATACAGACATATCGCCGTATACCATGCCAGTTCTATCATAACAAATACCGGCATCAATATTCCCCTTAGCATAAAGGCGGTGAACACTACAGCAAATATAAAAAAGGCAGGCATTCCGCTGTGATAACCTCCTCCCGAGAAAAATAGGAAGGTAAAGAGTCCCAGAAAGATAATGATTATCGTAAGGACTATAGCCAGCCTGTAATTGCCTGTCTTCTTCGTATATATAAGTAAACCGAGGGATATGAACACACCTGCAGTGTTCTGCCAGAATCCGCTCATTCCTGGTTCGACAAAAAGGCTGTTAATAGCAGCTATAACACACACTATCGTTCCGCATACTGCCAGAATGATAAATGCACTTGTCTGTATATCACTGCCCTCCGGCCGCAGGAAGCTTATAATTCCCCTGCCGAGCTTCTTTATCTTATCCATACTGCCTCCGGGAGCCGGAAGACGGTTCTGTGGCTCCTACTCATATCGCAATGCATCTATCGGGTTCATCTTGGCCGCCTTGTTGGCCGGATAGAATCCGAAGAATACGCCTACTGCCATGGAGAAAAGCAGCGCTGCTACTATGGAACTCGGTGTCGGAGATGCCTCATAGCCAAGTGCCTTGGCGCCTATCGCGCCCCCTATAAGGCCTACAAGAATACCCAGTATTCCACCGACAAGGCACAGCACGATCGACTCCATGATGAACTGGACCCTTATGGATCCGTTGGTCGCGCCAAGCGCCTTTCGGGTTCCTATCTCTCTGGTTCGTTCGGATATGGAAACAAGCATTATGTTCATAACTCCGATACCACCGACAACAAGAGATATGGCAGCTACAATGGAAATGGCCGTTGATACCGTATCAAGCATTTTTGTCATGGCCGATACCATTGATGCAAGGGAGAAAGTCATCAGTGTAAAATCCTTATTGTTATGATAATACCTGTTCATAAAGTTCTTAACCTTGGTTGCGAACTCATCGGAATCCACGCCCGCCTTGGTTATGATCGTAAAGTCGGTAAAGCCCTTCCTGTGATTCTTCTTAAGCGCTGTCTTTAAGGGAATATATACATTCGTCACCGTATCCTTGGCCGATGACATTTCGAACTGCTGGGCTTCATATTCATAAACACCTACGATGGTAAAAACATAGTATTTATGCGATGAATCCGACATCTCTATCTCAATATCATGACCTATTGCCTTATCATTATCACCGCCAAACATATTATTAACAAAGCGGTCCGAAACCAGGCACACGCTCTTACCCGATTCATAAGCTCTCGCGCTTATCTCGTTACCGGCAGCCATCTTTATATTCGAGGCTTTAAAGTATCCCGGATTAACTCCCCTTAAATTAATATTGGCATAGTTCCTTCCCTTTTCAACCTTGGTCTGTCCCAGGCCCGATTCAACCGATACATCCTTGATATCATCAGGAAATGCCTCGGTGAGCGCCTCGATCATATCCCTGGTGATCAGGTCTTCATCCCCCGGGGCTTTCTGGAATGAGTATCCTTCATATCTCATACCGGACTCATCGACTTCATCCTCGTTCTCTCTCTGCTGGATGCCGACCATTACGTTATTGGCACCCATGCCGGCCATCTCGGAAGTTATCGAATTGGTAAGGGAGTTACCTACGGTTACTATGGCGATCACCGATCCGATACCGATGATTATACCAAGCATTGTAAGGAGAGATCGCATTTTATTGGTAAGCAAGGCAGTAAATGCAAGGATCAGGTTCTCAAAGAACAGCAACTTTTCCACTCCCCTTTCTCTCGTTTATTATATTGCCATCCTTAAGGGTCAGGATTCGTTCACATTCTTCGGCAAGTTCGGGTGAATGTGTGATGAGGATTATCGTCTTACCCTGTTCATCATGCAGCCTGTGAAAGATATCCATTATAAGGCGGCCCGTCTGGGAATCAAGCGCTCCCGTGGGCTCGTCCGCAAGGATTATTGCAGGATCATTGGCCATGGCACGGGCTATCGCGACACGCTGCTTCTGACCACCCGAAAGTTCATCCGGCTGATGCCTCATACGGTCCTCCATCTCAACCATGGCAAGGAGATCCTTCGCACGTCTGCTGCGCTGGGTCATGGACATGCCGGCGTACAGCATGGGAAGCTCAACATTCTTAAGAGCCGAAGTTCTTGCAACAAGGTTATAGGTCTGGAATACGAACCCTATCTTCTTACACCTTATGGCAGATAAGTCCTTATCCTTGGCTGCAAACATATCCACCCCGTCAAGAAAATACTGGCCTTCCGTGGGACGGTCAAGGGCACCTATCATGTTCATAAGAGTTGACTTACCGGAACCCGACTGGCCTACTACTGCCACAAATTCACCGCGGCGAACCTTCATATCGATCCCGTGCAGGACTTCAAGCTCATTGGGCTGGCCGATAAAGTAGCGCTTGATGATACCGTGCATATCGATGACGATGTCGCTGACCCCGACCTCTGTGTCGGGGTAGCCCGCCGGCTTTGAGGCATCAAGGGAATCCGTCAGGATTCCTTCCTTGTCACTGTCATCCTCAGCTTCATTATTATTCTCACCGGTGGTTTTTACTACCGGTGGCTCTTCGCTGTTTTCTACGGTCTCTTCGGATTTTTCGCTTTGCTGAGGTTTATCTTCCTTTTCCGCCACAGGAGCTTTGTTCTCTGCTTTCTTCTTTTTTCTCTTCTTTTTCTTAGCTTTTGGCGCAGAAGAAACCACGGGCTCATCCGTATTCAAGTCAGGCGCTGTGTCGGTAATATCTTCAATTATAAGTTCTAAGTTCTCTTCGTTATTTTTCTTCATTTAGAGTCCCATCATGAGCTCAAACGGGTTGTCTGCCTGTTCGGTGTTCTGTATGATGACAGTCATGCCTTCCTTGATACCGGCTCCGCTGACCTGGGTATAATAATCGCTCTCCATGCCCACCTGTACAGGCACTTCTATCTGATTCTCCTTGATAAAGTCATTGCCGGTGTCATCCTGCTTGCCGTAAGCCACCTTGAATATATTACCCAGCTTACCGAAGAATCCCTTCGGTTCATCTTCATCGCTTGTAAATGCTTCATTTATGGCATTGGCGCTCTCAGTGTCCTTGCTCATATCCTGGATCTTGGTGGGGTCACCCTTCTGCATATCGGCTATGGCATTCTGCATCTGCTCCGAAGCCGCCTTACGCTTCTCAAGCTTGGCAAGTGCTGCCTCATCCAGCGTATATACAACAAACTGGCCATCTCCCAGATCCACTACTGCATCATAAGGAACCGTAAGGACATCCTGGATTTCATTCGTTATTATTGACAGCTTGGCTGTCATTCCCAGCTTAAGCCTGTCATCAGGCGTTAATACCTTAACCTTGACGGCATAGGTTGCATTGTTCGAAGCCTGTCCCTGGGCAGCTGCTGTTGCCGTAGCAGCTATCTCATCTATAACACCGTCAAGTTCGTCATCTCTGGTTGCATCGGTCTTGAACTTAACCGACTGGCCTATCTGTATGTTGGGAATATCATATTCGTCTATCTCGGTTGAAATATAGAGAGTGGAACAATCCTGGATGGTAACAAGATCACCGCCTGCAAATGAGTTGTTCTCCTCAACATTGACCTTGGTAACGGTACCGGATATGGGCGCAGTGATGACATAATCATCAAGCTTGTCCTCCTGCTCCTCAAGCTGGCGTTTAAGCTGCTTTGTCTGGTCATTGGATGTTATAACATTCTTCTGATATGTTTCCGTAGCTCCGGCAAGAGTATTGGAACCCTTATATACCTCATCCTCAAGAGCCTGAACTGCCTTATCATAGGCAAGCTGAGCCGCATCCCTTGTTCTTGACGCCTGCTCTACCGTAGTCTCCTGGCTCTCTATTAGCTTGTCGTACTCCTTCTTCGCTGAATTTTCAACCCATGTTGTGGTCGGAGCTGCATTCCCTGACACTCCTGGTACCTGTGCTGCCGGCACTGTAGTCTCAACCATATCAGGCATCTGATCTCTCTCCGACCTCAGCTGATCAAGTTTATCCCTTACCTTGTTATAGTCCGCACTTGCGTTATCAAGATCCCTCTGTTTCTCATTGATCGCCTGTTGAAGATCTCGGATCGTAATACTCTCTGTACCATATGAATAGTAGTAAGTACGCGTATTGGAAGTGTCATTGACCGATTTGGTCGCATTGCTCTCCGCTATATCTTCCTTCAACTGTGAAATAGTCTTGTTAATGTTCTCGTAAGAGAAGGTTACAAGGATATCCCCTTCCTGCACATGATCTCCCACCTCACAGTTAACCGAAGTTATCTTGGTATCCCTCATTATCGTGGAGGCCATCGTACGGGTCTTGGCACTCTCAACCGTTCCTGTTGCCGTGACCGTCTCGACAAGGTTCCTGGGTTCAACTTGAGCTGTATCGGTCCCTGCGCTGCTCATATTGCTTAACAGCTTCTTGGCTGAATTGGTCGAATACCTTATAAAGGTGAGAATAATAAAACCAACCACCACAATGATGATCAGGACCCTGAACTTCTTAAAAAACTTGCCAACCCCTGACAGGGGCTTCTTATCCGCCATGACTTAATACCTCCTAAACGTCTTCAGATACAATAACTCGCTTGTGAAGACCCGGCTATATATACACTTGAAAATATCTGTTTTACACTGAAATAAACCCACAGAATTTATTCTACTAAATTATCAGAGTTTTTTCCATACCCAAAAACACTAAATATGGTATATTTTGGATCTGTTTTTGCATATAATACACTAAATAGACGAAACAGGGGGACGGTCCTCCTCAGAACCGTCCCCACGTCCTCATTATGCTCTTATGATTTGATCAAAGTGACAGGTCCTTCTCAACAAATTCCGGAACCTTCCCCTTTAAGAAGCTGTAGTTGGCTCCGCTTCTGAACTGGCCGTACAGCGGGCTCGAAGGATCGAAGTTTACAAATACCTCATAGTCGTAATCGATCGAAGCCCCGCCATCCCAGCGCCAGAAACCACGTTCATTGGGAACAAGAGCTTCTGCGATCTCATTGAATTTCTCAGGATCATATTCCGCACGGTATGAACTCTTTTTGACAAAGGGTTCAGCCATTTCTTCGGGCAGGTAATCAAGTCCCTGCTCCTTCGCATAATCATTCTGTTCATCATAATGGTAGTTGGTCATGTCTACCGATGCAGCCACATCGGAAAGCTTCACCCTGGCAGGATCATATCCCTTGTCCTTAAGGAACTTAACGCAGTTCTCCATATCGGGATAGATAACGATCGTCCTGCCTGATCCGTACGTGCGATGACCGTAAATGCCTCCGGCCATATCGTTGATCCTGACCTCGTAGTCCATGAAACCGAACGGCCACATATCGCGCCTGTCCTTAAAGGAGAACTTCGCCATGTCAGTCCTGTAGAGCCTTATCAGATCCCTGACCTCTGCATTGGACAGCTTAACGGTGTTAATCCCGTCGGTGAAAATGTTATTGGTCATGTACGGATTCTCTTCATCAGGAATGCAGCTGTCAATATCAAGCTTCATCTCGGAGAAATACCCATTGACAAACTCGCTCCCTGACATGATGGTGTCAAGCAGATTAACCGCTTCACTGTCATTTACCGGAACTTGTATCCGTCTTGTTACAAGGCGTCCGTTCTTCATCCTGTACATGATGACAGCAGTCGAAAACTCATCCCCGTCTCCATACATATACATCTCATCTTCGCTGCCGACCACCTTAAGGGCCTCTTTATACCTGCGCATCGACATTGATGCCAGCTCATTTACGCTCTTTACTTCGCTTAGGTGTATGTTCTTAATCCAATACTCATAATCCGTCATATCGCCGTATTCAGGATCAATATAATTGTAGTTGTTATCATACCCTTCCGGCGCGAATACGACCGAAGCGACCTTGCTCTCATTGGGAATGTATTCATCAATTTTGAAAAAGTCAACCTTAAAGGCGAAGAAGATCGCAAGACCCAGTACCGTACACACCAGCCAGTGCAGCCTCTTGTTAACGGCTGCCTTGATGTCAAGCTCGAAAACAGCCTGGATCATGGCGCATACGATCACCGAAGTTATAAGGGCCACAAGGGCTACGGCTGCCATATCCGATGTCCTTAGATCCTGGCTCCTGTTAAGGATGGATACTGTAAGGAGCGTTGAATAGGCTGTCACGAGGGTACCTAACAGAAGCTTCAGTATTCCGGACATCCGGTTGAATATAAGTGTCTTGCCGGCCCTCTCAACCGGTCTCTTCATATAGAGAAGATACCCGATCGCAAGCAGTGCCATATCAAGCAGCAGCAACCATACAAGGCATACTGCCTCGCTTCCGCCCGACACAAGATATGACTTCTCGTTCATCCTCGCGAGCAGGCCAAAAGGTGATATTCGCGGTATATAAAAGTCATCAAGTATGTAGTTAAACTTAAAGAATGTTATCTCAAACAAGCCTATCATGCCTCTTACGGCAAGTTCATATACCGAAAGGACGAAGAAGGCACACACTCCCGCAAATGCAGTTCCGGTAAGCATCATGGATACTATAAAGAGATGATACACACCCAGAAAATAGAGGAACATCTTAACAAAACCAAAGAAGGCCTGTTCCATGGTATATACATCCCCGAATCCCGTAACGGTAACTACGGCAAAGCACAGGAGTGTTCCCACGATATATGTTCCCGCATACATTATTATCCCGCTAAGCCATATGGTCGAGAAGCGGTTGCCCCTCTTAACAGGCACGGCCTCATAGAAGTCAAGCTTGATCCTGTCATTTATATAGGTAAAGCCGCCCCAGGCAAGCATTACTCCAAGTATGGTGGTCATTATGATCCTGTAAGCTGATGCACCGATCATTCCCTCACAGTATCTGGCGGCGTCGGCACGCATGACCTCGGCGGCCCTTGCTCCGTAATTGGCTATATAGGTGGTCTCATCCATTGACATCAGCATAAGCAGAAGAAGGACCGAATTAAGGACTACGAACAGCAATATGGTCACACACCACTGCCATACCCTTCTCTTATTGTTTTCTACGAGATTAACCCATGATGAGCTTTTTAATGTCATAGCCTGCCACCTCCGTTTCACTTATAAATATCTCCTCAAGCGAGAGAGGAAGCACCTCACAGAATACGGTTCCCACAGAGTCAAATGCCTTCTCTGTTTCTTCCCTCGTTCCCCTTATCGTATAGACATGAAGCGAACCGGTCACATCATCCTTGACGATGTTAACGTCTTCGGTAAGCTTCTTTTCATCTTCTTCCGACTTGAATACGCACTGTACAC
Organism: Lachnospiraceae bacterium; assembly: GCA_024690425.1. Next base: position 3,277 of record JAILCT010000077.1, on the reverse strand, counting down.
GCTGGATATTAAGCTTCATATCCTCAAGATCCTTACTGAGAAGGACTCCTCCCCTGTGGAGAAGACCCACATGATCGCAAATGTCCTCAAGCTCCCTTAAGTTATGGGATGCGATGACCGGTGTAAGGCCGCGCTCTTCCATCTCCTTGGCAAAGATTGACTTTACCCCCTGTCTCATGACAGGATCAAGGCCGTCGAATGACTCGTCGCACAGTAAGTACTTGGTCCCGGCGCATATGCCAAGGAGGATCGCAAGCTGCCTCTTCATACCCTTACTGTAGGTATTTATCTTCCTCGACGGCGACAGGTTAAATGTCCTTAAGTATTTAGCAAATTTATCACAGTCAAATGTCGGATACTGATTTTTCACATAAGCCTGCATGTCAATGGGTGTGCCGTTTGTGAAAAAATACGGTGTATCCGATACAAAATAAATGTTCCTCTTGGCCTTGGGATTATCATATACCTTCATGTCATCCACGGTTATGGTTCCGGCATCCGGCCTGATCACACCCGCGATCATGCGAAGAAGGGTGCTTTTGCCCGCTCCGTTTGTTCCCAGAAGTCCGAACACATTCTTCTCGTTGATATCAACACTGACACGATCCACCGCAATGATGTCATCGAAATCCTTGCTGACTGTATCTATCCTGATCATCGTCCCTCATCTCCTCTCTCTTTCTCCCACTCTTTTATATGATCGGTCAGCTCATCCGTACCCATGCCTGCCCTGACGGCCGTATCGCATACGTCATCAAGCCTGTCGAACACTTCCTTCTTATATTTCTCCCGAAGGTCGCCGATCTCGGATACGAAGTTTCCCCTGCCCGCGACGGTATAGATATATCCCTGACGCTCCAGTTCACCGTAGGCTCTCTGGATGGTGTTGGGATTTATCGACAGTTCCATGGCAAGTGTACGCACACTGGGCATCTTGTCTTCGCTCTTCAATACCCCGTTCAGCATGAGCAACCTGAACTTATCAACAATCTGCTCGTATATGGGTCTTGAGTCCTTAAGATCCAGCAAAATCATAGTCATCCCCCTTCCTGTACACCCATTTACTTCCGGCCCGGTTGTAGTGTGTTTAAGGGATAAATTCTTGTTATTTGTATATTTTGGCCGGAAGTAAAACTAAGTGTACTAATTCATCTAGTACACTTAGTATAATTACCATTTATGATTTTGTCAACCGTATAATGTTTATTCGGTCTCAATCCAGCAGACAGCCCTTATCTGGCCGTCATTGACCTCCATCACGGCTTCCTTGTAGGCCTTGAGATAGGACAGGATCTCATCATCCGTTACTATAAATATCTTGTCAGGTTCATCAGTGTTTATACCCCTGCTGTAATCGGGATACTCATCCTCAATATCCTTGGTCGACCTGATCCTCATCCTCTCAAATACGTTAAAGGCCGAATTGATATATATGGAGTTGAACCACTTCCTCAGGCCGCTGTCATCCCAGTTCTCCTCATCGTAGGTCTTGCCTAATATAGGATAATTGCTGATGCACAAGAGCTTGCTCCCCTTCCTGTCGAGCACAACCCATTCATCCTGACCCTTGTACCTGCCGTACTGAACGGTATCCCCTGCGGCGGCACTCCTCAGTACAGGGAGTTCCTTATTTATCCTGAAGGTCGGGATCACGAAGGTTACCGTAAACAGGTATACAAATATGACGGACAGCGTCGCAGCCACAATCGTCACATACTTCTTCGGAGGCCTGTAATCAACAGCCGGCTTGGTTTTGACCTGCTCAGCTTCCTTCTTCTCTTCTTCTTTCTTATCTTCACTATCATCCGAAGGTTTCGCGGCCGCATCCTTCCCGGTTACCTTCTTCTTTTTTACTGCCCTCTTCTTTTTGGCTTCCTGCTCTTCCTTCTCTTTCTCCTCTTTCTTTTCTTCGGCGGCCAGTACGGTCTCCCAGCTGTCTCCCTGCGGGGATTCCGGCACATCCTGCTCATCCCGGGTACTTGAATTGGCCTTTACTTCTGTCTTCTCTTCAGGCTTTCCCTCATTCCGGGCTTCAGGCTTTGCCTCTGTATTTTCTACGGTCTCTCCTGCTGCTTCGGGCACCACGGGAGGCTTCTTTACTACCTTCTTAACGACCCTCTTCTTTACAACCCTTTTTACGGTTTTCCCGGAAGGGCCTTCTCCCGGGCCTGCGGATTCTTCTTTCTTAACAGATGGAAACTCAACACCGGCAAGGCCTTCGTCCGACATCCTCGCCCTTACCAGTACTCTTCTCTCATCACAAGTAAGCGTCCCCCATGCTTCATCATCGATCATGAGCTCTAACAGATACTCATGAAAGCATTTAGGACACCTTATTTTCTTCCCTTGATATTTTGACTTGAATACGCGCCTGCATGCGGGGCAGGCATACATATATGTCATCCCGTCAAGTCACTCCTGCCTTGTATATGCTTATATCGCTACAAAAATCCAATTTAATTATATCGCATTTACTTACAATAATCTATCGTAAATCCCAAATGAAGTGTCATCAGCGGACCCTTATATCGGTGAGGGCCACCTGATCGCCGGTAAGTGCCACATATATATCATCATGATCATCAAGCACTGTCATTGCATTATGTATCCTGATCCCAAGGTTTTCGGTCGAGAGGACGATCTTCTTACCCTTCCTCGTAAAATCAACTTCCACTTCGAATCCTATCTTGTTCTTCTCCTTCCATACGTTCCAGTCCTTAAAGGCCGCTGTCTTCTTCATCGTAAAGACGTTGGTCACATAGTCCTTGGAACCGTTATCCTCACCGTTTAACTTGATCATGGCATATTCCGTATAGCCCGGCCCGTTTATAAGACCGTCCTCCGAATAGAATACAACGATATACGGACAGTGCCATACAAGGAACGCCATGGGCAGGCTCATGGTGTGGAACATGAGTTTAAGTCCGTCCTTAACGGGTATTCCGGGTGTCGAATCCGTTCTTGTACCGTTTATCTGGATGTTCGGGATGTCTGATTCGAACCTGTCGATATAGCTTATCTCATTCGCAATCCTGTCGATATCATTCTCGCCCATGGTGACAGCTGTTTTTTCCGTTTTTATATCGTAGATGTGGCAATTCTCGCCTGTTATGCCCATGTATGCCCATGAAACCTTGTCGGTGAGGGCGATTATTGCCTCAACACTGCCGAACCGGCTCTCAAGCCTTAACCTTAAGTGGTCCTGATACCTTCCCATCTCGATCCTGAATTCCGACTTATCAAGCCCCTTAACCTTGCCCCTTTCCGTAACCTTCAT
>JAILCT010000064.1 GCA_024690425.1 Lachnospiraceae bacterium | reverse complement strand
GGCTGGTTCATAATGCACTTCACCTCCGGAATAATCAATATTATAAGCAGGATAATGAAGTTCCTAAAGGAGATATCGAACGGTAAGCTCGACATAGAACCCGATCCCGTGCTCACGGAACGCAAGGATGAGCTGGGCGAGATGGGAAGGCTCGCAAATGTTCTGAGGGGTTCACTGCGCAAGCTTATTGAGCATGATCCTCTTACCGGAAGTTACAACAGGAGATATGCAACAGGCAAGCTTGATTCACTTAAGGAGAAGGCTGTTCCTTTTTCAGTCGCCATAGGAGATATCGATTTCTTTAAGAAATTCAATGATACTTACGGCCATGACTGCGGCGATGCTGTCCTTATTGAGGTAGCCAAGACCATAAGTGAATATATGAGGGGTAACGGATTTTCGGCCAGATGGGGCGGTGAGGAATTCCTTCTTGTATTTGAGAATCTGAGCGGGATGTCGGCAACCCTGGCATGCGAGAAGGTACTGGACCTTATCAGGGAGAGACTTGTCGAGTACGACGGTCAGTTCCTGTCGGTGACCATGTCCTTTGGTGTTGCCCAGGCAGATCCCCTGCTGTCGGTTGACGAAAATATAAACGCTGCGGATGCAAGACTGTATGAGGCCAAGGAAGGCGGCAGAAATCGTGTTGTAGGTGAATAGGAGGAGCCATCATGCGCAGCATGATTCAGGATGGCGACGACGATTGGCCGCCGAACGGATGTGAGGGGGCATTACATTAGGAGGTAGCCGTATGTACCACCAGCAAACAGCGACAATACAGAGATGGGAACCCATTGACGTCATCGACGGGTTCAAGGTAAGGCCGGGACTCTTTGACAGGGTCGGGGCCAACTACATGTCCGGAGGCGTCAGCTTCACCGTGTATTCGGTCGGGGCGACCGGCTGTACGCTCTGCCTCTTTAAGCACAGGGAGGAGGAACCCTTCGCGCGCCTTAAGTATCCCGACAATTACCGGATCGGCAAGGTCTTTTCCATGTTCGTTTTCGACCTTGATATCAAGGAGATAGAGTACGCTTACTGCTTTGAGGGCCCGTACGAACCTGAGAAGGGCCGCCTCTTTGATGAGAAAAAATACATCCTTGATCCCTATGCAAAGGCAGTTGCCGCCCAGTCTGTATGGGGCAGGAAGATGGATGATGCGAAGTTCTTCAAGGCCCGCGTTGTGCATTCTGATTTTGACTGGGGGGATGAGACCCCACCGCGCCACAAGATGCAGGACCTTGTCATATATGAGCTCCATGTAAGAAACTTCACGATAGACAAGTCATCGAAAGTAAAGAGTCCCGGAACCTTCAACGGCATTAAGGAGAAGATCCCATATCTTAAGGAACTTGGGGTTAACTGTATCGAACTTATGCCGATATTTGAATTTAACGAGATGCATAATTCCAGGGAGTATAAGGGCAAGACCCTGTATGAGTGCTGGGGATATAATTCAACATGTTTCTTCGCACCCAACACGATCTATGCAACGACAGATGAGTATAATCATGAAGGCCACGAGCTTAAACAGCTTATAAAGGAACTGCATGAGAATGATATCGAAGTCATCCTTGATGTGGTGTTCAACCATACGGGAGAGGGTAATGAACAGGGGCCGTTCTTCTCTTTCAAGGGACTTGACAATAATATTTATTACATGCTCACGCCCGACGGGAATTACTATAACTTTTCGGGCTGCGGCAACACGCTCAATTGCAACCACCCGGTTGTCCAGCACATGGTGCGTGAGTGCTTAAGATACTGGACAGTGAATTACAGGGTAGACGGGTTCAGGTTCGATCTTGCGACCATACTCGGACGTAATGAGGACGGATCCCCCATGAGCAAGCCCCCTCTTATCCAAAGTCTTGCGTTCGACCCTGTTCTCGGAGACGTCAAGCTTATCGCCGAGGCGTGGGATGCGGGCGGACTCTATCAGGTGGGCAAGTTCCCGTCATGGAACAGGTTCTCCGAGTGGAACGGGATGTACCGTGATGATATGAGGCGGTTCCTCAAGGGGGATGACGGAATGGCCGATCTAGCCGCGATCAGGATAACCGGATCCAGGGACCTCTATCCCGATGATATAGGAAGCCGTAACGCGTCAGTCAATTTCCTTTCCTGCCACGACGGTTTTACCCTCTACGATCTGTATGCCTATAACGATAAGCATAACGAAGCAAACGGTTGGAACAACACCGACGGTGCAGATGACAACCATGGCTGGAACTGCGGGGTTGAGGGTGAGACGAGCGATCCTGCTGTATTAAAGCTTCGCAAGCGAATGATAATGAATGCATGCGTGGCTCTTATGATGAGCAGGGGAACCCCCATGTTCTATGCAGGCGATGAATTCGGCAATACCCAGTTCGGCAATAATAATGCCTACTGCCAGGACAATGAGATAGCCTGGCTCAATTGGAATGATCTTAATAAGAACAGGGACATCTTCGATGTGTTCAGGTTCATGATTGCCTTCAGGAACAAGCATGTTATCATAAGGAGGAATCAGAGCAAGAGCACTAATTCAATTCCCAAGGTCAGCACCCATGGATATAACGCCTGGATGGATGAATATAACTGGGAGAGCAAGCAGGTGGGCGTCATGTATGCCGGCAAGGTGGAAGGTAAGGATGACATCGTATATGCATGCTTTAACGCCTATTGGGAGGAGATCGAGATAACGCTTCCGGATATCCCGGGACGCGACCACTGGATGTGTGTACTTGACACATATGCCGATCCGGTCATCAAGAGGCGCAGGGTTGATGGCTTAAAATATAAGATGGGCCCGAGAAGTGCCATCGTACTTGAATTCAGATAAGCGAACCGGTTGGAACATTCAGGAAAAGGTATGAAAAGTAATGAAACATAACGAAAGCGGGATCATAATTCGGATATTTACAGCCTTCTGCGGCTTGATGTGCATCCTTGTGGGCTATATGCTCATAAGGGAGACGCTTAACATATCCGCATACAACAAGCAGCTCATCGAGCTCCAGGATGACCACATCGTGTATGTTCAGGCCGCAAGGCTTCTGCGTGCGGGTTCCGATATCCTTACGGAGC
>JAILCT010000053.1 GCA_024690425.1 Lachnospiraceae bacterium | reverse complement strand
TGGCGTGACAATGAGATGGAAGCTCTCGAACTTATGAAGAATGACTATGAGTACAGGGGTTCATTTGACGTGGATGCGGATGAGCTTGCCGGTGCGGATGAGGTCATCCTTCGATTTAACGGCCTTGACACAATTGCCGATGTTGAGCTTAACGGCAGGTCACTCGGAAGCGTGAACAACATGCACCGGGTATGGGAATATCCTGTTAAGGATCTGCTCAAGGATAATGATAATGAGCTGGTGATAATATTTCACTCGCCTGTGAAATATATAGATGAACAGTTTAAGGAAGACCCGGCTATTCTTGGCACAGAGGATGCCATGAGGGGATTTCCGAAGATAAGGAAGGGCCACTATATGTTCGGCTGGGACTGGGGTCCGAGGCTTCCTGATGCCGGTATATGGAAGGAAGTTGAAGTGCTTGCCCTTAAAAAGACAAGGATTGAAAGTGTATATGTAAGGCAGGAGTTTAATGAAGACCTGACGGTAGCAGAGCTTAAGTTCAACGTATCAGTGAAGACGTTAGAACCGTCCCTGTGTCTTCATGTTACGGTGATCGATCCCGATGGAAATAAACTGTACGATAAAGCGGATATATCATTGGGTATATCCATTGAGGACCCGAAGCTGTGGTGGCCGAACGGACTTGGCGGGCAACCACTATATACCGTAAGGGTTGAACTTGCCGATAACGATGGGGAAGTCCTTGATGAATGGGAGAGACGGATCGGCCTTCGCAAGATGGAGATGAGTACCGTTAAGGATGAATACGGGTCGGAATTTGCCCATGTGGTAAACAATGTCAAGTTCTTCGCCATGGGTGCTGATTACATCCCGGAGGATAATATTCTTTCCAGATGCAGCAGGGAAAGGACTTATGATCTTTTAAGCCAGTGTGTGGCAGCGAATTTCAACTGTATCCGTGTCTGGGGAGGCGGCCTGTATCCTTCGGATGATTTCTATGATGCCTGCGATGAGCTGGGACTTGTTGTGTGGCAGGATTTCATGTTTGCCTGTGCCAATTACCGGCTGACGCGTGATTTTGAAGAAAATATACTGGCCGAGCTTAGGGATAATATACGAAGGCTCAGGCATCATGCAAGCCTGGGGCTGTGGTGCGGCAACAACGAGATGGAGATGTTCGTCGATAAGGGCGAATGGGGAGCTAAAAACGAGATAAAGAGCGACTACGTTAAGATATATGAATATCTCTTCCCAAGGCTTCTTGAGAAAGAAGATCCCGACAGGTTCTACTGGCCGGCATCGCCTTCGTGCGGCGGGGGATTTGACGAGCCCAATTCACCTGACAGGGGCGATGTCCATTACTGGGATGTATGGCACGGGAACAAGCCATTTACTGAATATCGTAAGTTCTATTTCAGATATCTGTCGGAATTCGGTTTTCAGTCCTTCCCTTCGATAAAGACTGTGGAGGCTTTCACGGAACCTTCGGACAGAAATGTGTTTTCGTATATCATGGAGAAGCACCAGAGAAATGCTTCGGCCAACGGGAAGATCATGAACTATATGGAACAGACCTTCCTGTATCCGACTGACCTTGATACGCTCATATATGCTTCCCAGCTTCTTCAGGCTGAGGCGATAAGGTACGGGGTTGAGCATTTCAGGAGAAACAGGGGCCGGTGCATGGGAACCGTCTACTGGCAGCTTAATGACTGCTGGCCGGTGGCTTCCTGGTCATCAATTGATTACTACGGAAGGTGGAAGGCATTGCATTATTACGCCAAGAGGTTCTTTGCCCCCTTCATGATATCGTGCGAAGAAGAAGGCCTTCTCACGCAGACAATGAACACAAATGCCGAGCCCTTCAAGGTTAAAAAGTCGATCCGGCTGAGCGTTGCCAATGAATCAATATGTACGAGAAAAGGGACTGCTAAATGGCAGTTGAGGTCTGCCGACGGTTCGGTGTTAAGAGAAGAGACGGAGGATGTGAACCTTGAACCGTTGTCGGCCAAATGGCTGGCCCTTAAGGAACTTCCTGAAGCCGGGTTATATGAGAACTACGTAAGCTATCAGCTTATCGAGGATGGTGAGACGGTGTCTCAGGGAACGGTCCTCTTCTGCCCGCCCAAGCATTTTAAGTTTATCGATCCTAAGCTTTCGGTAAGGCTTGAGGGTGATGAGATAATCGTGTCGGCATCGGCATATGCCAAGAGCGTGGAGATAAGAAACGAGAATGATGACCTTATCCTGTCGGATAACTTCTTTGACTTAAACGGCGGTGAGAGAAAGGTTAAGATCATCAAGGGAGAACCCATCGGGCTGTCCGTACGGAGCGTATACGATATCAGGTGAAGACATGTCTTCATTTTGGAGGATTACAGCATGGATAAAAAGTACATAATAAACACACAGGAAAATAAGGATTTCCTTAAGAAAAATGCTCAGGCCCTGCTTGATTTCGGAAGGAAGTTCCCCTCGCCCGGAGGAGCAAGCTACTACCTTGGCGATGACGGGACGCCATGGACCGACAGGAACAGGGAGACCTGGATAACCTGCCGTATGGCACATGTCTACTCGATCGGTTCCATGATGGGCGATAAGGGAAGTAAGGAGCTTGCAGCGGCGGCCGTACGCGGACTTCTGGGTGAACTTAAGGATAAGAAAAACGGCGGCTGGTACGCAGGTCTTACACCGGATAATGAGATAGTCCCTGATAAGCAGTGCTATGCTCATGCCTTTGTCATACTTGCGGCCACGAGTGCCCTGCTTGCAGGTGTTGACGGGGCCGGTGAGCTGCTTGAGGATGCCCTCCGTCTCTATGATGATAAGTTCTGGGATGAGGGAGAAGGACTCTCATGCGATACCTGGAACACGGAATTTACCGAGCTTGATCCATACAGAGGTGTTAACGCCAACATGCACACGGTTGAGGCTTTCCTTGCTGCAGCGGATACTCTTGATGAGAGCAGGAAGGGAGCCGGTGATAAATACAGGATACGTGCCGGGAGGATAATAGACCATGTCATAGAATGGGCAAGGGAAAATGACTACAGGATCCCGGAACATTTTACCTCT
>JAILCT010000005.1 GCA_024690425.1 Lachnospiraceae bacterium | reverse complement strand
AAGATCGAATGATCAACGTAAGCTCTTTCATATATCTGCCCGGCAAGTGTGTCATTTATCGGACGTATCTTTTCAGTGTACACAGGGTCATCAAGTATATCAAGGCCCCTGTCCACAAGCCATGATGCCTCTATATCATGCCCGTAGGAATGAAGGTCTATGAGTGAGTTATAATCCCTGTCGAAGAAGACCTCCTGTCTTTTAAGCGTCGGATTATATATCTTATCTGCAATGATATCCAGGATAAAGCGTATGTCATTTTCTACTGCCTCCTTCTCTTTTATAAGGTCGAAACCACAGCTTATATTCATATCCGCCTTCTTTAACACCCGCAGATATTCGGTATATGCCTCATATACATGAAGCAGGGTGTTCATGGTCCTGTATGCCTCCACTCCGTTCTCCGACAGCTTCTCATTTCCTGCAGGTTTAAAGTCAGCGCTGAAGGCCTCAAGATAGCCCTCCCTGTCGCGGCATTTCTCCTCCACGGTCCTTCTAAGTTCATGCGCCAGATGCAGTGCTTCCGCATCTTTCGATGCATCAAAATATGATGAAAGCGCATATATGGCAAATGCCTGGTTGTAGGTGTGTTTCGTATCATCGGCAGGCTCTCCGTCGTACTCGACCGACCAGTAAACACCGCCATTTTCCTTATCAAGAAGGGCCTTCTTGAGAAAATCATACGCCTGAATGCATGCCTTCTCTATCTCTGTGCTGCTACCTGATCTTCCTCCTGTCTTTCTATCAAGCAGGATAAGGTTTGAGAAGAACCACAATATACGGCTGTTAAGAATACATCCCTTAACTGCCTTCTTGTCAAGCTTCAGATCATAGGTCAGAAGCCCGTAGAATCCACCGTATTCCCTGTCAATCAATCCCAGCCAAAAAGGCGCAATATTCCCCCAAAGATGAGACTGCATCTCATCCTTCATCGTATTTTTCATTAAGCTGTTCCTCCCTACTTTACGCTGTTGTTATATACTGCCCTCGCTATTGATATATACGTTTCACTGTAGGGGATCAGCATTGCCTGGAAGGCATGGTAAAGGTCTGATTTTCCGGGCCATACAGTGCCTTTTAGGTGATTATGCTCATCAAGCTGATGGAACCATGAACCCGTCTTATGATCGAGTACGGTTGTATCAAGGTATTCCATAAAGCCGGCGTAATCATCGGCGTATTTCTTCTCACCCGTGATGCGGAAAAGAACTGCAGATGTATTTATTGCTTCGGCCAGTGTCCAGTGCATCCTGTCATGGACGACCGGCTTACCGGTCCAATCAGTCGTATATACGATTCCGGGAGCCCCGTCGGCATTCCATGCATCCGACACGGCCCTGTCATAGAGCCTGCAGGCATGTGTGTAATAGTCCTGCCTGTCGGCCTCAGATAAGCTATCCGATGATCCGGTCCACTGACTTATAAGCCTTGCCCACTCTATCCCATGGCCGGGCGTTGCGCCGTACGGCTTAAAGGGATCATCGGGCCTCTCCTTATTAAGTTCAAGGTCAGGCTTCCAGTCAGAGGTAAAATGTTCCGGGATCCTGTAATCATTATCCCTTGCCCATTCTATGACGTGGTCTATTATCCTCCCGGCACGTATTCTGTATTTATCACCGGCTCCCTTCCTGCTCTCGTCAAGAGTATCCGCTGCCGCAAGAAAGGCTTCGACAGTGTGCATGTTGGCGTTAACACCTCTGTAAAGATCGAGCACAGTAAATTCCGTGTTCCAGGTATCGCAGGAGAGTCCTTCTTCCTCATCCCAGAACTTATCATCATAGAGGCGGAGGGCATCCTCAAGCAGCTCACCGGCCCCGTCCACACCTGCAAGCAGGGCACTTGTGGCCGCAAGTATGACAAAGGCATGAGCATAGCACTGCTTATCAGGGACTATCTCATTATCCGGTGTAAGACCTGCGTACCAGCCGCCGTTCTTCTTATCCTTAAGTTCACCCAGAAGTCCGTGTACGGCCGCCGCTGCAAGCTCCTTACTTCCCTTATCGCCCATCATGGAACCGATCGAGTAGACATGTGCCATACGACAGGTTATCCAGGTCTCCCTGTTCCTGTCGGTCCACGGTGTCCCGTCGTCACCAAGATAGTAGCTTGCTCCTCCGGGCGAGGGAAACCTTCGTCCAAAGTCAAGAAGGGCCTGAGCATTTTTCTTAAGGAAATCCTTATTTTCCTGTGTATTTATTATGTACTTTTTATCCATGTTATATTTCTCCAAAATGAAACGGGGGGGACGGTTCATTTTATGTCGAAAACGCTCCGTACGGACAGCCCGATGGGTTCTCCCTTGATGATCTTAACCCTTCTCTCACCGCCGTTTATGTCAAAGAAGTTATCCGACAGGATAAGGTCATCATTCTCGTTTCTTATCTCCACGCTCTTGGCATATGCCGATGCCGACACGATGATCTCATCACCCTCAAGCCTTACCGAAAGCTTAGGATCTGCAAACTTAAAGTGCTTGGGCGGACAGAAGAGGATTGTTCCCTGAGACACCGTCTCACCATCCTCAATAAGCTGATAGCTTACGTAGTTTTCATATAATCCGGCTTCAGGAAGTTCCTTAAGGGCCAGCCACTTGGCTGACAACGGTTCAATGCTTACATTCTCAGTCTCTTCTCTTACCACCGAACCATCAGCAGACCTTAACTGCCACTTAACGGTCCCTTTTCTCGTACACATAGATTCATTGGCAACGCTCAGCCGGATTGACTTTTTAACCTCGAAGGGCTCGGCGTTTGTGTTCATCGTCTGCGTGAGAAGGCCTTCTTCTTCGCACGATATCATAAAGGGAGCAAAGAACCTCTTGGCGTAATAATGCAGGGCCTTCCACCTTCCGTAGTAATCAATTGATGACCAGGAAGCCACCGGCCAGCAG
>JAILCT010000272.1 GCA_024690425.1 Lachnospiraceae bacterium | reverse complement strand
AATATTATTGCAACATATAAGCATTTTCCCGGGCACGGTGATACGGAAACTGACAGTCATATAGGTACTCCGTCGGTTCAAAAGACATATGATGAGATCAGGGAAACGGAGCTTATTCCGTTTAAAAAAGTAATAGACAACGGCGCGGATATGATCATGACTGCTCATATCACATACCCGCTTATTGATGATGAGGTAACATTTGGAGATGGGATAACGAAGGGCATTTATCCCGCCACAATGTCCAGGAAGATAATAACTGACATCCTCCGCAAGGACTTGGGATTCAATGGTGTTGTCGTAACGGATGCATTGGAAATGGACGCCATACGAACGGCAGGACTTGTTCCGGGAAAGGAGGATTCGACCGAATACAGGATAAACATTGCCGAAAAGGTTATAAATGCAGGTGTGGATTTCCTGCTGCTCCCTGCGGATCTTAAAGATGGAGAAGCAGCTGCATTTTATGATGATTACATAGCCGGGATAGAGAAGAAGGTTGAAACGGGCGATATAAGTGAAGAAAGGATAAACGAGAGCGTAAAGCGCATCCTAAAGCTTAAGGTAAAATACGGTATAGTCGATCTGCCGTGGTCAGGTCAGGCAGGCAATGATATCGAAGGAAGAGTAAAAAGAAGCCTGGAGACGGTCGGATCGGATCCGCATCATGAAACAGAGATGATGATAGCCAGGGATGCGATCACTCTTATTAAGAATGATCAAGACCTCCTTCCCCTTTCCAAAGAAAGCGGCAATATCCTGGTGCTTGGCCGGCTTAAGAATGATGCCGTTACGCTTGGCCATGCGGTAAATGAGCTTAAAGAGAAGGGTATTATAGACAGTGATGCCGATGTTCCGATAGAGTATTACTACGATTCATCTGCCGATGTAAAGCTTCATTATACGGATGAAATGAAGGAGCGGATATCTCAGGTGGATGTTGTTGTGGGCTTCTCCTATGCATCGGGCAAGGGTGCTCTTGATAAGGAAAGTCCACAGTATATAGCCATGACGAGAGCAATTGAGGATACACATAAGGCAGGAGGAAGGTTTGTACTTATAAGTGAGAACCTGCCCTATGATGCAGCCATTTATAAGGATGCGGATGCGGTAGTCCTGGCTTATCTTGGCTCGGGGCTTGATATCGATCCGACGGAAAAGACAGAGAGCGGGTCAGGGCTTGTAGCAAGAAATGCCAATATTCTGGCTGCTTTTGAAACTGTTTTCGGTCTTAACGATCCCAAGGGTAAGTTGCCCGTAAATATACCCGTGGTGGAAGAGCAGCCTGACGGAACGCTTGAGTACGGTAATGATCACCTGTATGAGAGGGGATTCGGACTGTCTTTTGATTAAGATTTAATCGATCCTTGTCAGGGATGCGCCGCCCCTGTAAGCGTCGGGGAAAATAAAGGGGACGGAAAATGGATGAAGTGAATAAAACCCTGTATATCCCGCTTTACGGGAAGGCATGGGTCAGCAGACAGAATATCATCATAAAGGATCCGATGGCCGGGAAGATCTGGGAGAGTCAGGGTTTTCCTCTTGGCAGAAGATCAAAGTCAAAATGGCTGTGCTATAACATGGCGATGCGGGCAAGGATATTTGACGATTGGACAGAGACGATGCTTAAAGAGCATGAGGATGCGCTCGTGCTTCACATAGGCTGCGGGCTTGACAGCAGGTGCAAAAGGGTAATGGCTCCTTACAGGAGCTGGTATGACTGTGACTTTCCGGATGTTATTTCCATAAGAAAAAAGTATTATGCCGAGACTGAAAAATATCATATGATAACCTTGAATGCCGCGGAAGCGGGGCAGGTGAAGGAACTGCCGGATTCCGATACGGTCATCGTTATACTGGAGGGTATAAGCATGTACCTGACAAATGATCAGGTAAGAGGTTTCTTTTTAGCCCTGCAGGAGAAATATGAGCACATCCATGTACTGATGGATGTATACACTGTATTCGGGGCTAAGGCATCGAAGTACAAAAACCCCATAAATGAAGTGGGAGTTTCCGGAGTCTACGGGATCGATGATCCGGATGAAGTATTGGCAGGATGCCGGGTAAGGCTTAAGAAAGAACATTCAATGACGCCGGCAAGGCTTGTGGATGAGTTAAAACCCGGAGAACGAAGCATTTTCCGCCTTTTATTTACAGGAAGAGCATATAAGAAGATATATCGTTTGTATGAATTTGAAGGATGAAGACACAGGGACGGTTTCGACGCGAAGCTAGTCCTTTAGGATTTGTCTTCATGAAGACACGGGGACGGTTCCGACGCGAAGCCAGTCCTTTAGGATTTGTCTTAATGATGCCACAGGAAGAGTTTAAAAAGGAGATCAGGATGAGAGCAGAGAATGCGTTTGTTGAATTTGAGTATGATGAAGAGAATACAAGCCCCGAGATATTTGAGCTAAATATCGTAAGCGGAGGATGCCATATATACGGATATTTGCTGGCGCCTGACAAGAGGATCAAGGGCCCCTATCCGACCGTGATCATGTCTCACGGATTCCCGGGTTATACAACAAACAATGACCTGGAACTGTCATTTATGAGAATGGGCTGTGTGGTCATACATATGAACCACAGAGGTGCCTGGGGAAGTGACGGTGATTATCTGTTCACCAACTTAAAGGATGATCTCATATCGATCGCCAAATGGGCCCATAACCCTGCCATAGCGGACCAATATGATATTGATACCGACAATATCTTTCTTGTGGGACACAGTATGGGAGGGCAGACCGTGCTCAATGCCGCCAAGGACCTTCCCTTTATAAAGGGCGTTGCCGCGATGGCTGCGTATGATATAGGAGCCGCATTCAGATATAAAATGGAGAAGGACTTATTTCTTATGATCGAAACCGAGGGACAGTGCCTTAAGATGACTTCCGCCAGCGATGTTTTTGAAAATGCACTCATCAATCAGCAGGAGTTAAGCGTTTTAAACAGGTATGAGAAGCTCACAGACCATAATGTTCTTCTTGTGGAAGCTTCCGCAGATACTATCGCTCCTCCGGACATAATGCTTAAGCCGCTTGCGGAAATGCTGAAGAAAGCCGGAGCATCTCCCGTCTACAGATCCATAAGATCCAATCACAGTTTTGTCGGTCAGCGAATGAAGCTTGCCGGGATCGTAGGCGAGTGGATCGAATCTGTGATAAACTGATAATGAAAATGAAGACATCCGACAAATACCGTTTATACAGAAATATAGTGCGGGTAGTGTACCCGCTTATTCTTATTGCCCTCTTTTATGCGATCGTCTACAAGAGGGATTTTTCCTTTTCACAGAAGGAAGAGGCCAGGCTCATCGGGGCAAGCTATATGACCATGAACAATGAGTTCTTTAAGATAATCAATGAGCAGATCCGTGTCCGCGTGGAAGCGGAGGGCGATATGATAATCTTAAGGGACCCGGGCCTTGACGTGGCAAGGCAGAACCGGCAGATAGAGGAAATGCTTGACATGGGGATATCTGCCTTAATCGTCACGCCTGTTGATATCAACGGCCTTACGGATGTGTTAAAGCGGGCCAAGTCCATGGGGGTATATGTGATCGTCGTTGATTCCAATATAAGCGATGAGACCCTTACCGACTGCACGATAGTATCGGACAATTACAATGCCGGGACCATTATCGGCAATTACGTGCTTGATAAGCAGGATGGCGGCAGGATAGTTGTGTTTACCCACGAGGCGACGGCTTCGGGAAGCAACAGGGTTTCGGGCTTTATGTATACGGTAGCGGGTCATCCGGGCTATGAAGTCCTTGATACGATCGAGTGCGAGGGCCAGTACGAGATCGCCATGCCCAGGATGCTTAACTACCTTGACGAAGGCCATGATTTTGACACGGTCTTCTGCCTTAATGACCTTGCGGCAGCAGGCGTGGTCGCAGCTCTTAAGACCAAGGGCCTTGCAGGCAAAGTCAATGTCTACGGCGTTGATGCATCTCCGGATGCCAAG
>JAILCT010000271.1 GCA_024690425.1 Lachnospiraceae bacterium | reverse complement strand
TTTTGAATACGGTTCCGAGTATTTTACCCCCTTAAGTTACAGTAAATATCTTCCGCGGCTTGAAGATATGCATGGGAAATCATCATATCAGGTCAAGGAATATGATGATTTTATCATTTTTGCCGCAGATGACAACAACAGCCAGGTAAGCAAGGAGATACTTGATGCGTTTAAGAATGAGATCACAAAGGGCAAACCGGTGATCCTTGCAATTCATGTGCCGATAGAGCCGGTAACAGGAGACAAAACACTGATCGAAAAATGTGATGAAGTATATGGAGAAAACGCGGCAAAGAAGCACCAGCTCATCATGGGACCAAATGGTTGTGTGCCCAATCATATAACACAGGAATTCATCGATCTTGTCCTTTCCGATGAAAGCCCTGTCATAATGGTTTTAGCAGGACATCTGCATTTTTATCATAAGGATATGCTGAACGAAAAGATCGTACAGATAGTTACAGGTCCGGCATATTCCGGCGAAGCACTGAAGATCACGGTTAAGAAAGATGGTGCCTGATCCCATAAAATCGCTGGCTGCCCTGTTGCTAATGGGGAAATGTTCGTATATTACCTTCTATTCACTATTTCCGTTTTTGGCCTTAACCTCCACAGGAATATGATGTTGTTTGACAGTCTGTATTTGTTATGTCAAAATCACGATGGACTTTTATACGATGTTTTGACATTAGAATTTAACATGAAGAAGAAAAACTTATGGGCGTGGTTCCCGGTAACTTTTGGTGCAGCACTTTTTTGCTGCATCCTCTGGGGGAGTGCCACGCCGGCTATCAAAATCGCATACGAACTGTTCGGGATCGGAGCAGATGATACGGCATCGCGTATCATGCTTGCCGGATCCCGTTTTATAATTGCGGGCCTCATGGTGGTCATATTCGGATCTCTTATAAAGAAGAAGTTCCTTCTGCCGCATAAGGCATCTGTGAAGCCTATCCTCCTTCTGTCCCTTTTTCAGACAGTGGGTCAGTATTACTTTTTCTTTATGTCGCTTGCTCACACTACAGGTGTAAGAGGATCCATAATAAATGCATCGGGCAATTTTCTGACTATACTTTTTGCTGTATACCTGTTCAGGATGGAGAAGATGACATTTAAGAAACTTACCGGCTGTATCGTAGGCTTTATGGGGGTCATTCTGATCCTTGGCGGCGCATCGGCCCTTACCCGGGGCCCCGGCATTACGGCGGCGGGTGAAGGGGCCATGATCATGGCCGATATCTTCTATGCCCTGTCAGGATGCTGCATCAAGATCTTTTCAAGGGATGAGGATCCCGTGACTTTGAGCGGGTACCAGTTCTTCATCGGTGGGATAATCCTTCTTGTGATCGGACGCATGATGGGAGGAATGCTTGTATTCTCCGGGACTATGTGTGTGATCAATCTTGTATATATGGGCTTCATATCTGCCGGTGCATATACGGTATGGGGTATCCTTCTTAAGCATAACCCCGTGAGTAGGGTATCGATCCTTGGCTTCATGAATCCGGTTCTGGGTGTACTTCTCTCGGCCATCTTTCTTGGCGAAAACAGGGAGGCCTTCTCGCTTACGGGCCTGCTTGCCCTTGCCCTTGTATCGCTTGGGATAATCATAGTCAATGTCAGCAAGGAGTCATAGCACGTCTGTTCAATTCTTTTCCTTTATTTGGAAATGTATCCCCGATATGTTAAAATACTCATGGAATTACAAATCACGACCATAACAAAGGAGGCTCACATTATGAACGGCAGGAGAAAACCATATGAGCTGTGGCTTCTTATAACATACATTGCCATGCTGGCAGTCTGCGTATATCTTAACTTCTTCTCGAAGGGGCAGTCGGGAGGAATATCCAACCTGGTCGTAAATCTTATTATGTTTGTACTCGTGGCGGTCATCCTGCTTGACTGTTACCTTGGCAGCTTTCTTCCTATCGCAGGGATCATAAGGGAGCTGCGCCGTGTGAATGCAAGGATGGAGGATGATGCCAAGCATACACATGACTTTCTGTGGGAGAGATATAAGGATGATAAGGAAGAACTCTTCAGGCTGCCTGTACTTCGTGAACAGTTTACGGATTACAAGTACGAGCAGGAGAGGATATTAAGAAGCGACAGGGCCTACTATAAGTGCGATATAGAGGATTATATCAACTACGATCTTATTGATTCGGTCATCCACAGAAACAGGATGAACCAGGTTGCGGGAGTAATGACCGGCCTTGGTATCCTGGGAACATTCATAGGCCTGTCCTTGGGTCTGCAGAGCTTCAACACAGGCTCCACATCTGAGATAACCGGAAGCATCGAACCCCTTATGGCAGGCATCAAGGTGGCCTTCCACACATCTATATACGGAATGGT
>JAILCT010000270.1 GCA_024690425.1 Lachnospiraceae bacterium | reverse complement strand
CCTGTGGGATGATGTACCGAAGGTCAATCCCTTTTCCTCGACAGCCTTCTTAAGCTCACCGACTATATTCTTACGGGGGCCCATATCAACGGCATTATATGAGGACAGGTCTGATCCGTACATCTGAAAGCCGTCGTGATGCTCTGCTACGGGGATGACATACTGGGCGCCTGATGCGGCAAATATCTCCGCCCATCGTGATGCATCAAAGCGTTCTGCCTTAAACATCGGAATGAAATCCTTGAGCCCGAACCGGTTATGCGGCCCGTATGTCTTGATGTGATGTTCATAAGCCCTGGAATCCTTAACGTACATCATACGCGGATACCACTCGGTATCATAAGCAGGTACGGAGAAGAGGCCATAATGGATAAAGATACCGAAACGGAGCTTTAAATACCAGTCGGGGACCCTGTAAGAAGACAGAGAAGTCCAGCTGTCATCATAGGGTCCCCGGGCTATAACTTCATCGATCTGATGAAGCTTTTCATTCATGTTATAGTTCTTCATGTCTGTGAGGGCTTTTTCTGCGCCTGCAGTATCTTTCTGTTTATTGGAAGTGTTTTTGAGAATACAGCCTGTTTCATTGATACATTGGAACTTATAAGCAGGTTGTTGCCAACGCGAATACGACAGCTGTTGCTGTCAATCTCGGAACTTACATAGATCTCATTATCGATCATATCCTCGGACAGAACATCAAAAGTGTCCTCTTCGAACAGAAGAAGCTTATTCTCATCATCCATGAAGAGCCCGATCTTCTCATGAGCGGTCTTGAGCTTGGACATATTAACAACAAGATCGTGGTTGAAGATATCCTTGACAAAGACGTTGCCGGACATTCCCGCTATCCTCTTGAGAGGTATCCGGTGAAGGTATATTATCTTACCGTCATCCATATGCAGCTCGGTAACAATAACCGAATCCTTGAATAATTCCCTTAAAGTCATTCTCTACACCCGCTTCATTGAATTACTGTCATATCTGACATCCATAATATTATAACACAAATAGCAACAGGCGTGGTAACTAATTTAACTCGCTCGTGATCTTGAAGACAGGGGGACGGTTCTTTTGTCTTCATTTGCGGCAGATGATTTTTACATTCTCATATGTTATCATGTATTAAAATAACTTAACTTGACTTGCACCTACCATCAAAATATAAATTATACCAGGGAGAATGATCATGAGAAAATCAAAGTATGCAATTCTTTTTATCCTGATCTTATGCATGACTTTTACAGGCTGTAGTAAGACTGCCGGGAAATCAGATAATGGGCCAAAAAATTCGCTTTCCTCAAAGAAGGATAAAGATGAAAAGGCAGAGGAGAGCGGGCAGGAGGATACAGATAATAAGAATAAGAAGAGCAAAAAGAAAAGAGTCCCTGTATCAGGCAAGGTGGAAGAAGAGGATATTGATTATGAAAAAATCTATGCACCGGTGCTTGATGAAGCAAGGGATATGATATTGAACGGATATGATCATGACAGGGACTACGATTTCCCTTCGAATGGTCTTATGGAGAGGGTCATGTATCCGGGCGATGATGACCTGTCAGAGGTTATCGGCTACTACTATAAGGATCTTAACGGTGATGACATACCGGAACTGCTTATAGGAGAGAATGCGGCAAATGAATATGATAATCCGAATGATATAGCCTATATCTACAGCGGATACAGCTGTAAAAACGGTAAACCGGTATGCTTTGCTGAAGGCTGGGCACGTAACAGGCAGAACTATCTGGGAGACGGGCAATTCTTCAATATGGGATCCGGCGGAGCAATGAATACGTGTTTTGGGGAGTGGCATCTTAGTGAAGACGGTACAGAACAGGTATGGGATGATTTCTATTTCAGTCAGGAAGACGCGCAAAAGAGAGCAGCTGTTTTTTTCCACAACACTACAGGAAGGGAAGAAGTGGATGAATCGGAAAAGCTAGATATTACAGAGGAAGAATTCTGGGACCTCATAGATATACGAGGCTTTAAGTGCGGCGCAATAGCCTGGACACCCCTTGGCCCAAAGAAAAACGGCGGCAGATATATAGTAAATACCATGACAGACGATGAGCTGCTCAAGATCCAGGAAAAGCTTGACAGCATCAGATATTACGGATTCCTGTTAAGCTACTATACGGATCCCCGTGATATAGACTGGAATGAGGTATTTTATGTAGGCGCAGGCCTTGACGATACCAATGGAAATCCGTCGGCCGCGATAGAGAGGGCCTATCTTAAGGCAACGGGAGAAGACGAGGTATATACCGACCTTACAACTGTATCCGGCAGGGATGTGAAGAAGTTCGTCAGGGAGACAACAGGGTATGAATATTCCGAAATGAACCATCCGCTTGACTGGGTGTACCTTAAGGAATATGACCTTTATGCCTTTGAACACGGCGATACCAATCAGATGTCCTTTGCAATAAATGGCGGACAGGTGGAAAACGGTGAGATAACAGTTACTTATGATGACAGAGACAATGTGGAATGCTGTCTGACCTTCAAGGATGAAGGGGGAAGACTTAAGTTTATCTCAAATCAGCCGCGCTGGATGGTTGAAGATCCCACAAAGGGGGGTGATGTGGACCAATCAGCGATTACCGACGGTATGATATTCCCGGACAGTGACTCAAGAAAACTTACAGAGGCCGATCTTGACGGCCTTGATGCGCAGGAACTCCGTTTCGCCCGCAACGAGATCTATGCCCGTCACGGACGGAAGTTTAAGGCCGAAGATCTTAAGAACCATTTTGAAAGCATGGATTGGTATTTCCCTACGATTGATGCCATGGATTTCGATGAGCATGTGTTAAATGATTATGAGATTTACAATCTTGATTTTATCGGTTCGTATGAAAAAAACATTAATCGGTGATTTCTTTTTTATGTGTGACGGTGTTGTGACAGTCAGAATGATATAACATAATCAACAAGAAAAGATATCCGCTGTAAGCGGAACAGAAAGAAGGCGATTATGATGATGAACACAATACAGACACAGAAAATAGACATGGCTGAACTTGAAAGAGTATTCTGAAATTTCTGCAAAATAATCTGATAAGGGAGCTTCATTATCGCCCTATATATATTTATACGTAAGATATCGGAAAATGGCACCATTTTGCTGTGCTTGCTCCACAATTAACTTAATATGGGAAACATCCTTCCCTTATTTAATAAGGGCGCACTTCTATACAACCTGAAGGGTGTAAGTGCGATCTGCGATGCCAGGACAACCCAAGTTGTCCTATATTGCGTCGCTTTGCTCCGGGGGTACAAGAAAAACTGTCCCCCAATTGCCCCCTTTTGGTTCTTTTATCTCCCAAAACAGATTATTAAAGGTGATAAAACACGCAGATTCATAAGGATTTCAATTTGGCGTGTCGACCAGAATTTTTTCTGACACGCATATAGGACAATATTATTCTTAGGCGTGCTTGAATGCTGGCCTACGGATCGTATTTGGCACGCAGATAGATTATAATCCGGTTAATGCGTGTTGGCATAAATTTCGATCTACACGCATATTATACATTATTGCGATTGGGCGTGTCGTTGAGGACCATTTCAAGTCTTTCTGGAAGTTTGGCGTACACGCGGATTCAAGATATTACTGTACTGCGTGTTCATGCACCAGATATCGCCACATAGATTACACGCAGGTTGGATGAATCTAAGGATATGCGTGTATTGCAGGGGCTTACACAACCTGTAAGAAAGTAGGGAATCAAGTCTAAAGGAATAAGAAAGAAAGTAGGGAATCGAGTCTAAAGGAATAAGAAAGAAATTAGGGAATCGAGTCTAAAGGAATAAGAAAGAAATTAGGGAATCAAGTCTGATGGAATAAGAAAGAAAGTAGAGGATAGGAGAAGAAGGAATGAGAGAAATAAAGCGGAGGATGGGTGCCGGGCTCCTGAGGCCTCCTGAACCCATAAAATATAAGACATGGATTTAATCCATGTCCTATATTATAACAGTGCGGAGGATGGGACTTGAACCCACACGAGATTGCTCCCACAAGATCCTTAGTCTTGCTCGTCTGCCAGTTCCGACACCTCCGCATATCAAGTTAAGAGAACTCAGTCAATAGACCGTGATTCTCCGGCCACTCATTCAGCGACCGAAAACTATATTACCACAATAATATTTCAAATGCAACAGAAATTTTTATAAATCTCAGGTAAATCTCAGTAAGGCCTGTGAAGAGTTGTTAGGTTTCCTAAATATATGGAAATTGAAGCCCGAGTATGGTAAAATGCGAGAGTATTTAATATAAAAGGGAGGGCAATCAATTATGAAAAAGATTATTGCACTTATTATGACAGCAGTCATGGCCATGGGCCTTACAGCCTGCGGCGGCGCGGGCGCTCAGGGAGGCGCTTCGGGCGATGTTATTAAGATCGGTGTGTTTGAACCTTCAACAGGCGACTCCGCATCAGGCGGTAAGAAGGAGATACTGGGTATGCAGTATGCCAATGCCGAGACTCCTACTGTTCAGGTGGGCGACAAGACATATAAGGTTGAGCTTGTGATCGCCGATAACGGTTCATCGGCAGACAAGGCCCCTTCAGCAGCATCGGAACTTGTGGGCAAGAATGTATCACTTGTTCTCGGATCATACGGATCGGGCGTTTCAATGGCAGGCGGTCCCAAGTTCGAAGAGGCTGGACTTGCAGCTATCGGTGTAACCTGTACCAATCCCAATGTAACAGCAGGTAACGATTACTACTTCAGGATATGCTTCCTTGATAACTTCCAGGCTGACGTTCTTGCCAACTTTGCAATAGATAAGTTCTCGGCCAAGAAGGCTTACTGCCTTGGTGAGAACGGTAATGAGTATGACCAGGGTCTGTGTGTATTCTTCAAGCAGGTGTTTGAAGCAGCCGGCGGTGAAGTTATTACCGACTCATTCCCTACCAATAACTCTGACTTCACATCTTACCTTAATAAGGCTAAGAGCGAAGGCGCCGATGTTATCTTTACACCTGTTTCGATCGCATACGCTAAGCAGATCATGGAGCAGGCAGCTTCACTTAATATAGGAATACCTTTCCTTGGATCGGATACTCTTGATGACAACATGGTTCTTGAGGCGACCAAGGGAACAAACCTTCAGCTCTATGTTTCAACCTTCTATCAGGAGGGCGGTTCCGAGACATTCGATAAGGGTATCAAGGAATACATCAACGGCAATTCAAGCGCACTTGCTGCTAACGGCGGTAATGATACCATTTCAGCGGTTACGGCGATGGGATATGATGCATATTATGTTGCACTTGAAGCAATCAAGGCAGCCGGATCGGGCGACAAGGGTGCGATCAAAGCAGCGATCCCCGGTGTTAAGTGGGACGGTGTTTCAGGTTCAATAGCTTTTGACTCTGTAGGTGATGCTGTACGTGACACAGCTTACATCAAGACTGCAGATACCGCTTCGGGCACATGGGCATTTGAGAAGGTTCAGACCGGATCGGGAAAATAAAAGAATCAAAGGATGAATCATTATGGAATATGTTATTTCGGTTTTGCTCTCCGGTATATCGGTGGGCGGGCAATATGCACTTATTGCGATAGGATATACGCTTGTATACGGAATACTCAGGCTCATTAACTTCGCTCATGGCGACGTGTTCATGGTAGCCGGGCTTATGGGTATATATTTTACGGCGACCATGCCTTATTCGGTTTCGATCCCGCTGGTGATAATCATAACGATTTTCCTGGGCTTCGTGATCGAGCGTGCGGCATACAAGCCTTTAAGAAATGCTCCCAGGATGTCAGTCATGATATCCGCGATAGGCGTAAGCTATCTGCTGCAGAATACCGCAACCTATATTACCGGAGGACAACCGATGACATATCCGGTGATCCCATTTCTGTCAAACACGGTAAATGTTGCCGGAACTCATACCAAATGGGTTGTTATAATCACACCTTTTCTGGTACTGGCACTTGTGTTTGCACTTACCCAGCTGATAAACCGTACCAAGGTAGGTATGGCTATGCGAGCTGTGTCCAAGGACTTCGAAACAAGTCGTCTTATGGGCATAAAGATCAACAGCGTGATCTCTGCGACCTTCATCATAGGCTCCGGACTTGCCGCTGTTGGTTCAGTCCTTTTCTTCACCAATTATCCGGCAATAACGCCGACAGCAGGAGCAATGCCCGGGCTTAAGGCCTTCGTTGCAGCTGTGTTCGGCGGTATAGGATCAATACCCGGAGCAGTGATAGGGGCATTTCTTATCGGGATATGCGAGACGATCATCAAGGGACTTCCTTCATCATGGGATGTTTCGGTTTTCTCTGATGCGTTTACTTTTGCACTTCTGATAATAATTCTTATATTTAAACCGCAGGGACTCTTCGGGGAAGCTGCTACGGATAAGGTGTAGATCATGAAAGATAAGAAAAAATCATTCCGTGTGTTTATCGGAATATCCATAATACTGTTATTTGTGATCCTGCTTGAGAACCTGAGCAATTTCATTCCCGGGCTTCCGCAGGTATTTCAACCCACAAGCCCGCTTTTTACGGTGCTTAAGAAGGCTGCCGTATATTCGCTTGTGGCAGTGTCCATGAATCTTCTTAATGGATTTACGGGTCTTTTTTCACTCGGACAGGCCGGCTTTATGCTTCTTGGCGCATATACGTATGCGATCCTTATGGTACCTTCGGATATGAAGGAGCAGGTATACTATCTGTTCGGCGGCTGTGCTTTTGATTTTTCCCTGCTTGATATGTTTGAAGGTATTTTCGGACATGGCGGGTTCGGTGGAGCCATGGCGATGATATTAAGCTGCCTCATAGCCCTGATACTTGCAGGATGTGTGGCCGGCCTCTTCGCTTATCTTATCGGAATTCCTGTACTGAGACTAAAGAGCGACTATCTTGCGATAGCAACCCTTGGATTTGCCGAGATATTAAGGGCGATCTTCCAGTGGCAGAAGCTTGGAAAGGTAACAAACGGGGCTAACATGATCAAGGGATTCCCTACCTTCTCAAGCTTTAATATAACGAATTCATCGGGAGGAACAATACTCAGGCTGTCGACCTTTGTTCCGTTCCTTATATCATCGTTGTGCATACTTGTGATCGTGCTCCTGATAAATTCATCTTACGGAAGGGCATTTAAGTCCATACGCGATGATGAAGTGGCGGCGGAAGCCATGGGTGTAAATCTTTTCAAGCATAAGATGCTGTCATTTGTCATATCGAGTTTCTTCGCCGGAATAGGCGGCGGCCTGTTTGCCATGTATGTGGCCAATGCCCAGGCCAAGGCTTTCACTTCAGTAATGACATACGAGATACTGCTGATAGTCGTTATAGGAGGAATAGGATCGGTAAGCGGAAGCGTGCTTGCGACCTTCTTATATGTGGCATGCTCGGAGTGGTGGTTAAGATTCCTTGACAGCGAGCAGTATATAGGCGGATTTAAGCTGCCTCTCTTAAGGAACGGTTTCCGTATGGTGGTATTCTCAGTTGTTATAATGGTGATCGTGCTCTTTTTCTCACAGGGGATCATGGGCAATAATGAGATAAATCTTGGAGCACTCCTTAAAAAGTCCGGTGCGAAAAAGGAAAGGAAAGAGTAGGTTATGGGTAACGCTTTACATCTTGAAAATGTGACCATGCAGTTTGGGGGCGTTGTATCTGTCAATAACCTTACACTGGATGTTCCGGAGAATAAGATAATAGCTCTTATCGGGCCTAACGGTGCCGGCAAGACAACAGCATTTAACTGTATTACAGGTGTCTATCAGCCGACGAACGGGCTTATAGAATTCATGGGTAAACCCATGGTAAGGAATCATCCCACAGGTAAGGCACTAAAGACCTACAAGGGTGAGAATGCGGATAAGTATGCCAAGGATGCACCGCTGTTCCCGACACCCGACAAGATAACAGGTCTCGGGATAGCACGTACCTTCCAGAACATCCGTCTGTGGAAGAGCATGACAGTGTTTGAGAATGTCCTTATCGCCAAGCATCAGAACGCCAAGCAGAATGTTTTTTCAGCAACCTTCAGGGGTAATGCGGCTGAAGAAAAGAGGATGCGGGATGAGACGATGGAACTCCTTGTTGAACAGGGACTCGACACCTATAAGGATGAGCTTGCGGTAAGCCTTCCTTACGGACTTCAGAGGAGGCTTGAGATAGCAAGGGCTCTTGCAACAAATCCGACCCTTCTTCTGCTTGATGAACCCGCTGCAGGTATGAATCCGCAGGAGACCAATGAGCTGGCTGACTTCGTCCGCCAGATAAGAGAGAAGTATAACCTTACGGTTTTCCTTATAGAGCATCATATGGACCTTGTAATGAATATTTCAGACTATATTTACGTGATAGATTTCGGCTCTGAGATAGCCAGGGGAGTACCGAAGGAGATTCAGAACAACCAGCGCGTTATAGAGGCGTACCTGGGTGTGAGCAATGAGGAGCAATAATGAGCGAACAGCTGTTACAGATTGAGAATTTAAAAGTCAGATACGGTGGCATTGAGGCGGTACGAGGCATATCATTTAATGTTAATGCCGGTGAGACGGTTACCCTTATAGGGGCCAACGGAGCGGGTAAGAGCTCTACCCTTCGGACCATATCAGGACTTGTAAAGCCTGCGGAGGGTAAGATCATCTTCAACGGCGAGGATATAACGGGAAAGGACCCTACACAGATCGTATCAAAGGGTCTTATGATGGTTCCCGAAGGAAGAAGGATATTTCCCAACCTTACAGTTCTTGAGAACCTTAAGGTAGGGGCATACTTAAGAAAAGACGATCTGGAAAAAGACATAGAAATGGTATACGGGTATTTTCCGAGGCTTAAGGAACGTTCATGGCAGGCCGGAGGTACGCTTTCGGGCGGTGAGCAGCAGATGCTTGCAGTGGGCCGTGCCCTTATGGGACGTCCCAGGCTCCTTATGATGGACGAACCTTCTCTCGGTCTTGCACCCATAGTAGTACAGGAGATATTCAAGATAATCAGAAGGATAAGTGAAGCGGGGACCACGGTACTCCTCATAGAGCAGAATGCCAATATGGCTCTTC
The DNA here is from genome assembly GCA_024690425.1 of Lachnospiraceae bacterium. Next base: position 41,195 of record JAILCT010000270.1, on the reverse strand, counting down.
ATGTAGCTGACAGGGCATATGTTATCGAGAACGGTATGATCGCAACCGAGGGTACGGGAGAAGAACTTCTTAAGGATGAGAAGGTCCGTGCGGCTTATCTGGGAAGCACATCATAATTATGGATACAAGGCGCAGAATAGCCATACTGGGCGGTGAGATTGAAGGAAGAAGACAGAGCCGGTTTGTAACGGGCTTTATTAAGAACGCTCGCACCCATAATATGGATGTCTGCGTTTTTTCTATGATCAGGATGTATCAGGATACACAGATACGTGAAGCAGGTGAGGGGAATATCTTCAGCCTCTTCAACCCGGTGGATTATGACGGTGTTGTGATCTTAAAGGACAGTATACAGACATCCGGAGTATGTCATGAGATAGAAACAAGACTTGAAGAAGAGTATAACGGACCTGTGCTTGTAATAGACAGGGAGAGTGATTTCTTCCCTTCGGTATATCAGGATGACTATCATGGAATGGCTGCTCTTGTCAGCCATATGATCGAGGTGCACGGGTATAAGGACATTGCTTATATTTCGGGCAAGAGATGGCATCCACATGCGGCAAAGAGGCTTAAGGCCTATTGCGATACTATGAACAGGTTCGGGCTTCCCGTAAGGGAGGAAAGGATATTCCACGGCGATTTCTGGTATACCAGCGGTGAACAGGCACTTCGTGAATTCATTCACGATGATGGGGCACTCCCGGAGGCTGTTGTATGTGCCAATGACGAAATGGCGATAGGCTTCTGTGAGGCACTTGAACAGCGCGGATTATCGGTCCCGGATGATATCGCTGTTGCAGGTTTCGACTCATCAAGGGAGGGACGTACGGGGCCCAAAAGCCTGACGAGTACGGTTTTCCCGGATGAAGAGGAGGGTATGTATGCAGCCGGTTATATCGCGGATAAGCTTGACAACCTGAAAAGCTCCGAATTTGTTGAAAAGCCCAGGGTATTCGTGGGTGAGACATGCGGATGTGCAGGATGTAATGATTCGGAAGTAAATATCCGCAGAAAGTACTGGAAAACCGACAGAATGTCTGACGGATTAAGATCGGCCGGGAACATGATGGCTGAGAATCTGATGGTACAGACTTCGCTGCAGGGCTTCCTTGGTACAGTTTATTCATATACTTATCAATTGGATGAAGTGGACAGGTTCTGCCTGTGCTTGTCAAAACCATGGATCGATATAGATAAGGATCCCACTCTTCATGTCGGCAATTCCGGCTATCCCGATGAGATGATATGTGCGGTGCGCTATAATTCGACCGGTAAGGAAGGCGCTGCGGGGACCGGTGATGTTTTTAACACATCGGATCTGCTGCCTGCCCTGAAAAGGGAACACGAAGAACCGGTCGTCTATTTCTTTACCCCTCTGTTTTTTGAAAATGAGTGTTTCGGATATACGGCAGTAAGCTACGGAAATAATATAAGAACGTATGACGGCGATTACCGTTTCTGGGTTTCCATGGTTGCAAAGGGACTTGAATCTCTGAGAAGGAACCTGGTAGTGGAAGGACTTAAGTCCCAGCTTGAGAAGTGTGCTCAGGGCAAGTTCCTGTCAGCCGGAGGCGGTTATGAACGTCTGTCGGAAGAAGAGAAGAAGGACTGCGAACTCGTGGACAGGATACTTGATGAGAACCTCCTTACATATTATTTCCAGCCGATCGTCAGGGCATCCGATGGTGAGATCTATTCATATGAAGCCCTGATGCGAAGCAGTACAGAGAAGAAGATATCCGCACTTGATATTATCAAATATGCCGGTATACGGAACAGGCTTATAGATGTGGAACGGGCAACCTTCTATAATGTTCTGACTGAAATAGAGAAGAAGGAAGACAGGTTCGGAAATGCCAAGATATTTATCAACTCGATCCCCGGTATAAGGCTTGAAAAGGCTGATTTTGATACCATAAATGAGCTTCTTAGACGCAACTGCCACAGGACTGTGGTTGAGCTTACGGAAGAAGCCGAACTGCTGGATGAAGAGCTGGATGCGGTAAAACAGCTGTTAAGGAGCCTTGATATCGAGATCGCGATCGATGACTACGGAACCGGCTATTCGAACATATCCAATCTGTTAAGATATATGCCTAATTATGTCAAGATCGACAGGGCTCTCTTAAGCGGGATAGACAGTAAACCCCAGAAACAGCATTTTGTGAGTGAGATCATCAAGTTCTGCAGGGATAACAACATCATGTCTCTGGCAGAAGGGATAGAGACGCGCGAGGAGCTTCGCACTGTTATCCGTATGGGGGTTGACCTGATACAGGGATACTATACAGCCAAGCCTTCGGCAGATATCCTTCCGAGGATAAATGAAATGGTACGTAATGAGATATGCACCTACTATCAGGAGCGTCAGGACGGTACCGGCAAGATGATATTCACGGCGGGCAGCAATAACCGTGTATCATTGGGAATGCTTAATAATGAAGGCTATACCGACATAAATGTGGGTGATAAGAATGCGATATATAAAGATATATCAGTAACCGGTACTCCCGGTCTTGATACGGAGATACATTTGTCGGTACTTCCCGGTTACACAGGTGTGATAACACTTGAGAATGTTGTATTTGCCAATATCAAGGGAAGGCCATGCGTAGATATCGGTGATAATTGTGATGTAACGTTAAAGCTTAAGGGCGAGAACATATTCAGGGGCAACGGGATCAGGGTTCCGGCTTCTTCAAGGCTCATACTCGTCGGTGACGGTAACTTGTCGATCGAGGTCAAGACTCCCGAGTTCTTCGGTATAGGAGATATTTCGGGAGAGTCACACGGAGAGCTTATTTTTGAACAGGACGGAAGGATAAACATAAAGGCATCCGGAGCACACGGAACATGTATAGGTTCCGGTCTTGGCGGTATCATAAGGATAAACAGGGGAGAGTACACCCTGTACGGCGGCGCAGGATACTGTGTCGGCATAGGTGCGGCGGATGGTGACTCGCATTTTGAAATAAGAAACTGTATGATGAGCATCGAGATAAAGGGTGATGATGCTGTCGGTATAGGTTCACTAAATGGCGATTCGGGACTCCATATCATAAAGACTGCTCTTGATGTAACCGTAGGCGGGAACAGGGCAGTGGTCATAGGCACGCTTGACGGATCCAAGTCGGATACACTGATAGAGGATTCGAGAGTCAACTTAAGCCTCAGAGCCGACATATCAACCTGCGTGGGAGCACTATTTGGAGAGACTGATTTTGCATTGAAGCATTCAAGCATCCAACTCGAGAACTCCGGTGATGAGGCGCTGATATTTGGAGGCAGGGAGAAGATCACAAAGGTGGAGCTTGAGAGGGTTGATGTTAAGTGTGAATTAAGGACAGGACTTGACAGGGATACATATGCGGCAGAGGATGACTTCAGGGTGATCGACGGAAGAAGCCGGTTTATGATAAACGGTAAGGAAATCAGCAGAAAGGTGATATATTAGGGCGCGGATATGGGCGGTTATGAATATGAATATACAGACAGGATAAGCTTCTCAAGGTGTGATGTTAACAGACGGCTGTCTATAACGTCCCTTATCGATGCCTTTCAGGATGCGTCGATATTCCAGTCGGAGGATGCCGGTGTCGGGATAGACCTGTTAAGGAGCAGAAAGCTTCTGTGGGTACTTAACTACTGGGAGATTGAGATAGAGAAGCTGCCCGTATTGTGCGATACGGTAAGAGTGGGGACATATCCGTTTGATTTTAAATCCTTTATGGGATTCAGGAATTTCTATTTAAAGGATGAACAGGGCAATTACCTTGTAAAGGCCAATACGACATGGACGATGGTCGATACGGATAAGATGAGTCCTGTGAAGGCTCCGGAAGATATCGTGGGTGCCTACAGCCTCGGTGATAAGCTCGATATGACATATTCGCCAAGAAAGATACTTCTGCCGGATGAGACTGAATGCACAAAGACAGAGGCGGACATCAGGACCGTCGAACTTCATCATCTTGATACCAATCTTCATGTAAACAACTGTCAGTATATAAATTTCGCACTGACCGCTGTGGGTGAGGATATGGATATAGTCCATCTACGGGCCGATTACAGGAAACAGGCCCATCTTAAGGATAAGATATATCCGGTTGTATATGCAAAGGGTAATGAGCGCACGGTTGCTCTGAATGATGAAGAAGGCAAGCCCTATTCGGTCGTATATGTTAAGGGGAGGACTTGAGATCGAGTATCTTCTGTGATACGGAGATCGATGTGTATATATCAGCATATGCCGAGGGAGTGAGTGAGTCGACATAGTTAAGCTCGTAGTTCTTCCCGGGGTATATCCTTTTGACAATGTCCGCTGCCTTATTATAGGCTATGGCAGCCATTTCCTCGGAAGGGTAGACACCCACGGTATAGTTGCCGTTTATAAGGATTACCGCACGGTAGCTTACCTTCCCCTTTTTGGTGACCTTCTTGCGGACACCGTGATAGCGGTTTATTATCTCGATATTCTCATATCTGTAATCGAACCTGTCATTGTTTATGAACCTGTAATCCCTGTTTAATACGGCATGCCGCTTGATACCGTATCGGGAATGAAGGTTGACCTGCATACCGTAGTCAGCCACGAAGAGATGGGATCCGCGTCTTGATATCTTGTGTTCTGAATAGTAGAACAGATCCTCTATGTCAAATTTATATACGTGAGTACGGTCAAGATAATAGAGAAAATGATGCTTCTGAAGATATATAGGGTTCTTGATATAAACCCTGTTGTCCCGGAAGTTGATAAGGACTATGAACTTCTCATATGCAAGCGGACAATCGTCGGGATATTCGTCTATTCCGACCGCGCTTTTTATAAGGTTACTGGCATAGGCATAGGCTCTTCCGGCAGTATCGGGATCGGAATAGCTTCCGAGACTGATATGTTTGTTGCGAAAAGTCAGGGAAGCCCTGTAGTATGTCTCGCCATTCTTTTTGGAAGTTTTAAATACACCCGCTGTACTCATAATATCTCCCGGATCTTTACTGTGAACAAGATAATCTTATCATTATTCATAAAAAATTTCTACACTTCACAGAGTATATGGGTTATACTATAGAAAAATCCATTTTATGAGAGGTAGAGCCATGCCAAGATCAGCCAATCAGAAGTTGAAGATACTGTATCTTAAGGAAATCCTTTACAGGTATTCGGATGAGACACATCCCCTGAGCGCGACGGAGATCTGCGGAATACTTAAGGAATGCGGCATTGAAGCGGAGAGGAAGAGCATATATTCCGATGTCGAGATGCTCGCTTCATACGGATATGACATCATGAAGCTTAATGGCCGTGACGGTGGCTTTTTTATGGGAAGCAGGGAGTTCGAACTTGCAGAGCTCAAGCTCCTTATCGATGCCGTGATGTCTTCAAGGTTCATAACCAGGAAGAAGTCCGATCAGCTTGTTAAGAAGATCACTTCCTTTGCAAGTGATTATGATGCTGATGAATTAAAGAGACAGCTGTACAGCATCAACCGCATGAAGATGCAGAATGAGGATATCCTTTATTCCGTGGATGTCATCAATACGGCAATAAGGGAGAACAGGACCATACTCTTTAAGTACTGTGAATGGACAAGGGATGTTAAGCTTAAGCCCAGGAAGGACGGAGCCGATTATGAGGTGAGCCCGCTTACTCTTATATGGGATGATGAGTATTATTATCTTGTTGCATTTGATGATAAGGCCGGCATCGTCAAACATTTCAGGGTTGACAAGATGAAGGATGTTTCCGAGACGGCCAACCGTCGTAAGAAACCGGCAGACAAGCTTGATATGTCTGCTTATTCAGGCAAGATGTTCGGGATGTTTGGCGGGAAAATGATGAATGTCGGACTGGAGTGCCCCGAGGATAAGATAGGTATACTTATAGACAGGTTCGGGCAGGACATTAAGATAACAGGCGGCAAGGGCGGCGTTCTGAACGTTCATACCGAGGCTGTATTAAGCAGTCAGTTCTATGGATGGGTGGCTTCGGTCGGCCCGGAGATCAGGCTTACAAGCCCCAAGGCAGCAGTTGACGGTATGAGGGACTTCCTTACAAATAATCTTAAGCGTTATTAAATCATTATCACCTTTACAGGTTGACTCATCAATGGTATATTAAATGTCGGGTACTAAATCTAGTGCCCGACATTTGATTTTGTACAATATTTATACAATATATTGGATGGAGGAAATGATGGGATCAGTTGAAGAGAAGGTAACTGAGAAGAATTATTCACAGCTTTATAAGCCGAAGCGGGATGTACACATGATCAAGAAGGACGGAACGAAGGAAGCTTTCAACGTTCAGAAGGTCATAGATGCGGTCGGCAAGTCGGCTTACAGGGCCCTTACGAAGTTCACTGAGAAGGAGAAGGATTTCATCTGTGCCAAGGTAGTTGAGAGGGTGGATGAACTCGATGTTGACGAGATCCCCATCCCCATCATGCACAATATAGTAGAGAGCGCACTCGAGGAAGTTAAGCCTATTGTCGCCAAGTCATACAGGGACTACAGGAACTACAAGCAGGACTTCGTGAGGATGCTCGATGATGTATATAAGAAGAGCCAGTCGATCATGTATGTCGGTGACAAGGAGAATGCCAATACCGACTCGGCTCTTGTATCAACCAAGAGGAGCCTTATCTTCAACCAGCTTAACAAGGAATTATATCAGAAGTTCTTTATGACGACCGAGGAGATCCAGGCCTGCCGCGACGGATATATCTATGTGCATGATATGTCGGCAAGGCGCGATACCATGAACTGCTGCCTCTTTGATGTGGCAACGGTACTCAAGGGCGGTTTTGAGATGGGTAATATCTGGTATAACGAGCCCAAGGCACTGGATACCTGTTTTGATGTGATAGGTGATATCGTTCTGTCAGCGGCTTCCCAGCAGTACGGCGGTTTCACGGTTCCATCAGTCGATCTTATCTTAGAGCCTTACGCCGAGAAGTCATACAATAAATATATTAAGAAATATACCGAACTGGGCATAGATGAGGAGAAGGCTGAGGAGGTTGCCTACAAGGACGTTGAGCGTGATTTTGAACAGGGCTTCCAGGGCTGGGAATATAAGTTCAATACGGTCGCAAGTTCAAGGGGTGATTATCCCTTCATAACCGTGACTGCCGGTACAGGCACGGGACGCTTTGCCAAGCTTGCCACCATTACCATGCTCCATGTAAGGCGCAAGGGCCAGGGTAAGGCAGAATGCAAGAAGCCGGTTCTCTTCCCCAAGATCGTGTTCTTATATGACGAGAACCTTCACGGCCCGGGTAAGGAGCTTGAGGATGTTTTCGAGGCTGGAGTTGAGTGTTCGAGCAAGACCATGTATCCCGACTGGTTAAGTCTTACAGGCAAGGGCTATATAGCAAGCATGTATAAGCAGTACGGCAAGATCATATCCCCGATGGGGTGTCGAGCCTTCTTATCCCCCTGGTATGAGAGGGGCGGGATGCATCCCGCAGATGACAAGGATGTTCCGGTATTTGTGGGAAGGTTTAACGTTGGTGCGGTATCGCTGCATCTTCCGATGATACTTGCCAAGGCCCGTCAGGAGAGCAAGGACTTCTATGAGGTGCTTGATTATTACTTAAATCTTATAAGGGGCCTTCACAAGAGGACCTACGCATACCTGGGTGAGATGAGAGCATCCACTAATCCGCTTGCTTATTGCGAGGGAGGCTTCTATGGCGGACACCTTCAGCTTACCGATAAGATCAAGCCGCTCCTTAAGTCTGCTACCGCATCCTTCGGTATTACGGCATTTAATGAACTTCAGGAATTATATAACGGAAAGTCACTGGTTGAGGACGGTGAGTTTGCCCTTGAGGTTCTTACATATATCAACAAGAAGATCAATGAATTCAAGGAGGAGGACGGCCATCTCTATGCCATATACGGGACACCGGCCGAGTCCCTGTGCGGACTTCAGGTTAAGCAGTTCCGTAAGAAATACGGCATTGTCGAGAATGTTTCCGACAGGGAATACGTATCGAACTCTTTCCACTGCCATGTATCTGAGGATATAACCCCTATCGAGAAGCAGAATCTGGAGTTCAGGTTCTGGGAACTCAGTAACGGCGGTAAGATCCAGTATGTTAAGTATCCGATAGACTATAACCTTGAAGCTATAAAGACCCTTATCAGACGTGCGATGGATATGGGATTCTATGAAGGTGTGAACATGTCCCTTGCTTACTGCGATGACTGCGGACATCAGGAGCTTGAGATGGATGTATGTCCCAAGTGCGGGAGCAGGAACCTTACCAAGATCGAGAGGATGAACGGATACCTGTCCTACAGCAGGGTCCACGGAGACACCAGGCTTAACGATGCCAAGATGGCTGAGATAGCTGAAAGGAAGAGTATGTAGGTATGAGGTATCACAATATAACGAAGGATGATATGCTTAACGGAGACGGCTTAAGGGTCGTACTGTGGGTGGCAGGGTGCGACCATTGCTGCAAGGAATGCCATAATCCGATGACATGGGATCCGGACGGAGGACTCCTCTTTGATGACAATGCCAGGCAGGAGATATTTGATGAGCTTGAGAAGGACTACATTTCAGGTATAACTTTTTCGGGAGGCGATCCGCTCCATCAGGCCAACAGGTTTGATGTTTCACAGCTTGCCGCACAGATAAGGGAGAAGTTCCCGGATAAGACCATATGGCTTTACACCGGATACCAGTGGAAGGAGATATACGAACTTCCGCTTATGAAGAATATTGATGTTCTTGTAGATGGTGAGTTTGTTGCCGAGCTTAAGGATGTGAAGCTTCTGTGGAAGGGGAGCAGCAACCAGAAGGTGATCGATGTTCAGGATACGCTTGCAAGCGATGATCCGCTGAACCCGGTTATCCATTGTTCGGACTACTACGTATAAATGTATCACGGTGGAGTACCCTTTATTTCAGGAAGAGGAAGAGAGAACGATCATGCAGGAAACAATCAAGATAACCTATTTATCCGATAAGATAGACAAGCTTGAATATATAGAAGGTAAGTCGGACTGGATAGATTTAAGGTCAGCCGAAGATATCACCCTTAAGAAGGGGGACTTCCATCTCATAAACCTTGGCGTATCCATGTGCCTGCCTGACGGATATGAAATGCTCATTGCTCCCAGAAGTTCAACATTCAAGAACTTCGGTATAATCCAGACCAACAGTGTGGGTGTTGTTGATGAATCCTATGGCAAGACATCCAGCAAGGATGTCCTCATGATGCCCGTATATGCAGTGCGTGATACCAATATCCATGTAAATGACCGTGTCTGTCAGTTCCGTATAATCAAGCATCAGCCCGTGATCAACTTTGTAGAGGTTGAGGAAAACAATAACGGTGAAGCCCGTGGAGGCTTCGGCTCAACCGGAGTTAACTAAAGCTTCAGGATTTTATACAGTTACATGAAGAAGCACAAGATCGCCAGGGTAATACCTGGCAGTATAGCAGAAGAAATGGAGATTGAGGTCGGCGATTTCCTGATCAGTATAAACGGTCAGGAAATGGACGACATTTTTGATTATCAGTATCTGTGTCAGGATGATTACTTGGAGGTCCTTATTAAGAAGCCGTCCGGAGAGGAATGGCTGCTTGAGATCGACAAGGATCCGGATGAGGATCTGGGTATAGAATTCGATAACGGTCTCATGGACTCGTACAGGTCTTGCGCTAACAGGTGTATTTTTTGCTTTATAGACCAGATGCCTAAGGGCATGCGGGAAACCCTGTACTTCAAGGATGATGATTCCCGCCTTTCATTTCTCCAGGGTAACTACGTAACCCTGACAAATATGAGTGACCATGATCTGGACAGGATCATTAAATATCACATGTCACCTATTAATATATCCTTTCAGACAACCAATCCGGAATTAAGGTGTATGATGTTAAATAACAGGTTTGCAGGACAGGCCCTTAAGAAGGTAGACCGCCTGTATGAGGCAGGGATCACGATGAACGGTCAGATAGTCCTGTGCAAGGGGATCAATGATGGTGCGGAACTGGAGAGGAGTATACAGGATCTGATGAAATATCTTCCGCATCTTCAGTCTGTTTCGGTAGTTCCGGTAGGCCTGTCAAAACACAGGGATGGCTTGTACCCGCTTAAACCCTTTACGAAGGAAGATGCAATAATAACAATTGATATTATAGAAAAATATCAGAACATGGTGTATAAGGACCATGGAATCCATTTCATACACGCATCCGATGAATTCTATCTACTTGCAGACAGGGAACTTCCCGAATCGGACCGGTACGACGGTTACCTCCAGCTTGAGAACGGCGTTGGTATGATGAGGCTGCTCTTTGATGAATTCAGTCAGGCCAAGGAGGGGCTTCTGTCTTATCTGTCGGGACATCCGCAGTCACGGGATGGGAGGAGAAGGATCAGCATGGCTACGGGGAGGCTTGCAGCCCCGTATATAAGTCAGCTTGCAGCAGAGCTTGAAGGGATCCTTTCAGACACTAAGATAACGGTCTATGCGATAAGAAATGATTTCTTTGGAGAGATGATTACCGTTGCAGGCCTTCTTACAGGACAGGATATAATGGCTCAGCTTAAGGATAAAGACCTGGGCGACAGGCTCATACTGCCGCAGAGTGTATTGAGGGCCGGAGAGGACGTTTTCCTAGATGATTACAGGCTTTGCGACCTTGAAAATTCTTTACAAGTACATATAGATATTGTAAAATCAAGCGGATGGGATTTTGTGGAAGCGATAATGGGAGAGAAGATTTATGAGTAAGCCCATAGTGGCTGTTGTGGGACGGCCCAATGTAGGTAAGTCGACACTGTTCAATGCCCTTGCGGGTGAGAGGATAAGTATCGTTAAGGATACACCCGGTATTACAAGGGACAGGATATATGCGGAAGTATCATGGCTCGATCATGACTTTACACTTATAGATACAGGCGGTATAGAGCCCGAGAGCAAGGATGTGATATTGTCGCAGATGCGGGAACAGGCCCAGATAGCGATAGATACCGCGGATGTTATCATTTTCATGGTTGATGTTAAGCAGGGACTGGTTGATGCGGACAGTAAGGTTGCGGACATGTTAAGGCGTGCGAAGAAACCGGTCGTTCTTGCTGTGAATAAGGTTGATGATCTTAAGAAATACGGTAATGATATATATGAATTCTACAATCTCGGGATAGGAGAACCCTACGGGATATCTTCAGCCAACATGATGGGACTCGGAGACATGCTGGATGTTGTTGTGTCCTATTTCCCGGACACATCAGGCGACGAGGAGGAAGACGACAGGCCCAGGGTTGCGATAGTGGGCAAGCCCAACGTCGGCAAGTCATCCATAATCAACAAGCTGCTTGGTGAAGAACGTGTTATTGTATCCGATATAGCCGGAACAACCAGAGACGCGGTAGATACTCCGGTAGTACATAACGGCCGTGAATATGTGTTTATCGACACTGCCGGTTTAAGGCGCAAGAACAAGGTCAAGGAAGAACTGGAACACTTCATGGTAGTAAGGACTGTGGGTGCGGTTGAACGGGCAGATGTTGTAGTCCTTGTGATCGATGCGGTAGAAGGCGTTACCGAGCAGGAAGCCAAGATAGCAGGCATTGCCCATGACTCAGGCAAGGGTGTTATCATAGCGGTTAACAAGTGGGATGCAATTGAGAAGAATGACAAGACCGTATATGAGTATGAAGGAAGGATCCGCAATACCTTATCGTACATGCCTTATGCCGAGCTTATCTTCATTTCGGCCAAGACCGGACAGCGTCTGAATAAGCTGTTTGATATGATAGACATGGTAGTCGAGAACCACTCGATGCGTATCCAGACAGGTGTCCTTAACGAGATACTCACGGAAGCAGTTGCAATGCAGCAGCCGCCTGCCGATAAGGGCAAGAGGCTCAAGCTGTTTTATATGACGCAGGTTTCAGTAAAGCCGCCTACGTTTGTAATATTTGTGAATGATAAAGAACTGATGCATTTTTCATATACAAGATATATCGAGAACAAGATCAGGGAAGCCTTCGGATTTAGGGGAACACCCCTGAGATTCATTATAAGAGAGAGAGGAGAGAAGTGATGGCTCGTATCATATGTCTCATTCTCGGATATGCTCTTGGACTTATCCAGACAGGTTATATCGTCGGACGTGCCAAGGGGATAGATATAAGGAATTATGGCAGTAAGAATGCCGGAACAACCAATGTTTTAAGGACCATGGGAGCCAAGTACGGAGCCCTTGTTCTTTTGGGTGATGCCCTTAAGTGCATCGTTGCGGTCCTTATAACCAAGGCTGTTTTTTCATCTTCCTATCCCGATACCATCTGCCTGCTGATGCTTTACTCGGCAGCCGGTGTGATCCTGGGTCACAATTTTCCCTTTTATATGCACTTTAAGGGCGGCAAGGGCATAGCGGCCACGGCTGGCCTTGCAATATCATACTGCTTTCAGATAAGGCATGGATGGGCTTTTGCGGTCGTGGGACTCCTGGTTTTCTTTGGTGTGTTCTTTATAACACATTATGTATCTCTTGGCTCAATTCTGGGTTATACATGGGTATTTGTGTGTGCGATCATCATGGGTGAGATGGGAGCCTATAACTTCCCTGTGGAGTCAAACAGGGCCCTGCTCACAGAGTATTACGCGGTTATGTTCATTTTGTCTCTCATGGCAATAATAAGGCATAAGGATAATATCAAAAGACTTATCGCAGGTAATGAACGCAAGACATATTTGCGAGGCAAGCCCGAAATAGATCTGGATAATAAAAAAGACGAATAAAGATTTTCCAAAGGAGTTAACATGGCTAGAGCAGCGATAATAGGTGCCGGCAGCTGGGGAACAGCCCTGTCGGTAGTCCTTCACAATAACGGACATGAGGTTACCATATGGTCGATCGTTAAAGAAGAAATAGATATGTTAAGGGACAGGCATGAGCATGTTGACAAGCTTCCCGGTGTGAAGCTTGCGGATGATATGATCTTCACGACCGATCTTGGTGAGGCATGCAGGGATAAGGACCTGCTTGTCCTTGCGGTTCCGTCACCCTATACAAGGAGCACTTCCAGGATGATGGCTCCTTATGTAGAGAAGGATCAGCTTATCGTAAGTGTAGCAAAGGGCGTGGAAGAAGACACTCTTATGACCCTGTCGCAGATCATCAAGGATGAGATACCGGCCTGCAGGGTTGCTGTCCTGTGCGGACCATCCCACGCGGAGGAAGTCGGCAGGTGTATTCCCACGACCTGCGTTGCGGGCTCTGATGACAAAGAGATAGCGGAATACGTTCAGAATATATTTATGAATGAGAACTTCAGGGTATATACCAGCTCGGATGTAATGGGAATGGAGCTTGGAGCTGCCCTTAAGAATGTCGTTGCACTTGCCGCAGGAATAGCGGATGGGCTTGGCTATGGGGATAATACCAAGGCTGCCCTCATTACAAGGGGTATTGCCGAGATAAGCCGTCTGGGAGTAAGGATGGGCTGCCAGCGGTCGACCTTTTCGGGACTTACCGGTATGGGCGATCTTATAGTTACCTGCGCCAGCATGCACTCAAGAAACCGCCGCGCCGGTATCCTTATGGGCCAGGGTAAGAGCATGGAGGAAGCTATGGCCGAAGTCAAGATGGTTGTTGAAGGGGTTTATTCAGCCAAGGCTGCCAAGGCTCTTGGCGATAAGTATGGTGTGGATCTTCCGATAATAGAACAGGTAAATATGATCCTGTTTGACGGTAAGCCTGCTGCCGAGGCAGTCCGCGATCTTATGATGCGTGACCGCCGCGACGAATCAAGCTTCGTATCATGGGGCTGATCTACAGAAGATCAAGTATTGCCCGTACTGTACGTGAATTGTTCATAGCATAGATATGTATTCCATGTACGCCGTGTGACTTAAGATCGCGAATCTGGTCAGCGGCGTATTGTATTCCGTATTTGAACATTTCTTCATCATCATCGCCGTGAAGGGCTATGATATCACTTAACTTCTTGGGAACGGATGAACCGGAGAGAGTGATCGAACGTCCCAGCTGGCCGGCCTTGGTTATAGGCATTATGCCGCATGTAACAGGAACGGTTATACCGTTTTTATCAAGCATATCGAAATACCTTAAGAAGATGTCATTGTCGAAGCACATCTGGGTGGTCATGAAATCAAGCCCTGCATCAACCTTGTCCTTAAGATGTTCCATATCATCGTTAAGGCTTATGCTCTCGGGGTGCTTCTCGGGATAGCATGCACCTCCTATGGTAACCGAATCCCCCTTTTTATCTCTTATGTATTCAACCATCTCATTGGCATACATGAATTCGCGGCTGTTGAACACCTCATCGCTCATTGCCTGCGGCCTGTCTCCGCGAAGCGCAAGTACATTGTTAAGGGAAGAAGAGTCAAAGTCTTCAAGTGCCCTGTCAAGATCGGCCTTCGTATATCCGACACATGTCATGTGGCAGAGGGCATCGATGCCTTTGGTATTCTGAATATATGATGCAACTTCCAGCGTTTTTTTGGAATTGCTGCCTCCGGCACCGTAGGTAACACTTATAAAGTCAGGGTTAAGTGTACACAGATCATCGATAGTCTCAAATACACGTGCAAAGTCATCGTCTTTTTTTGGTGGAAAGACCTCGAATGAAAGGGCTGTAGGCTTGGTGGCAAATATGTCTCTGATCATTTGTCATTCCTCGTATTTTAGTTGATTTTATAGCCCAAATATCTTATCATATAAGGGTAAAATTATCAATAATGAAGGGACAGATAAGATGGATATCAATGCAGGAGGATTTAAGTCTACCGCCACATATGTCGCATCAGAAGAACTTATGTCGGCGGTCAACGTTGCGAGGATGCTTAAGAAACCGCTTCTTATAAAGGGTGAGCCCGGGACAGGCAAGACGATGCTGGCCAATGCCATTGCGGAATCACTGGGTATGAAGCTTATAATCTGGAACATCAAGTCAACGACCAAGGCCCAGGACGGACTCTATGTATATGATACGATCCAGCGTCTCTATGACGGACAGTTTGGCGAAGAGGGTGTTGACGATATCAGCCGTTACATTAAGCTTGGCAAGCTTGGTGAAGCCTTCAGCTCGGATGAGCAGGTTGTGCTTCTGATAGATGAGATCGACAAGGCTGACCTAGAGTTTCCCAATGATCTTCTGTGGGAGCTTGACCAGATGGAGTTCTATATCCACGAGACCAAGGAGACGGTTAAGGCCAAGCATCGTCCCATAGTCATAATCACATCCAACGCGGAGAAGGAACTTCCGGATGCATTCCTGCGAAGGTGCATTTTCCACTACATTGCTTTCCCTGACAAGGAACTTATGAGCGAGATAGTTAAGACTCATTTCGATGAGCTTGATGATAATCTTCTGAACGAGGCACTTAAGGCTTTTTACGAGATAAGGGAATTGCGCGATGTGAAGAAGAAGCCGTCCACATCGGAACTCATCGACTGGATACGTGCGCTTCAGCTTGGCGGGATACCGACCGAGAAGATATGCGCCGAGCTTCCGTTTATTGGTACCGTTATTAAGAAGGATGAGGATCTTGAAGCGGTTGTAAGAAGAAACGTATAAGGACCGATCGTCTATGTTCACAGATTATTTCTTTTTCTTGAGGGATCATGAGATGGATATTTCCCTGTCGGAATGGCTTACACTTATAGATGCCATCGACAAGGGACTTACGCATGCCAGCCTGACCGAATTCTACTACATATCCAGAATGATCCTGTGCAAGAGCGAGAATGAATTCGATAAATACGACATGCTCTTTAACGATTACTTTAAGGGTATCCATATGGAACCCGAGGATGTATCGGAACAGATGAAGAGATGGCTCGATAAGTCTGATTTTGCCCAGAACGCCGAGCAGGAGATGATGAAGAAGCTTATCGACGGCGAAGCCAATAAGATCGAGGAGACCAAGGAAGAGGTGCTCGAGAAGTTCAGGGAGCGCCAGAAGGATCAGGAGAGCGAGCATAACGGCGGCAATCAGTGGATCGGAACCATGGGTAATTCCTCATTCGGTAACCTGGGCGGTCATATGGGCGGCGTAAGGATCGGCGGTACAACCGGTTATCAGTCGGCATTCCAGGTGATCGGAGAGCGTAAGTTCCGGGATTTCAGGAATGACAGGGTGCTTGACAACAGGCAGTTTCAGGTGGCGCTTAAGAAGCTTCGCCAGTTTTCCACAAGGCTCGACGTTCCCAAGACCGAACTTGATATAGACGAGACCATAAATAAGACGTGCAATAACGGCGGCTGCCTGCAGCTTGAATTCGCAAGGCCCAGGAAGAACACGGTCAAGCTCCTGCTGCTGATGGACTCCGGCGGCACGATGATACCATATTCGACACTGCTTAACGAACTCTTTCAGTCGGTAAACAAGTCCAATCATTTTAAGGACGTCAAGACCTATTATTTTCATAACTGCATCTATGCAAGGCTGTACAACACACCTGAGTGCGAATTCGGTGACTGGATAGAGACCGAATGGATATTCAAGAACCTCGACAGCGACTATAAGGTCATAATAGTCGGGGATGCCGCAATGGCGCCGGAGGAGCTTTATTCCGATACAGGTAACTACAGGGGACCCAATGACGGCCTTTCGGGTTATGAATGGCTGAAGCTTATGAAGAAGAACTTCAAGCGGATAATCTGGCTCAATCCCAAGATGGCACCCGGTAATGCTCCCTGGAGGGAAGCGGAGACGGCTGTAAAGGGGATGTTTAAGATGAACAGGCTTACGGTAGACGGCCTTAAGGACGGCATGAAGTATCTTATGCAGACCAGATAAATGCTTTTGGGGGTATGTTATGTTCAAGGTTATGATCGTTGATGACAATATGACCAATCTTATCATGGCCAAGAAGGTTTTGGAGGAGATATACGAGGTAGTTCCGGTCAACGCCGGCAAGACAGCGCTTGAGTTCCTGCGTGACATGCCGGATCCGCCGGATATAATCCTTCTTGATATAGATATGCCGGATATAAACGGATTCTATGTGCTCTCAGAGATGCGTAATGATCCGAGGCTCGTGGATGTAAGGGTCATATTCCTTACAGCACAGGATGATCCCACGACAGAAGTTGAGGGCTATTACCTCGGCGCAGTGGATTATATCAGGAAGCCCTATACGACAGCCCTCTTAAGGAAGAGGCTCGATGTACATGTACAGCAGATAGAGAGCGAGCGCAAGCTTAAGAGATATAACGAGAACCTTTCGAATACTCTCAAGGAGAAGGTTCATAATATAGTTGAACTTGAATATGCACTTGTTGAGATGTTTGCATCCTTAATGGCCGGCCGGTCGCACATGATAGCGGGTCATTGCGAGAGAGTGCAGAAGTATATGGATATCTTTCTCGAAGATATAATGGTAACGGGGAAGTATGCGATCGCTGAATCGGACAAGGAGAAGCTTGTATTTGCAAGCAAGCTCCATGACATGGGCAAGCTGTGCATGACGGACAGGTGCCTGGCGGATATGGGTGATCTGAGCCTTCAGGAGAAGGAATTCAATCATGCCCATACCATCATAGGGGCAGAAGCGTGTAAGAAGGTTACCGAAGCCATATCCAAGAACGCCTTCTTCTCCTACGTTTACAATATGTGCAGGTCACATCACGAGAGATGGGACGGCAAGGGATATCCCGACCATCTTATGACCACGGACATACCGCTTGAAGCAAGGATACTTGCAATAGTGAACAGTTACGATAATTTCAGGAATCATAATGACGGCGCTGATCCGCTGTCGCATTCGGAAGCTGTGAAGAGGATATCTCTCTGGAGCGGGACACATTATGATCCCGATCTTGCGGCCATATTTCTTTCCGATGCCGACAAGTATGAGCATGCAGCCGATTAAAGGATAATTTCCACTGTATGAGTGAAGCATTTAGTAATCTGAAAAACAGATATTTTGCAGATGATCTGCCCGATGAGGTCAAGATCTATAACGGTATGCATCTTATTGCCACTGTGGCTCTGCTGTGTTCGACCCTGCTCGTAAGGATATTCTTTCCTACGCTGAGGTCTTTCCTGATACTTGCAGTAAGTGCCGCAATGGCTTTTTATACGCTTTACATAGGCAATGTTACACATAAATATGAATTTCATGCCATTTTCATGTCGGTTGTTGTGAATCTTGTTCTTTTCCCAATGCTTTATTTTGAGTACGGCAAGATCTCATTCTGTATACCCATATATTTTATATTCGGTCTCCTATACAATATCCTGGTCCTCTCAAGACGGTGGGCTACGATAATGACCTGTATGGATATCACCATGTACATCATACTTCTGTATGCGGGAGATCTGAGGCGTTCGATAGAAGCTGATGTTGCCGTGGAATCGGTTGTTGACTACATGGCTGTATTTGTCGGTATCTTTTTTACAGGTATATGCTGCGGTGCCGCCATACGTTTTCGTATGTACTTAAACAGGAAGGAAGAGGAGAATCTTGAGAAGCTTCATGCCGAAGCGCTGAATGCTTATGTGAGCATGGATATCTTCCTTGTCAATATGTCCCATGAGATAAGGACACCCATGAATGCCATCATAGGTACGATAGATCTGCTTCTTGATCAGGATGTCAATGACAGGGTCAAGGAGTATGTCTACAATATACTCAATTCATCCAATGCGCTCCTGTCACTTACCGATGAGGTTATGGATCTTTCCAAGACAGGCTCTCAGGAAATAACCATAAGCAATATCAGGTTTGATCTTTCCAATCTGCTCATGGAGATCATAAACATGACTTCCGTAAGGCTTATGGATACATCCGTCAACTTCTTTGTTGAGATAGATGAAGGACTCCCGAGATTCCTTTTTGGAGATGGTCCGAGGCTTCGGCAGGTATTTATCAATATCCTCAACAATGCTGTCAAGTATACCAAGGAAGGCCGTATCATCTTAAGGGTGGTCGGAGAGATGACCGATGATAACGAGATGATCATCAAGGCTGAAGTAGAGGATACGGGTGTCGGCATAAAGGCCGAGAACATTCCACATCTCTTTGAGCTGTATAAGAGGATAGACCTTACGGAGGACGGACTTAACGCGGTTGAAGGAACCGGACTGGGACTTGCCATCTGTAAGGAGATAATAGAGAAGATGGGCGGCGAGATAACCGTCAAGTCAAGTTATCATGTCGGTTCCAACTTCGGCTTTAATGTGCCCATGCAGATCGATGACAAGGCTAGCCTTGTAGATATAGGCAATCCGGATATTTACAGTATCCTGATATATGTAAATGATGATGATGAGCGTCTTGCACTGCGCAAGATATTCAATGCCCTCCATGTTTATTCGGAGCTTGCTTCCGACAAGAGAACATTTGAGAGCAGTGTGGCCAATAATTCCTATTCTCATATCTTTATATCATCACAGCTGTATTATGGGGATATGAGGTTCCTTGAGAGAGAGATAACCAAGGAACACCTTGTTATAATATCTAACCTTAATGAATCGGTATCCATGAACAAGGTGGGTTATGTAATGACCAGGCCCATACATATACTTAATGTTTCCAGCGTACTTTTGAGCAAGGATACGACTTATGCGAGAGAGGTGGTCAGAAAGGATGGATTCATATGCAGCAGGGCATCGATCCTTGTTGTTGATGATAACCTTACCAACCTTAATGTTGCCAGCGGGATACTGAGGAAATACGGTGCCGCCGTTCATACGGCACTTAGCGGTAAGGAAGCATTGAGTATACTTGAGAGGGAGCATGTAGACCTTGTTTATCTTGATTACATGATGCCTGAAATGAACGGAATAGATACGCTTGAAGCTATTCGTGCAATGAATGATCCGGCGGTTGCCAATCTGCCTGTTGTGGCACTTACCGCCAATGTCATAAACGGAGCAAGAGAGATGTTCATGGAAGCGGGCTTTGATGATTTTATAAGCAAGCCCCTTGAGATTGACAGGCTTGAGAAGACACTTAAGAATCTTCTCCCAAGGGAGATGATCGAATATATTTATGAGTAGAAGGTATATGAAGGACAGGATTCGCACCAAGATCAATAATATAATCGAATACATGTATGATGAGAATGTTCCCATGGCGTCCAAGAAGTTCTATCTTGTGGCAGGGTATGTACTCCCGGTCCTTGCCATGCTTATACTTATTGCGCCGTTTTTCCGGTTCGGCAGGACGATAGTTATAATGGAGTTTACTTTTGCGATAGTATTCCTTGCATTGACCTATGTACTTTACCGGTTTAAGGAATACAAGCTTATATCTTATGTCATGTGCTTTGTGACATGCTTTCTTATACTGCCGATCTATTATCTGATAACAGGATACATATACAATGGCATGCCGGTCCTGCTCACATCGGCTCTTGTACTCACCTTCTTTGTAATAGACGGTAAGGGCGTGTGGCTGGTGGCTGTGTTGGAATTCTACTATTATGCAAGGCTTCTTTACTTCAGCTTTCTTCACCGGGATCTGTTTGATTATTATCTTAAGGGCGGTATATCACTGGCCGAGAAGATGCTTAATTTCCTGTTCGCCTGTCTGGTCCCGGTACTTGTCGTTGCATATCAGACGGCGCTTTTCAACAGGATCAAGCTTAAGAAAGAGCAGTCTTATATCTCAATAAGGAATTCCGAGCTCAGTAAGATAAGGTTCCTTGCCAACATGACTCATGAGATCCGTAACCCGATGAATTCCATCGTTGGAATGAATGAGCTTATCCTTAAGGAGGAACTTACCGAGGGTGCGAGAGAACAGGCCGAAGTTATAAGGGAGGCATCAGCGCAGCTTCTAAGGATCGTCAATAATATCCTTATATATTCCAAGCTCGATTCGGGTAAGTGGGAAATGGAACCTGTAAAGTACAGCTTCAGGGATCTTATGAAGGATGTTATCGACAGGGTTTCAAGGAGCATGGAGGATGAGAATGCCGATTTCTATGTTTTCATTGACAGGACCATCCCGACTTACCTCTTTGGAGATATCCAGGCGGTCAAGCAGATATTCATGTACCTTCTTTTTAATTCAATACAGCAGAATCAGAGAAGGAGCATGTCGCTTGAGATCAAATCCGAGAAGATCACTGAAGAACACACGGTACGTTTGAAATGCAGGATAGCCGAGACGGGGTCGGGAATGGCAGATGCTGATGTTGATTCCCTTCTGGGTGCATTCAATAAGTATGATTCAAGAAGAAACGCAACACTTAAGGGACTGGGGCTTGAGATATCGATATGCAATGCCCTTCTGGCGACCATGGACGGTTTTCTTAAGATCGAGTCCGTAGTGGGAGTGGGCACGGCGATCCTTTTCGAATTCTCCAACTATATAATCGATGATACCCCGATGCTCACTGTTGATGAGGGGCTCGAACGCAAGGTACTTATCTATCTTCATGAAAAGGATGAGGAGAAGATATGGAAGGATCTTATGGAGGACATCAAGATAAGTCCGGTTTATACAACAGGTCCGGTTGCCTTCCGTAATGAGATAGAGAATCATCGTTATACCCATATCTTCATATGGGAGCGGGATTTCGAGAGCCTGTACGAGATATTGTCAACCGCAATGTGCGAGGAGATAACATATATAATCACAGATTATGCCCATGTGTGCGGCGATTTTGGCAATTGCAGGCTTCTGAGAAAGCCGCTCTCGTGCCTTAATATGGTGGAAGTTCTTAACGGAGAATGGAAGCGTAAGGACTATGAGAGGACGAGAAGCACAGAGCGGTTCATCTTCCCCGAAGCAAGGGTGCTTGTTGTCGATGACAGCCTTGTCAACCAGAAGGTTATGTGTTCGCTCCTGGGTGATTTTGAGATCTATGCCAAGACAGCATCTTCCGGTCGCGAATGTCTTGAGATACTTAAGGATTATGAGTTCGATCTTATTCTTCTTGACCAGAGGATGCCGGAGATGGACGGTATCGAGACCTTAAGAAGGATCAGGCAGATACCGGGCAGGAATGCCAAGGTTCCGATATTGTGTATTACAGCTGAACTGGGTAGGGATGTTAAGGATAAGCTCCTTGATACAGGCTTTGATGACTATATCGCCAAGCCCGTGAAGGACTATCATCTCGGAAGGCTGCTGAGAAAATATCTTCCTGATGAGATGGCGGTTGTCGTTACAGAAGAAGCTGAGGGTGAAGTGATGGAATCCGTTAAGGATCTCAACAAGGGTCCGGAACCCGATCCGACAGTCATAGATATACAGAAGGGTATTTCCAACGTAGGCGGGTCGGAGGATGTATACCTGTCAGTGCTTAATACCTATTATACTGAAGGTATTGATAAACTCAGCAATGTTCCCGTGCAGTTCATGAATGGAGATATTAATCTGTTTACGACCAATGTTCATGCACTTAAGTCTTCGTCGGCTTCTGTCGGTGCGGTAAACATATCGGAGAAGTTCAAGGCGCTTGAATTCGCGGGCAAGGAGAACAACAGGATGTTCATCGAGGAGAACCTTGATAAAACCCTTCATTCCTTCGATGAACTGCTTGTCAAGGTCAAGTCTCTCCTTGTAGAAAAGGGAGTATTCGAAGGCCTTACGGATACATCGGAAATGCTTAAGGATATGGACAGGGAGAACCTTGATCCGGATGTGATGAGTGATTTGCAACAAAACCTTAATAATGTTAATCTTAAGAGGTGTGAAGAGCTTATAAATGAACTGTCCGTACATAATTACGGTGAAGAGATAAACGCAAACATAAAGAAGATGAAAGATGCATATGATATGTTTGATTATCAGACCGTGAAGAATATGGTAAAGGCAGTTATTAATATTTTAAATGAAGGAGAAGGACAATGAGTGAAGTATATGATAAGCTGATAAGGTGTTACGAAAGCATAAAGGAGAGGATACCCATTGAACCAAAGGTGGCAATAGTACTCGGCTCAGGACTTGGGGATTACGGTAATGAGATAAAGATCGTGGATACACTTCCATACAACCTTATTAACGGTTTCCCCATTTCAACGGTCCCAGGTCACAAGGGGCAGTTCATTTTCGGTTATGTTGGAGATGTGCCTGTAGTATGCATGCAGGGACGTGTTCATTATTATGAGGGCTATCCCATATCGGATGTTGTTCTTCCGACAAGGCTGATGCATATGATGGGGGCGAAGGTCCTCTTCCTTACAAATGCTTCCGGCGGAATAAACACAAGCTTCGGAGCAGGTGATTTTATGCTGATCACCGACCATATCTCATGCTTTGCACCCAATCCGCTTATAGGACAGAATATTGAGGAGCTCGGTACCAGATTCCCTGATATGAGCAGTGTGTATGATAAGGAGCTGTGCGATACGATAAGGTCTACGGCATGGGAGCTTGATATAAACATCAAGGAAGGTGTGTATGCCCAGCTTACCGGCCCTTCATTTGAGACACCGGCCGAGATAAGGATGCTTAAGACCCTGGGTGCGGATGCAGTGGGAATGAGTACGGTGGTTGAGGCGATAGCAGCCAATCATTGCGGAATGAGGATATGCGGTATCTCCTGCGTATGCAATCTTGCGGCCGGGCTTTCCGAGAATCCGCTTTCACATGAAGAGGTTCAGGCGGCAGCCAATGCGGCAGCCCCCAAGTTCAAGATGCTTGTTACCGAATCCGTGAAGCGTTTTGGCAGCTTGTTATAGACTTGATGATCCAGGAGTGTTAATAAATGAAGAAAAGATTAATAAATGTCATAAGCCTGGTTCTTATGACATTTGCTTTGACAGGATGCGGAAAGGGCATAGATATTGCCTTTATCACAGATATGGGCACCGTATATGACGGCTCATTTAACCAGGGAACATACGAGGGTGTGGTAAGGTTTACCGAGGAGACAGGCAAGGTATGCCAGATATATGAACCTGACGGTGTAACCAATGATGATTACCTGAAGAACATTAAGAAGGCTGTCAAGGACGGGGCGGATGTCATCGTATGTCCGGGATACCTGTTTGAAGAGGCTATTTACAAGGCGCAGAAGAAGTATCCCAAGGTTGAGTTTATTCTTGTTGACGGTCAGCCTCATAATTCCGACGGAAGTGATTATACGATCAATGATAATACGATGCCGATCGTTTTCGCAGAGGAACAGGCTGGCTTCCTTGCGGGCTATGCAGCTGTAAGGGATGGCAATACTGAGCTTGGTTTCATGGGCGGCACCAATCAGGAATCTGTGATACGATTCGGATACGGATTTGTCCAGGGTGCTGATTATGCGGCCATAGAGACCGGAGTAAATGTCAGCATAAGATATTGCTATGCGAATACATTCTTAGAGAGCGACGATGTTAAGAACATGACTTCGGCCTGGTATAAGGGAGGAACCCAGGTGATCTTCGCCTGCGGCGGTGCGATGGGCAAGTCGGTATTTGCCGCTGCCGAAGAGAATAACGGCAAGGCAATAGGTGTCGACATAGATCAGAGCTCCGTATCGGAGACGATAATAACATCAGCCAGGAAGGAGCTGGGCAATGCCGTATACCAGGGCCTTGTAAATTATTATGATGATACATTCACCGGAGGCACCGTATACGAGATGGATGCTGCCAACGAAGGCGTGGGCCTGGAGATGGATAATGCAAGGTTTACGAACTTTACCCGTGAACAGTATGATGAGATATATGCAAGGCTTGTGAGCGGGGCCATAGTTCCGTACAGGGCGACTGATTACGGCAATACGTCGGATCTTGAACTTATAAGTACTGAAGTATATTATCTGGAGCTTAAGAAAGATGAATAAAGAAGAATTGATAAAAGAAGCAATAGAAGCAAGGAAGACATCATATTCACCTTATTCGGATTTTAAGGTGGGTGCAGCGCTGTGTACCAGGGGCGGAAGAGTTATCAGGGGTTCCAACATTGAGAATGCTTCCTATGGGCTGAGCAACTGTGCTGAGAGGACAGCCATCTTCAAGGCCGTATCCGAGGGCTTTCGTGATTTTGAAGCGATAGCAATAATCGGAGGCACAGAGGATGGGGACGAAACAGAAGGATATGCATATCCCTGCGGGGCCTGCAGGCAGGTCATGAGGGAATTCTGTATACCTGAGACCTTTAAGGTCATTGTGGCCAGATCCGTAACGGACTATAAGGAATATACCTTAAAAGAGCTGTTTCCTGACAGCTTCGGACCGGACAATTTATAATGAAATACTGACAGAAGAGCGTAAGGAGGAAGAAAATTGAACATTCGGTTTTATAATGCGAGGATCCTCACGATGGTTGAGGGAGAAGAGATATTTGAAGGAGAACTGTGCGTAGAAGGAAGTAAGATAACCTATGTGGGCAAGGAAAGGTCGCAGGAGGATG
Source organism: Lachnospiraceae bacterium (assembly GCA_024690425.1). The sequence goes on along the minus strand of JAILCT010000270.1, from coordinate 15,879 downwards.
TTGACAGATCAGGTGTAAGGTTCGACAGGACAATAGACTGTGAGGGTAATCTGCTGATGCCGGGCTTTAAGAACGCCCACACCCATTCGGGAATGACTCTTATGAGGTCTTATGCGGATGACCTTCCCCTGCAGGAATGGCTTGAGACCAAGATATTCCCGCTGGAAGCCAAGATGAGTGATGAGGACTGTGCACTGCTTACCAAGCTTGCGATCCTTGAATACCTGACTTCGGGTATCACGGCCATAATGGATATGTACCTGTCCCCGGAAGCCATCGCGAAGGCCTGTGAAGAGACGGGAATGAGGGTGGTGCAGGTTTCCGGTATCAATAAGTTCGGCCCCTCTCTTGAAGTGTTTGAGGAAAGATATAACAAGTTAAACGGAAGGCATCCGTTAAGCAGCTATAAGATGGGCTTCCATGCCGAATATACATGTGATAAGGAACTTCTTGAGAAGCTGTCCGACCTTGCGCATAAGTACAAGGCTCCCATGTATACACACAATTCCGAAACGTTAAGGGAAGTGGAAGAATGTAAGGGAAGATATGGAATGACACCTACCGAGTTTCTGGATTCGCTGGGACTGTTTGATTTTGGCGGAGGCGGATATCATTGCTGCCATATGTCGGATAAGGATTTTGAGATATTTAAGATGAGAGGCTTATCGGCAGTTACCAATCCCGGTTCCAATACCAAGCTTGCAAGCGGGATAGCACCCGTTAAGCGTTTCCTGGATGAAGGAATCAATGTTGCGATAGGAACCGACGGGCCTTCCTCAAACAACTGTCTTGATATGTTCAGGGAGATGTTCCTGGTAACGGGTCTTGCCAAGCTTCGCGAAAAAGATGCTTCGGTTGTGGGCGGAATGGAAGTACTTAAGATGGCGACCGTAAACGGAGCAAAGGCCATGGACCTTCCCGACTGTGATGTCCTTGCAGAGGGCAAGGAGGCTGATATCATAATGATAGACCTTAAACAGCCCAATATGCAGCCGATAAATGATATTGCCAATAACATAGTATACAGCGGAAGCAAGTCGGATGTTAAGATGACGATGATACATGGTGCGATCCTTTATGAAGACGGTAAGTACTATATCGGGATGACACCCGGTGAGATATACAAGGCTACAGCTGCTATACAGAAGAGGTTGTTCTGATGGATTATCTGCCGTTTATTATCTGCTGTGTGGCAATAGTCATTGTTATATTTGCAGACGGAGCCCGCAGGGAGAAAAAGAATAGGCGTATTTACAGGCAGTTCCTTAAGGACAGCTTCGGAAGCAGGAATGAAGAAGCGCTTCCAGCGGATGCGATTGAGAACATAAGCCTGTATCATAAGTCAGTAAAGGATGAGCATCCTGACAGATTCTATATCGATGATATTACCTGGCAGGATCTTTCGATGGATGATATCTTCACTGGTATGGACAGGTGCTCATGTGCGCTCGGAGAAGAGCAGCTCTACCATCTCCTGCATTGTCCGGCACTTACCGGGGAAGATGCGGAACATGAGCATTTTATCGACTTAAGAAGGCATTTTGAAAAGGAAGAGGATGAACGTATCGCAGTTCAGGAGATACTGCATGATATAGGTATCAACCGCAAGACCTCTGTAACGAAGGTCTTTAACTATGTTAATACTCTTGAGCCCGAATCGAATACGGGGCACTATCTGACGGCGGCATTCATGATCATATCGATCATAATGGTCTTTGTCATGCCCGGCATAGGTGTCCTTCTTCTGCTTGCTGCAATGATATATTCAATAGCTTCTTATCTTAAGAAGAAGAAAGCTATCGATCCTGTGATAGTCACCTTTAACTACACGGCCAAGATGCTTAAGGCAATCGATAAGTTAAGCAGGCTTGATGCAGGGGTGCTTGAGGATGATCTTACACGGCTTAAGGAGTTGAGGGAGCCCCTTAAGGGTGTATTGTCAAGATCGGTCTGGTTGACATCAGGCGCCGCTTCCATGGACAATCCCGCCATGCTGCTTGAAGAATACATAAAGATGTTCTTCCATATCGATCTTATCATAATAAACAAGCTTATCAGGCAGCTCAGGGATAATATCGGGACTGTAAATGAGATGCGAAGGATCATCGGAAATATAGATGCATCGATAGCGGCCGGTTCCTACAGGTTGAGCCTTAAGGAATCATGTGAGCCTGATTTTGCCGGTACTGGTAAGCACATATTTAAGGTGGAGAACTGTATCCATCCCCTTATATCCGAACCGGTGCCCAACAGTATATATGCCAAGGGCCCAATACTCCTTACGGGATCCAATGCATCGGGTAAGTCGACTTTCTTAAAGGCTGTTGCGATATCAGCACTTTTTGCCCAGACCCTGGGATATGCACCTGCCGCAGAATACACGGCATGCAGGTTTAAGATATATACTTCGATGGCTCTGACGGACAGCATCCTTAACGGGGAGAGTTATTTTATCGTAGAGATCAAGTCCCTTAAGAGGATACTGGATGCAGGTGATGAAGGAATACCTGTACTGTGCTGTATAGATGAGGTCTTAAGAGGAACGAACACTGTTGAGAGGATAGCAGCCTCAACCCAGATACTTAAGAGCCTTGCGACGGATGTGTATATCCCGTTCGCGGCCACACATGATATTGAACTGACACAGATCCTTGAGGGAATATACAGTAATTATCATTTCGGCGAAGAGGTGACGGCGGATGATGTTAAGTTCAATTATCTGCTGCAGGAAGGAAGAGCCCAGTCAAGAAATGCCATCCGGCTCCTGCAGGTGATGGATTACGATAAGAGGATAATCGAAGTTGCAGATGCAATGGTAGAGGCCTTTGTAAATAAGGGTACTTGGGTATGATGAAAGTCAGTATTTATTCCGATGGCTCGGCCAGGAGCAATCCGGAGGGACCGGGTGGATACGGGACGGTTATACATTATGTAGATAAAAAGGGTCAGCTTCATGTAAGGGAATTCTCGGCAGGCTATAAGAAGACCACCAATAACCGCATGGAGCTGATGGGAGTCATAACAGGACTGGAAGCACTGACCAAACCGTGTGAGGTTGAGGTCATATCCGATTCCAAGTATGTCACGGATGCCTTTAACAAGGGATGGGTGGACAACTGGATAATCGGGGGCTGGAGGACATCACAGAAAAAGACGGTACAGAACCGGGACCTGTGGATGAGACTCTTAAAGGCAATGGAGCCGCATAAGGTTACCTATACATGGGTTAAGGGACATGCGGGTCATACGGAAAATGAGAGGTGCGACAGGCTTGCGACCATGGCGGCCGACGGCAGTGAACTGCTTGACGATACGGTTGACGAAACAGCAGGCATGATGCTATAGTAAACTTTAGCTTTTGGAAAGGACAGGTGTTGATATGGTAGCATTTTTTAATGAATTTCTTTCATATCTTTTACTCGTTATAATTATGATCGCAGTGGGTATATGCGGTGGATTTGTCGGCAAGAAGCTGCGCGATAAGAAGAAGGATAGTGTAAAGTAGATTATTGACAAAGGCCGGGAGAGAATAAAATGGATATAATGTACAGAAGTACCAGGGGTGATGCCAGGGCTTACAGGGCGTCGGAAGCAGTCATAAAGGGACTGTGTGATGACGGCGGACTGTTTGTGCCCGATAAGTTCCCGAAGCTTAATGTTTCGCCGGATAAGCTTAAGGACATGACCTATAAGGAAACCGCATATGAGGTAATGAAGGAGTTCCTCACTGACTATACGAAGGAGGAACTTCTTGACTGTATAAACAAGGCATATGATGATAAGTTCGATGATAAGGAGATAGCTCCGCTTGTTAAGAAGGGAGATATGTATTTCCTTGAGCTTTTTCATGGCAGGACAATAGCATTTAAGGATATGGCTCTGTCGATCCTTCCCCATCTTCTTACAACAGCAATGAAGAAGAACGGAGTTGACAGGGAAGTGGTGATCCTTACTGCAACCTCCGGTGACACGGGCAAGGCTGCGCTTGCCGGATTTGCCGATGTGGCAGGGACCAGGATCATAGTATTTTATCCCAAGGGTGGTGTGTCCCGCATTCAGGAACTCCAGATGGTGACCGAGAAGGGTAAGAACACGAAGGTTGTCGGAGTGAGGGGTAATTTTGATGACTGCCAGTCCGGGGTCAAGGCCATCTTTAACGATGCTGCCTTGAGAGATGAACTGGATAAGGCCGGTTTCGTATTTTCTTCGGCTAATTCGATAAATATAGGGCGCCTGATCCCTCAGGTAGCCTACTATGTATATGCTTACGGCAGGATGGTGGGAACGGGAGCGATAAGATGCGGTGAACCGCTTAACTTCACGGTCCCTACCGGTAATTTCGGCAACATACTCGCTGCCTATTACGCCAAGCAGATGGGCCTTCCCGTAGGTAAGCTTATATGTGCATCCAATGAGAACAAGGTGTTATATGATTTCTTTAAGACCGGATGCTATGATAAGAACAGGGAGTTTATCTTAACTTCTTCACCATCTATGGATATCCTTATATCAAGTAATCTTGAGAGACTTATCTATCTGTGCTGCGGGAGCGATCCATTAAAGAATGCCGCTCTGATGGAAGGACTCAACAGGGATGGCAAATACAGCATAGATGATGAGATGCGCAGAAGACTTGATGATTTTTACGGCGCTTATGCTGATGAAGATAAGGTATTTGAGACCATCAGGGATATCTATGAACGGACCGGCTATGTGATCGATACCCATACAGCTGTTGCGGCAGCTGCAGATCTTATGTATAAGGCAGAAGGGATCGACAGCAATAAGAGCGTGATCATATCAACGGCAAGCCCCTACAAGTTCACAAGAAATGTCATGAAGGCCATAGGCAGGGGAGATGATGAAACGGATGACTTTGTCCTTGTCGATGAACTGAGTAAGCTTTCGGGAGTAAAGGTTCCGCCGGCAGTTGAGGAGATTAGGAATGCAAGGATCCTTCATGATGAGGTATGTGACGTCAAGGATATGAAGGATACTGTAAAGAAGAGCTTGATATAATATAATAGTGAGGACAGGGGGACGGTTCGAGAACCGTCCCCCTGTCTTTATTTAACCTCTGTTCTTTATTTCAAGATTGTCCGGCAGTTCATATAAGAGAAACTTAACCACACCGAAGGAAAACCTTATCGGGATAATGGTTATCTTGCCGTTCACCTCGGTAGTGATGCTGAGCTTGTCATTCTGCCTTGGAGCATTCAATGACAGTTCGCACAGGTTGAGCTTGCTGAGCAGAACGATAAAGAGTCCGTTATGAAGGTTTAAGAAATCAAGAAGGGCTTCCTTGGCCAGAACATCGAAGGAATCTATTCCCAGCTTGGCATAAGCTTCAGCGAACTTGGCTAGGGTAGCGGGATCACCGTCTATGGCCGAATAGGCTGAAGGAATTCCGGTAATATCCTGAGACAGCTCCTGACCTGCGGTATACTTGTCTACGGTCTTGATGTCTTCAACAACGATTGAAGAATCAACATACATGGCAACATCGGAAACAAGCTTATTTATATAAGTCTTGACAAAGTCAGTCTGATCCTTGGATATCTCATTATAATTGGAATTCTCGAGTATGTTTACAACCAATTCATCATTTGTCATGGTATCCCTCCCTCCTTATAGATTGTGTTCAAGAACCTGCTTAAGAAGATCGGCATCCACGGGCTTCTGTATGAAATCCTTGGCTCCGGCCTTTATTACTTCTCTTAAGTGCGTCTGTGTCCCTACAGAAGATATGACAATGATCCTGGCTTCGGGATTGAACTCGATGATCTCCCTTGTAGCGGTAATGCCATCCTTGACAGGCATGACTATATCAAGGAATACGATATCGGGCTTCTCTTCCTTGTACTTGTTTACTGCATCTTCGCCGTTTGATACTTCAATGATGCTTTCGTAGCCGAAGGAATTGAGCATTGCAGTCATGCTCTTTCTTGCAAGAATGGAATCATCGCAAACAAGTATCTTTATCTTGTCCTGACTCATATCTGATCCTCCTTATTCTTATCTTTTCGACAATTGATCGGTACATAATCACGATCCGAAGCAATGGGCTTATATGCGGGTCGTATTATCTTACCGTTATTGTTAAGCTCTTCAAGACGATGAGCGCTCCAACCTACGATACGTGCTATGGCAAAGATGGGTGTATAGAGTTCCTTGGGAAGGCCGAGCATATCGTAAACCAGTCCCGAATAGAAGTCCACATTACAGCATACACCCTTGTATATTTTACGTTCATCCGCAATGATCTTCGGTGCCAGAACGGCCACCTTGCTGTATAATCCGAATTCCTTCTCAAGTCCCTTCTCAACAGCCAGCTTTTCCACAAAACTCCTGAATATCTGTTCACGAGGGTCGGACTTTGAGTAAACCGCATGCCCCATACCGTATATGAGTCCCTGACGGTCGAATGCTTCCTTATGCAGAAGTTTCTTTAAATATTCGGATATCTCGGCATCGTCTGTCCAGTCGGATACATTGGCCTGCATGTCGGCAAACATATCTACAACCTTTAGGTTGGCTCCGCCATGACGAGGTCCCTTAAGGGAACCGATAGCGGCAGCTATGACCGAATAGGTGTCTGTTCCTGAAGAAGATACAACATGAGTGGTAAATGTTGAGTTATTACCTCCGCCATGCTCCATGTGAAGGACGAGGGCAACATCCAGGATCCTGGCTTCAAGCGGAGTATACGTCTTATTGGGCCTTAAGATCCTTAATATATTCTCGGCTGTGGACAGGTTGTCCTTGGGAGAATGGATATATAAGCTCTTGCCGTCATGGTAATGCCTGTATGCCTGATACCCGTAAACCGAAAGAAGAGGGAAGAGGCTTATAAGCTGAAGGCACTGCCTTAATACGTTGGGAGCAGAGATATCATTGGCATTATCATCATACGAATAAAGGGTCAGCACACTTCGGGCAAGAGTGTTCATCATATCCTGACTGGGAGCCTTCATGATGATGTCACGAACGAAGCTGGTGGGCAGGGTCCTGTAATTGGCAAGGAGCTTACAGAACTGTTCCAGTTCATCCTTGTCCGGAAGCTTATTAAAGAGGAGCAGATATGCCACTTCCTCAAAGCCGAACCTTTCCTCGCCGGTAAATCCCCTAACGAGATCCCTGACATTGTATCCACGATAAAACAGCTCACCGTCAATGGGAACCTGTTCTCCGTTAACGATCTTATTGGCACGTACGTCCGATATATTGGTAAGGCCTGCAAGAACACCCTTACCGTTTAAGTCACGCAAACCGCGCTTGACATCATATTCTGTATAGAGTTCAGAGGGAATTATATTTCCCTGCTCAGATAACCCGGCCAGACGGACTATTTCCGGTGTGATCTCATAATATCCTTGATTGTTCATCCGGTCTCCTTATATAGATAAATAATTATATATAAAAATATACCATGTGGGTATAAACGGTGGCAAGTGGTTTTATTTGAAACGCCCTTGTGGTATATTATTAAAAAGGCGCATATTCAATAAGAATATTAATTAGAATACATTAAGAGGAGGGAATCATGAACTGCCCTAAATGTAACAAACCAAATGATGATAATGCCAGATTCTGTTCCGAATGCGGTGCCAGGCTTGATATCAGTACCAATAAGGAGGGTGATAAGGGCAAGGGGATCCCGGGTTGGGTACTACCCCTGGTGATAGCTCTTTCGGCCCTTGCCATTGTTATTGCGATAGCAATTGCAACAACACTGGTTCTGAGAGTCAATAATTCCGCTCCTGCAGTTGAGACGGAAGAGGATAAGGATAAGGAAGAGCAAGGAGCTGGCGAAGATGAGGATATAAAGGAAGAAAAGAGCGAGAAAAAGGATAGGAAGAAGGCTTCCGATACCGCCATTGCTGCCGGAGATATTAAGACACTTAAGCATGTCTCTTTTATCGACAGTGATTCGGAGACATATTTTGACAGTTCACTGGTTCCGTCAGTGCCTGCTTATGAGCTGAAGCCTGATCTTAGCAATATATATAATCAGAACGATCTGGAGTACCTTGATGATGAGATAAAGAAGAAGCTTGCCAAAAACGGATTTGCCGTAAGAGAAGGCGGCGGATACGAGTTCTATGATGTGTATGAATCCAACAGATACGGCCAGCAGCCTAATTTTGTTACGGTTGATTCCATGATGCATACCTACCATATATACTTCGCTTATCTGTTAAAGACGCTTGAGAAGGATGAACTCTATGACAAGCTTGTGGAGCTGTCGGAGGAGATGTATGACAGGTCAGTCCGCCAGTATGAGGAGCTTGAAGGAACGGAATGGGAGGATGCGGCCTTGAGGAATGTTGCTTATTTCACGGTGGCAAGAGAGCTGCTCGATGATTCTCCCAAGATCCTGCCTGAAGTAAGCGATGTCACTGAGGCCGAGCTTGAGAATATCAAGAACGGAACCCTTACAGAGTCACCACTTCTTGGCGACAACGAGGACTATACCCAATATAAGCCGAGAGGATACTATGCGGGTGACAAGACACTTGAGAAGTATTTCCGTACGATGATGTGGTACGGAAGGCGTGCCTTTGAACAGCGCAGCGAAGATCATATGAGGAGTGCCCTTCTTATGACTCTTGCGATGGATGATGCGGCACTTGATGAATGGGAAGCCATTTATACGGTAACCTCCTTCTTCGCAGGAGCGAGTGATGACTGCACATACTATGAGCTCAGGCCTGTTATAGAAGCCGCATACGGGAACTTAAGCTATCTCGATGAGCTTGTGGGGAATGATGAAGCTTTTGAAACCTACTATGAACTTACCAAAGAACTTGAGCCGCCGAAGATCAATTCAATACCGGTTTATGCTGCGGATGATCAGAATGTTATTACATCATACCGGTTTATGGGCCAGAGATTTTCGATAGATGCAACCATATTCCAAAACCTTATATACAGGGCGGTAGGTGAGAATGATAAGGGAGAGACCCGCATGCTCCCCGATGCACTTGATATTCCGGCTGTACTTGGTTCGGATACGGCCCTTGATATATTGAAGGAACAGGGCGATACGGATTATGAGAATTATGAAAATAATCTTAATATGTTAAGGGAAGGCATTGAAGAGAGTGAGGGTACCGACCTGTGGACTGCAAGTCTTTATGCCCAGTGGCTTAATACACTGCGTCCGATGCTTGCGGGCAAGGGCGAAGGCTATCCGTTATTCATGCAGAATAATGAATGGAACAAGAGAGCACTGGAAGGCTTCCTTGGCTCATATACGGAACTTAAGCATGATACCATTCTATACTCCAAACAGGCGATGGCCGAAATGGGAGGCGGCTGGGAAGAAGAGATCGATGACCGCGGTTATGTGGAGCCCGAACCCGAGGTGTATTCAAGATTCGCAGTCCTTGCGGAGAATACGATGAAGGGTCTTAAGGAATACGATATGCTCGATAAAAATGATAAGCAGAACCTTACACTTCTTGCGGACATAGCCAAGAAGCTTATCGAGATATCCGAGAAGGAGCTTAAGGACGAGAAGCTTACCGATGATGAATATGAATATATAAGGGAGTTCGGAGGAGACCTTGAGCATGTCTGGGCTGATGCGGTAAAGGAAGACGGAGAGGATTATGCACGGTCGGATGAACATCCGGGTGCAATAGTGGCCGATGTCGCTACCGATCCCAACGGAACAGTGCTTGAACTCGGAACCGGTATTGTCAGCGAGATGTATGTCATCTGTCCTGTGGACGGAAGGCTTAAGCTGTGCTCGGGACCGGTGTACTCCTTCTACCAGTTTGAGTGGCCCATGGACAACAGGCTTACCGATCAGGATTGGCGTGTAATGCTTGGCATATGGCCTAAGTCCGGATTTGATTTTGAACCGGATGACAGTATAAAACAGCCTGCATGGACGCAGAGCTACAGGGTTGGAAATGCGTGGTAAGCAGGTAAGAAAGCTTTTGGTAAAATGCATCATAGCGGTGGCAGGGGCTGCCGCTATTTTTGCACTCCTGTATTATTCGGGGGTCTTCCTTCCATCATACACCGTATGGCACGAATTCACACTCGAGGATCCGGAAGAAGGTAGTGATGTCCTTATAGAACTTAAGAACAGAAAAGTACGGGTATATGAGGACGGAGAAGAGATATTCAGGACGCCGTTTTTCTGTAAAGTATCAAATATGATATATACCGACATAGACAGGGACGGAGAGGAGGAGCTTATCATCCTTAATTACAATCCGGGAAGGTTTGGCAGGGCAAGGCCCTTCTGGATAAAGTTCGATCCGCCGGTATACAGGCAGCACATATATATCTATGACCACATGAAGAACGAGAAGATGATGCGGCCTGCATGGATGGCTTCAGATATAGGAGTGAAGGCAGCTGATTTTGAACTTATTAAAGATGATGTGATACAGATCACAGACCTTAGGGGAGAGAAGACAGACTGGATGTGGATATCCTTCGGCTTAAGGTGTGTGGATTGACGTATGTCCATGCCTCTGTTATTATATTCGTTGATAAATTTTACTCAGGAGGGGAGAAAATGAGGAAATCAATCAAGTCATTACTGGTGTTTGCATTTGTTGCATCGATCACCCTGTTTATGCCGGTCAAGGCTCATGCGGCCAGGATGGGTATTGATGTGTCATATCATCAGGGCGCGATCAACTGGAGCGCCGTTAAGGCAAGCGGAGTGCAGTTCGCATACATAAGGGCCGGCAGCTTCAAGAGCGGTACCGATGCTTATTTCCATGCCAACATGAAGGGGGCTATCGCCAACGGGATCCCTGTAGGTATCTATGTATACTCATATGCGACAACGCCTGAGCAGGCAGCCAATGAGGCCCTGTTCGCGATCTCGGTAGCCAAGGATTATCCGGTATCGCTGCCTATAGCATACGATATCGAGGACTCCAACCATAAGATGCTTACGAATGCCCAGAACGTTGCACTTGTGAATACATTCTGCAACACCATTTCCAATGCCGGATACACACCTATCGTATATTCATACAGGAATTTCTTTAACGGAAGGCTTCAGGGAGTGTCACAGGATAAGTGGGTTGCCCAGTATGCGGCAGCGTGTGACTATCCGAATCCCAGCTTCTGGCAGTCATCCAGCAAGGGAAGGATAGGCGGGATCAACGGCAATGTTGATATCGATTATCAGTATAAGGATTACTCGGGGATCATAAATGCCAACGGATTCAGGACCCAGAACGGTAAGACATGGTATGTGGAGAACTACGTGATACATCGCGGATGGCTCACACTCGGAGACAAGAAGTATTACTTCGAACCGCTGCTTGGTGTAATGCAGAAGGGTCTGGTTGCGGATGGGACGGGTATCTATTATATGGGTGATGACGGAGCCATGCAGACCGGCCTTATAGATATAGCCGGAAACAAGTTCTACTTTGACCCCAAGACCGGCGGAATGCTCACAAATACCACGATAACCGTTGGCAAGAACACATATCTCATCGACGTGTCCGGTATATGTACGGATGTAACCGAGATGCTCAAGGCACTGCCCGCATTACCGGCATTGCCTGTTGTACCGGCTCAATGATCAGGCTTCCCTTCTTTTGAAGAGTCCTGATATGGCATTGTATAATGCCCTGTAGATATTGGAACATATGACCGATCCCGTGAAGTTGATCGGGACCAGTATGAAAAAGAGCCATGCAAAATCACGCATCTCGAAATAATGCCTCTTGGCGTAGTCGAAGATGATTATATCGAAGATGGCCGAGAATAAATAGATCTCGAGGGAAACGGATGATATCTTCTGTAAGATGAACCTGCATCCGTTTCCTTTTATATTTATGTCATAGAATAAAAGGAAGAGGGCGGTCGAGCATATGGCAACCGTGATGCAGTTATAACCGCAGTCAACCATTCCCAGTATATTCCAATTGAAGTTGCTTCCTGCAGCATATACATATGATATCCCGGCATTTATAAATACCATGGCAAGGATCAGTCCGATAAGGATAAGCTTGTTTACCTTCGGAGAATGTTCTCTGATATAGCAGCCGAGGAAGTAGTAAAGCAGGGGATACATCATCTGCCAGTAATTGGGCGCAAGGATCTCGGCCACAGAGCCTATTAAGGCAACAGGAACCATAGTTGAAGATGCAAACAGGGAAACCACCGGATAGAGGGTGGTGATGCATATAAGGGATATAATGAGTATATGCTGTTCCCTTTTAGATTTAAGCGCATGCCATAATCTGTTAAGAAAGGGAGCTATCGCCATAAGCGAGAAGTAGAAGCCTACATACCAGGCAATAGTATAATTGCCGAGGGACTGAAGGGCTTCCTTGATGCCGTAAACCTTGCCGTAATAATAATTGCCGACAAAGATCTTGATGACTGATATGACCACGTATGCGACAAAAACGGGTATAAAGGATAGGTAGTGAGCCTTATTGAGTTCCTTGTTGCACTTAAAATATCCGGTTAGCATCATATATAAGGGTACACAGCATAAGAACAGCCACCTGGCCGCAGTCATAAAAAATGTAACCTTATCGACAAGGGGAGCTGCGTAGTAGCCGCAGTTGAAAAAGTAGTGGACCGAGACCACAAAAAGGGCGGCAACACAACGTACAAGATCAAGGCCGGCAAGCCGGGTGGGTTTATTGCTCATGATCGTATCCTTTCGAATTGCTTATCTATTCAGATTGTATATCTGTTCTGAACATATTATACAATGCAGAACATAATATACAAAAAGGTTCCCGGATCTACCGAGAACCCTTATCGGAGTGACTGGATTCGAACCAGCGGCCTCCACCTCCCTAAGATGGCGCTCTAACCAAACTGAGCCACACCCCGTAAACATGTTGAATTACTGCAACAGTCATATAATAATGGAAGAGGGGACCGATGTCAAGATATTTTTATTGAAATTTAAGGCTTATTATGTTAGTATAAAATCAGATTATGATGCAGATGTGACAGAAGGAACTGCTGTTGGTAATTCAAAGGAGTGATGAGTATGTCAACATTGTCAGCAATGGGCAAGGCTTTTCTTAACGGCTACGGATCGACCCAGAACTATAGCGTATTATTTAATTCGCTGAATAATAATTCATCGAAATCCTTTAATATGTTTGATGTATCGGGTAAGTCCCAGGCCTCCAATCTGAGTACCAATTTCTACTCGGATTATGCCAGCCTTAAGAACGGAAGCTACGGCAAGCTTGCCAAGACCTGGTATGCCAAACAGGCAGCTGATACTACAGACAAGAGCACCGATTATTCGGAACTTGCATCTACTATTTCCGAAGCGGCCAAGTCACTTGGCGGTTACGGATCTGCAGGTAATTACAGTGTGCCTGATGCAGCAGGAAGCATTTTTGATACAGCTTCTTGACAAGAGATAGCATATTGGGTAAAATAAACGAGCGCCTTGAGGGTGCTCGTTTATTTATATGCAGGAATGGCGGAATTGGCAGACGCGCACGGTTCAGGTCCGTGTGGTAGCAATACCATGAGAGTTCAAGTCTCTTTTCCTGCACTGAAAAACCCCGTAATATTACGGGGTTTTCTTATCGGTATCCTTATTCCTGTCTTCAGAGGATCCGCGGACAAGATTGTATATCCGCTGGTATGCATATATGGTAACGGGAACCAGGATGGTTGCGGCTACGGAAACCATAAGGAGCTTCGTCGTTTCCGGCTTCTGCATAAGGCCGAAGATCAGTGTTGATATGTACAATCCTATAAGCCCTGCGGCTACGACCAAGCTAAAGATCCTTTCAAGCATATATTCCCTCCGTCAACATAAAAAACCTATTTTTGGTTCCAAAAACAATGACAAAATCCCTATAATGTATTATATTATATTTTGTGGTATTAGGGCCTTATCGGGTCATTAATATACTATCGCTTGTAGTAGGGGAAGTCAAGATATGAAAGTAATAAGGAAGATATTGTACTTTATCGCAGGACTGCTTGTCCTGCTGACCATACTGATCGTTGTGTGCGCCTATAATCCGGCCCTGACGGCTAAGATCCAGGGTATAATCTTTAAGGGCAGGGCCGTTGAGGTCAGTGACAAGCCTGAGGTAGAAGAAGGTGCCGTGAGTGATCCTGAAGGAGAAGTGAACGCAGAGCCTGCAGCTCAGGAAGAGTACAGGATGCGGACCCTTGAGGAGCTTGGAATATCGGAAGAATCCCTTATAAAGGATATAGACAGCTACTATTCCAACTGCCATGATCAGATAGTGGAACACGGACTCGGAGAGTATTCCTTTGAGAATGTTATAGCATCGGAAGCACTGGTTCAGGAGATATATGCAAGATATTCCAACAAGGACTATGTTTCGGCCTATATGGATGAAGCCCTCAACGAGATAGGAGCTTACTCCTATGATATGAACCTGCTTGTTGAAGAACTTGAAGGGAAGAACTACAGGCTTACGCACCAGATGACAGTTAACTGAGGGGAATCCTGACTTTGATCTATTTTGAACTCTTTAAGGAACTGGATATACGTATGTACAGAACGGCGAAGGCAATGGAGCCTTCGCTTAATCCATGTACAAGATACATCCTTAACGGAGATTTCCTTATAATCCTCGGGACCAACGTGTCCGTAAGGTGGAACCTTAAGACAAGAGAAGTCAGTACGGACAATCCCTTTAAGCATTTTGACTTAGAGGATGAGACCTTATACTGGTTTGCAGCAGCATCGGCCGAAGGGAATATCATAAGGATGGCCAACAATGCCTTCCGCCAGTGGTACAGCATCGATCCCTTCGATTCGTTTGCGCATTTTGAGCAGTCGGAAGCCGACATAAACCGGGTCCTTGCCTCATACGGACTGAAGATCGTGTGGGATATGGACAAGATGGCTGTGTTCAGCAATGATGACATGATATCCTTCGAGACGGCCATTGCCAGGATAATGGAAGATGATGCCCTCAAGGCCGCCGGTATGAGCATCGACGAGTGGCTCTATGATGCCAGGTACTTCAGGCAGACGGACCAGCTTGAACGTGCCATAGAGCAGTATGAACGTGTCATAAGATACAGTAACTACAACATGCGCGACTATACCGAGAGTGCCTTCTGCCTTGGAGAATCATACTATTTCCTCGGAGAGTATGACCGGGCGGTGCAGATGTATTACCACTGCAATCTTGATTTTATCGAGGATGAGAATGATTTTTACATACATATAGGACATGCCCTTCTTGATGTAAGGATGAAGCATTACGAGAAGGAGCTTCGGACTTATTACAGGGGATGCCTCGACCAGTCATATGCGATGAACCACATGCGGGAGATCGAGAGGGCTGCAGCCGAGGTGGCGGGTGAATTTGAGGCTTATGAAGAGACCTGTCTTATCATAGGTCATAAGAAGTTCAGCGAACACCTTCTGGCCCTGCCCGGCAAGTCGGACGATCTTAATGAGATCCTTGTGGTTGAGGCGGATGAGCAGAATAAGGTTGAGACCGCCAAAAACAGGTATCACGGGGTCAGGCTCATAAGGCCCGCATATCTTAAGGACACCGAAACGATATCCTTAAATGATTCGATGGCCGGTGCCCTCAATCTCTTTATGTCAGGTGAATATCAGAAGGCTTATGAGCTTTATTACAAGCTGGCCGATTCGCTCGATCCCGAATCCGATTATGCTACCTGGGTCAACTTCCAGCTCGGCAAGCTATACCTTATCTGCAATGACCCGAGGAGTTCCTTCGAGTCGCTTAAGCGCTGCAGGCCGGGTAAATTCGGTGTGGTCTATCGGCAGACTGATTTCTTCATATTATATACTCATGTTAAGATCATGTGCGATGATTTTGAATCGGATGAGAGGTTTCGGAAGCTTATCCGGGGGAAATACGATAATTACTATGCAAGGTACGA
>JAILCT010000268.1 GCA_024690425.1 Lachnospiraceae bacterium | reverse complement strand
TTCCTTGCAAGCTCCATATTCTCCTCGGCATCTATGAGAACATACTTCTCATTCTTAAGGATCTCCTTGGCCAGCTTGCAGTTAGGGCAGGTCTTGGTGGTAAAGAGATACTTGATATTGGCAGCCGGCTCAATGTTCACTTCCTTCTTATCGTCCTGGCTGCTTAAGGTAACCACCGTTGAGAGGGGACGCTTAAGGGAAGAATTCTCGATATCATATACGACCCTGTTCTTATATTCCTGGGCCTTGCCGTCATTCCAGTTCTGAACAGGCCTGTAATAACCGGTTATACGTGAGTAAACCTCGGTCACGGCGCCGCAGTGAGGACAGGTCTTCTGCTCGCCGGCAAGATATCCATGGTCCTTACATACAGAGTATGTGGGAGACATCGTATAATAAGGAAGCTTGTAATTCTGTGCGATCTTACGTACCAAAGATGCAGCTGCCTTCCAGTCGGGAAGCTTCTCACCTAAGAATGCATGGAATACCGTTCCCGATGTATATAATGTCTGAAGGTCATCCTGTATATCCAGGGCATCGAAGATGTCCGGAGTATAATCAACGGGAAGATGCGAGCTGTTGGTATAGTAGGGTGTATCACCCGGATTACCTGCTGTCTTGATGTTGGGCCAGCGCTTCTTATCATGCTTGGCCAGCCTGTATGTCGTAGACTCGGCAGGTGTGGCCTCAAGGTTATAAAGGTCGCCGTACTGCTCCTGATAATCGGCAAGGCGGTTGCGCATGTGGTTGAGCACTTCCTTGGTGAACTCCTGGGTCCTCTTGTCGGTCATGTCGGCACGGAGCCAGTTGGCATTTAAGCCGACCTCGTTCATACCGATAAGTCCGATAGTCGAGAAGTGGTTATCGAAGTTCCCAAGATACCTCTTGGTATAAGGATACAATCCTTCATCGAGGAGCTTGCTTATAACACCCCTCTTTATCTTAAGGCTGCGGGCCGAAAGATCCATAAGCCTGTTAAGCCTCTTGTAAAAATCATCCTTATTGGCTGCAAGATATGCGATCCTGGGCATATTGATGGTAACAACACCCACTGATCCGGTTGATTCTCCCGATCCGAAGAAACCACCCGTCTTCTTGCGCAGCTCACGAAGATCAAGACGGAGACGGCAGCACATGCTACGAACGTCGCTGGGTTCCATATCGCTGTTGATATAATTCGAGAAATAAGGTGTACCGTACTTGGCGGTCATCTCAAAGAGAAGCCTGTTGTTCTCGGTATCCGACCAGTCAAAGTCACTCGTGATCGAATATGTGGGGATAGGATACTGGAACCCGCGTCCGTTCGCATCTCCCTCTATCATGATCTCGATAAATGCCTTGTTGACCATGTCCATCTCGGCCTTGCAGTCCTTATACTTGAAATCCATCTCCTTACCGCCTACGAGGGCAGGGAGTTCTGCAAGATCGTTGGGAACCGTCCAGTCCAGAGTGATATTGGAGAAAGGAGCCTGAGTTCCCCAACGGCTGGGTGTGTTAACACCGTAAACAAATGCCTCGATGCACTTCTTCACTTCCTTATAAGAAAGGTTATCAACCTTAACAAAAGGAGCGAGGTATGTATCAAATGATGAGAATGCCTGGGCTCCTGCCCACTCATTCTGCATTATTCCAAGGAAATTGACCATCTGGTTGCAAAGTACGGACAGATGGGCTGCGGGCGCACTCGTGATCTTGCCGTTGATACCGCCAAGGCCTTCCTGAATAAGCTGCTTAAGGGACCAGCCTGCACAGTAACCTGTGAGCATCGACAGATCGTGGATATGGATATCCGCATTACGGTGTGCGTCGGCTATCTCCTGATCATATATCTCGGATAACCAGTAGTTGGCGGTCACTGCACCCGAATTGCTCAGTATAAGTCCGCCTACCGAATATGTAACGGTTGAATTCTCCTTAACCCTCCAGTCTTCAACCTTGACATAGCTGTTAACGACATCCTTGTAATCAAGAATGGTGGACTTCATGTTCCTCATCTTCTCACGCTGCTTGCGGTATAAGATGTAGGCCTTCGCTACCTCCGTATAGCCGGCCTGCTCAAGGACCGTCTCAACCGAATCCTGAACATCCTCGATGCTTACCTTGTCCCCTTCCATCTTCTTCTGAAAATCGGAAGTGACACGAAGCGAGAGCAGATCGATCATATCATTATTATACTGCTTCTCGCAGGCATCGAATGCCTTCATGATCGCATCGCTTATCTTGCTCAGATTAAAATCCGCGATCTCCCCGTCCCTCTTAACAACACTTAACATCCCTTAAACTCCTCCCCCTTCAGATTAGTGGTTTCCATTATATATTACCCCTTTGCGATTTAGAAAAAGAAAGCGCGGCTTAGTCCGAAACAGTCAAAACCGCGACTGAAATCAGTATAGCATCGGAGTATTTAAAAGTCAACGCGTAAACACAAGATATTATGTGGCTTTTTTGATACAAACACTATATATTGTGGTTTTTATGTTAACCTTATTATGCAACTTTTTCAAGTCAAAAAAACCTCCCCATACACCTTAACAGTGGGGGAGGAAGTCAATAATTATTGGTCAAGTGTCTGTTGACCACTTGAGTCATTTGTTAAATTTATACAAAAAATCGGATTTAATTTTTATCTCGTGCTTAAGAATATGTACTCTCTCTGGGCCTCTTCATCATCGGGATATTTCTCGAGATATTCCTTCATCAGGACTCCTGCCTTCTTGAAGTCGAGCAGGTACTCGTAGGTGACTGCCTCATTGAACATAAGGCTCTGATTATAGGAAGGATCGTTTAAGGCCTTGCCGTTCTCAAATGCCGTAAGGGCCTTCATGTACTCCTCCTGTTTAAGATACATAAGCCCCTCTTCGTTATAGATGGAGGCGGAATCGGGATCCTTATCAAGATATTCCCTGTAGAGGTTGGCTGCGTAATTCATATCTCCCAGGGCTTCATAAGACCTGCCAAGATACAGGATGAGCCTGTCCGATTCATCATCGCTCCTGGCCGCTTCAAGTGATTTTCTCGCATCATCATAGTTGCCAAGGTAATAGGAAAAGAGGCCCGACTGGTAATCGGTCATCTTCCCGTTCTTCTGAAGGGCCAGATTTATATAATTCTCACCGTCCGACTTAAGTCCCGCCGCATCCAGGGCCTCATAGATATTGATATAGAGGTCGTAATCGGATGACTTTAACTCGACAGCCCTGTCAAAATCAGCAAGGGCCGCTTCCCTGTCGTTCTTAAGGAGTTCGATCCTCCCCCTTAAGTAGTGGGCCTGGGCCTGCTTATCGTCAAGGGCCAGGATGGCATTGTAGGTATCGAGCGCATCCGAGAGCTCGCCCTTCTTGTACTGGGCCATGGCCATATAGTAATTGATATCATAATCGACCTTGCCTATGATCCCGTTGGATTCCCTTAAGGCCTTCATAAAATCATCTATGGCGTCATCGTACTGTGCAAGCCCCATGTGCGCGATCCCAAGTCCCCGGTAGCATAGCTTCTTATCCTCGTTGTTCGCAAGCGCCCGCTCAAGGCATGTGACCGCTTCGCCGTAATCCTGGGCCTCGATCGCATCCATGCCAAGGTCGAGGTTGGAGCCTCCGACACCCTTAAGGCTGCATCCCGTCATGAGTGCTGATATGCACAAACCTGCAATTGTATACCGAACTGCTCTTCTAACCATTAAATACTGCTCCATCTGCAAATCTGTCAGAAAATAGTATATCAATCTAATCACAAAAACACAAGAGGAGCGGCCCTGTACCACCCCCTTGAAGACTTAAATCCACTTTGATATATTTATAGCATGTCAATCTGGGAAGAAAAATTATCAAAACTTCAGATCCTCTCCGGCTCGACCCTGAAGATAATCGCCTGTATCAGCATGTTCATAGACCATGCAACCCTTATTCTCTGGCATAATTTCAGGGACTATATAGTCACGCTCGATTACGATGCCATCATGAGATACGAGAAGATCTACCATGCCGGCCGCAGCATAGGACGCCTTGCCTTTCCGATATTCTGCTTCCTTCTTAC
>JAILCT010000263.1 GCA_024690425.1 Lachnospiraceae bacterium | reverse complement strand
CGATATTAAACGGTGAGACCACAGATGAAAGGATGATAATGACACCATGAGAAACCCTTTATCTGAAACCATTACAGGGATAAAGCCTTCGGGAATCCGTAAGTTCTTTGACATAGCCAGTGAGATGAAGGATGTCATTTCCCTGGGTGTGGGCGAGCCTGACTTTGATACGCCATGGCATATAAGGGATGAAGGCATTTATTCTCTGGAGAAGGGAAGAACCTTCTATACATCCAATTCGGGACTCTTAGAGCTCAGGCAGGAAATATGCAGGTATATAGAACGCAGGTGCGGCATAACATACGATCCGAAAACACAGGTTATAATCACGGTCGGAGGCAGTGAGGCGATCGATATCGCGATGCGCGCAATGATAGATCCCGGTGACGAAGTCCTTATCCCGCAGCCAAGCTATGTCTCATATGAACCCTGTGCGATACTTGCCGGTGCAAAACCCGTGATAATAGAACTTAAGAATGAGAACGAATTCAAGCTGACGAAACAGGAGCTGCTTGACGCTATTACAGATAAGACCAAGATACTTGTCATGCCCTTCCCCAATAATCCGACAGGTGCAATGATGGCAAGGGATGAACTTGAAGATATCGCAAAAGTATGCGTGGATAAGGATATTTTCGTATTATCAGACGAGATATATTCGGAACTTACATATTCAGGAGACCACTGTTCGATAGCTTCACTTCCGGGGATGCAGGAAAGAACGATACTTATTAACGGTTTTTCGAAGGGATATGCTATGACGGGCTGGAGGCTCGGATATGCGTGCGGTCCCAAAGAGATAATTCAGCAGATGACCAAGATACATCAGTTTTGTATCATGTGTGCACCCACGACCAGCCAGTATGCCGCTATTGAGGCATTAAGAAACGGTGATAAGGATGTGGCTATGATGCGTGAGTCCTATGACCAGAGAAGGCGGTTCCTTATGAACGCCTTTAAGGAGATGGGACTTCCCTGCTTCGAGCCATATGGTGCCTTCTATGTATTTCCGTGTATCAGGGAATTCGGCATGACCAGTGAAGAATTTGCTTTTGCCCTGCTTGATGCCAAGAAGCTGGCTGTAGTTCCCGGCTCGGCATTTGGCGATTCGGGGGAGGGATTCATAAGGATTTCTTACGCCTATTCGATTGATAAGCTCAAGGTGGCCATGGGCAAGCTTGCGGAATACGTTGAGGAGTTAAGGAAAAGATAACGGTAGTTATATCAGATGAGTGATAAGTTAGACAGCATTCTGAGGAAACTTCATATAGAGCATTGGAAGGCTATAGCCGCAGTACTCATCATATTTGATGTGTTTGCGGTTAATCTTTCGTATCTTTTTTCTCTCTGGATAAGGTTCGACTGCAGGTTCAGGCTTATCCCGGGTGAATATCTTACCCCATTTGTAAGGTTTGCTCCCATATATACGATATTCTGTGTGATCATATTTGCAAAGCAGAGGATGTATAAGACCATATGGAGGTTCGCAAGTTATTCGGAGCTGATGAGAATATTAATAGCATCCGTTATTTGCTTTGCATTCCATACGATCGGTATTTCATTCCTGCACAGGATGCCGATGTCCTATTATATCTTCGGAGCCGTTATCCAGTTCGGACTGGTTGCCGGCGTAAGATTCATGTACAGGTTTTTCCTGCTCATGGACTTTAAGGGAGGCTTCAGGACCGTTGAGAGAGAGGACAATGTTCTTCTTATAGGAGCTGGAAGCGCGGGGCAGATGATCTTAAGGGATGTAAGCCATTCCAAGGAAACAACTGACAGGATATGCTGCATCATCGATGATGATCCCAACAAATGGAACAGATATATAGACGGGGTGCCGATCGTCGGAGGACGTGATGAGATCATGCCGGCCATTAAGAAGTACGATATAAAGAAGATATACGTGGCCCTGCCCAATTCCGATGTGTCCGCCAAGAGGGATATCCTCAACATATGTAAGGAAACGGGCTGTGAGCTTAAGAACCTGCCGGGTATGTACCAGCTTGTTAACGGCGAGGTGTCGGTAAGCTCAATGAGGTCGGTAAGGATAGAAGACCTGCTGGGAAGGGAATCCATTAAGGTTAACCTTGATGAGATATTTAACTACCTGACAGGTAAGACCATCCTGGTCACGGGTGGAGGAGGCTCGATAGGTTCCGAGCTGTGCCGGCAGATAGCAGGTCACAAGCCAGGCCATTTAATAATATTTGATATTTATGAGAACTCCGCTTATGAGATAGAGCAGGAATTACGTACCGATTATCCGGGCCTTAACCTTACGGTCCTTATCGGATCGGTAAGGGATTCACGAAGGATCAATTCGGTCTTTGAGACATACAAGCCCCAGGTAGTATATCATGCGGCAGCCCACAAGCATGTACCTCTTATGGAGGACAGCCCGTGCGAGGCTATCAAGAATAATGCGATAGGTACCTATAAAACAGCCCATGCAGCCCTTCTTAACGGGTGTGAGAGGTTCGTACTGATATCGACGGACAAGGCCGTTAATCCCACAAATATAATGGGAGCCAGCAAGAGACTGTGTGAGATGGTAATACAGTCCTTTAACCAGCTTATAAAGGATGGTAACGTTGATAAGATCCCCAAGCTCTTCCAGCATGAAATGGATGAGGAAGGGGTAAGGGTATACCGGAAGCTTGACACAAGCATGATAAAGACTGAATTTGTTGCGGTAAGGTTCGGTAATGTCCTTGGTTCTAACGGGTCTGTGGTGCCGCTCTTTAAGAAGCAGATAGCAAACGGAGGCCCCGTGACGGTAACACATCCTGATATCATACGTTATTTTATGACCATACCGGAAGCGGTATCCCTGGTCCTTCAGGCAGGTACCTATGCGCACGGCGGAGAGATATTTGTGCTGGATATGGGCGAGCCTGTCAAGATAGATACGCTTGCAAGAAACCTCATCAAGCTGTCCGGATATAAGCCGGATGTGGATATAAAGATCATATATACCGGTCTGCGCCCCGGAGAGAAGCTGTATGAGGAGAAGCTCATGGAAGAGGAGGGAATGCAGACAACTCCCAACAAGATGATCCATATCGGCAAGCCTATCGAATTCGATCCCGAGAAGTTCATAGAGGACCTTCAGGAGCTGATGGCTGTATGCTATGAGAATAATGACAGCATAGGTGAGTATGTTAAGAAGGTAGTAACTACATATCATCCTTCCGAGGAATAAATACTGATAACACATGATCTGCTCATATAGAAGAATGAAATCGAGGTAAATCTGGATTTATACGGAACATAGTTTCGAAAATCGTCCCGATCTGCCTCGATTTTGGTTTATAACATCCCTTAATAATTTAGTGAGGCAAAGTGTATAAGAACGAAAGTTCGAGAAAATGCCTGTTAATAACTTGATTAAATCTAGATATAGCAGAAATTCATTCAGGTAACATGCGATTTTGAACAATAAGAAACACCAGAAATTTAAACAAAAATGTGAAAAAGTATATACAATAAAAAATAAATGTTACAAATATGTAAAACAATAGTGACAAACCGCTACATGTAGTGTATAATGTGTAAAAATAGTTAGATTGTAGTAATTTTTCAATAAGGGGTTGTTGCAGTATTTTTGGGGGAAGATGCTGCAGAGTATTTCGTTTGGAGAATTGACGTAATTGTATATGCCAATTGGACAACGATATACGAAAGGAAGGGTGAACTTAATATGGACAGGAAGAACAAATATAAGCTGATCGCAATGGCAGGAGTCTGTGCGGCCTGTATTATGGTACCTGCTTCTTTAGCTTTTTCTGACTATGCAGATGATCTGTTGGTCGATTCTTACTATAACGATATCCTGGATGTTGTAAGCGGACAGGATACCGTGATCGAATCCAGTGATGATATTCTCCTTGAAGATGATATTTATATAGAAGATACTGTTGTGACAGATGATGATATACTTGTGTCCGATGTAGTGTCCAATGAAGATGATATAGTAGTTGTGGATAACGGATATGAGGCTGATGAGATCGAGGTTGTGGATACGGTAACCTACGATCCTTCCATTGTTGACGAGGATATCCTTATCACACAGCCGGTCATTACAACGCCCACACCTACTCCCAAGCCTGCCGATTCCAAAACAGTTAAGGCAGCGATGTCTGATGTAACGGGCAGGAAGGCTTCATCATCTCCTGCAGAAGATCCTGCTGCTGCCGCAGAAGCGGTAATAAACGGTATAAACGAGATCCGTAAGTCGAATGGAGTAGCTCCTCTTAATAAGGATACCATCCTTAATTATGTAGCAAATCAGAGGGCTAAGGAAACAACTCAGAGCTTTTCGCATATAAGACCAAACGGCAAGGAATCAGTGACTATACTTAGTGATTATAACGTAGACGTAAGTCGTTCGGGTGAGAATATAGCCTGCTGTATCGCAAGTCCCGAAGGAGTAGTATCTACCTGGGCGAACTCTCCGTCTCATAACAAATGCATGCTTAACTCGGCCTATACGAACGCCGGTGTCGGATGTGTTGAGAGCGATGGAGTTACTTACTGGGTTCTGATCCTGACCAACTAGAATTTAATATAATGATATTTTGAACTCACCGCCTCCCTATGCTATACTGATTTCAGTATGGCTGTTGGGAGGTGTTTTTATGTTTAATGAAGAGAAGATATGGATAGGCCGCTCGGGTGATGAGAAGATATTCATCTATCCGGATATGGCTAACCGCCATGGAATGATCGCCGGAGCAACCGGAACCGGAAAGACGGTGACGCTCAAGGTCCTGGCTGAATCCTTTTCGGACTGCGGAGTACCCGTATTCCTTGCAGACGTAAAGGGTGATCTTGCCGGTATGTGCAGGCCGGGAGTACAGAGCGAAGATATGGACGAAAGGATATCCCGCTTTGGTCTTGATACAGAAGGATTTGCATTCAGGAGATATCCGGCAGTTTTCTGGGATGTATATTCCAGGGGAGGCCTGCCCTTAAGGACTACAATAACGGAAATGGGTCCCCTGCTCCTTTCAAGGATACTGGGACTTAACGATACACAGGCCGATATACTTACGGTTGTGTTCAGGATAGCCGACGACAGACTTAAGGAAGATGAGAACATGCTCCTTATAGACACCAAGGATCTGCGTTCGATGCTTCAGTATGTTACGGAGAATATAAAGGAATTAAGCATAAAGTACGGAAACATTTCGAGTCAGAGCCTCGGAGTTATCACAAGGGCGGTGATGGCGCTCGAGGCACAGGGAGCAGACCTCTTTTTCGGAGAACCTGCCTTGAATATAAAGGACTGGCTCACGGTCAACTCTGACGGCAAGGGTACCATACAGGTGCTTGACTGCCGTGAACTCATTTCAAATCCCAAGATGTATTCCACCTTCCTTCTGTGGATGCTTTCGGAATTATATGAAACTCTTCCCGAGGCAGGAGATCTTGAGAAACCCAAAATGGTATTTTTCTTCGATGAAGCGCATCTGCTGTTTGATTCCGCATCCGGAGCCTTAATGGATAAGATAGAGCAGGTAGTCAAGCTGATAAGAAGTAAGGGAGTGGGCATATTCTTTATAACGCAGAGCCCGAGGGATATACCGGATCCGGTGCTTGCCCAGCTTGGGACCAAGATACAGCATGCCCTGCATGCATATACACCTACCGAGCAGAAGGCAGCGAAGGCAGCCGCTTCGTCATTCAGGGAGAACCCTGATTTTGACACATATGAAGAACTGACTCAGCTTGGAATAGGCCAGGCACTTGTGTCGGTACTCGATGAAAGCGGTGTACCGACGATCGTTAAGAAGGTAAGTATCCTTCCACCTCAGAGCAGGATGGGGGCCATAGATGACGATACAAGAAGGGACGAGGTAGAGACCTGCTATCTTAATGCCAAGTACAGGGACAGCGTGGACCGTGATTCTGCCTATGAGTTCCTTGAGAGGATGAGGGCTGAGAAGGAAGAGAGGATAAGGACCGAGGAAGAAGAGAAGGCAAGATTAAAGGAAGAGGAAGCTGCCGAGAAGTTAAGGCTTAAGGAGGAAGAAGCTGCAAGAAAGGCAGCCGAGAGAGAGGCTGCAAAAGAAGCTGCCGCCAAGGCCAAGGCAGAGGAAACTGCCAGGAAAAAGGCAGAGAGAGAAGAGAATGCCAAGAAGAATGCTGTTAAGAATGCGGCCAAGGGAGTTGCAAGTTCTGCGGCAGGTACTGTCGGACGTGAGTTTGGAAACGCCATCGGTAAGACCGTTGGAGGCAGCCTTGGCAAGAAGGTCGGGGGCAATGTGGGTGCGTCTCTCGGACGCGGTATTATAGGAACACTTTTCAAATTCAAATAAAACACATCAGATGGAGCCGCGGGGACAGTTCGTGAAGACAAAAGAACCGTCCCCGTGTCTTCTTTTAGTTTATTTACTAAACATATATCGTTTAAGTAAAAAAGCATCACATTATTGGCATAATGCAAAATTTATAGTGTTTAAATCTGTTTAGAATACCCAAAAATATAAAATATGCACAAATTATATTTGATTTGTATTGCAAAACTAGAAAAACTGATATAGAATAGATTTGCGTAAACGTTTAAGTAAAACGTTTAAATAGTATAAAGATAAGGAGAGGCTGCTCGTATGAAGGATTTCTTAAGTAATACATGGAAACACAGAGCCCATGTTGTAATGGCACTGCCGGTATTTTTGGTACTTTTCTTTATAATGTATGTTCCGATGGCAGGTCTTGTAATGGCCTTCAAGAACTACGATTTCACACTCGGTATCTGGAAGAGCCCCTGGTGCGGAATCGAAAATTTTAAGTTCCTGATCGCTTCCAAGAAGATATTCATAAACATGACAAAGAATACGGTTATGTACTACATTATCTTCACTGCGATCGGAACGTTTTTGAATGTAGTACTTGCGATAGCCATTGATCAGTTCGTATTCAAGAAGACGGCCAAGGTCATGCAGACGATCATGATAATACCGGTATTCATTTCATATGCAGCAGTTCAGTTCATAGTATATGCATTTATAAGCACCGACACAGGTATCCTTAATCATACCTTCAATATGGGGATAAGGTTCTATACAAGGAAGGAGCTGTGGCCAACGATACTTACGATAGTTAAGATGTGGAACTCGGTAGGATACGGTTCGGTCCTCTATATGTCAGTGCTTGCAGGTATCGATACGGCACTATACGAAGCGGCCGAGATCGACGGTGCCAACAAGTGGCAGCAGATCTGGCACATAACACTTCCTTCACTTATACCGATGATAACCGTTATGCTTCTTCTTTCGGTAGGTAACATCATGAGATCCGATACAGGTCTTTTCTATCAGGTAACAAGGAACAGCGGCCAGCTCTACGATACGACCCAGGTTATTGATTCTTATGTTCTTAACGCGATATTTAAGAACTCCAATTTCGGATTTACTGCAGCCACGTCCTTCTTCCAATCGGTTGTTGGCCTGCTGCTGATGCTCTTTGCTAACGGAATGGTTCGTAAGATCGAGCCTGAGAACGCATTATTCTAGGAAGGGAGGGACAAGAAAATGGCAAAAAAAGGAAACCTTGATCTGGCTCCCTCAAGAAGAGAGAAAAAGGGCGTAGGACAGTACATATTGGGATTTTTCCTTCTTCTGTATACGCTTTTCTGTGCACTTCCCGTAGTATTGGTATTCATATCGGCATTCACGGATGAGCAGTCGATAAACAAGAACGGATTTGCCTTTATACCGGAGAAATGGTCAATGGCCGGTATGAACACGGTATTAAGATACGGTTCGCAGCTTGCACGCTCCTATGCGGTTACGATAGGAATAACCGTAACCGGAACATTGCTCGGACTGCTTATAATGAGTATGTTTGCTTATTCCATAAGCAGGCCCGGATTCAGGCTGTCGAAGTTCTTATCGATCTATCTTCTGATCCCCATGCTTTTTAACGGAGGTCAGCTTGCCGGATATATTGTGTTCACTTCGTATTACAAGCTTAAGGATTCATTTGCACTCCTTATCCTTCCGCTTATGGTAACAACGATGAACGTCATAATACTGAGGACTTACATCGTTAATTCCATACCCAGTGAGCTTATGGAAGCAGCCAAGATCGACGGAGCGGGAGAATACAGGACCTTCTTCCAGATAACACTTCCTCTTCTTAAGCCTTCGCTTGCAGCCGTAGGTTTCATGATGGCGACAGCATACTGGAATGACTGGCAGAATGCACTTATGTATATAACATCCGATAATAAGAAGCCTCTGCAGCTGCTTTTAGTAAATATTCAGAAGTCTATAGAGTTCCTTCTTAATAATAACAACGTTCCCGCTTCGGCGAGGGCGGCCATGGGAGGCGGAATTCCTCAGTACTCCGCTACAATGGCAACGGTTATAGTTGTAATCGGACCTATAATGATCGTATATCCCTTCTTCCAGAAGTACTTTATCAAGGGTCTTACGGTGGGTTCCGTAAAGGGTTAAACAAAGGCGGTATTTATGATGCAGCAATAGTGCAGGCATCTGAATATACAAACATTCATTCAAAGGGAGGTTTTTAAATGAAAAACAGAATGTTCAAAAAAGTTTTGGCTTTAGCTTTGTCTTCTGCTATGGTTATCGGAATGGTAGGCTGTGGCGGACAGGCAGCAGCACCCGCAACTGATGCGGCACCTGCAGCTGATGCGGCACCCGCAGATGATGCAGCACCCGCAGATGATGCAGCACCTGCAGCTGATGCAGGTTCATCTGATTCAGGTCTTACGACCATCAATGTTTACAGGGCAACATTTAACCTGGCTAATCCTGACACGGATCAGGTTAAGAAGGTTGAGGCAGCTATCAATGATTACATCAAGGATAAGATCAACTGCCAGATCACCCTTACAGATGTAGGTTCAGGTGAATACACAGATAAGGCTAACCTTGCTCTTAACAACAACGAGATCAACCTTCTGTGGACTGCTTCATGGGAAGCAACGATCGGTACCAACGACCTTGTTCCCAAGAATGCGGTTTATGATCTTACAGATCTCCTTCCCGGCACAGACCTTTACGCTTCAATGGATGAAGGCCAGTGGGAAGC
>JAILCT010000243.1 GCA_024690425.1 Lachnospiraceae bacterium | reverse complement strand
CTCTCGGCTATCCCCTCATCCTGTTCCTCATATACGGACAGAACAAGTGCAACCTTGAAATCAACGCCTGCTTCTTTTACGGCCTTTACAAGTACAGGTACCAGATCCCAGTCCTTCTCTTCGGATATCCTGCCGGCAAATCCTATGACAAAGTCATCCTCGGCTATCCCGTGCCCTGCCCTTATCACAGGGCGCTTGGTCACGTCATAAATATCAAATGCCGTACTTATGGTATTGGGGATGACTGTGATCGGTACACTCATCTTCTCCTTAAGCCACAGCTGTCTGTTGAATTCGGTCGTGCATATCATTGCCGCCGCATGCTTCATCGTCTTCTTTATACATAACTTGGAATGTCTCCTGTAGCCGTAGGCAAGTCCCCTGTCAGTATAGACAAAGGGGATATCCTTAAAGAGTCCCAGGCATCTTAAAAAGCCGAAAGTGATCAGTGATTCCGACATGGAAACATGTATGATATCCGGCTTCTCTTTCTTAATGATCCTAAAAAAAGAGAATATCCTTCCGATAAAGTTCCTGATCCTTGCTGCCTTGCTTCTCTCTCTGTTCTCGTCTGACTTATATTCAACTACCTTGAAATCAAAAACATTCCTTCTTCTGTCAAGCAGGACAGGACATGCCACAACCGGTTCCAGCCTCTGCTTCTTGAGGCCGTCGCAAAGCGTCCATGTAGACAGTTGTCCGCCGCCCGGCAGGTCTATCGGATATTCCATCAGGAAGAGGATCTTCATACATCTTATCCTTTCTCTTGATACCAGTTGTTCTTAAGTATTTCCGCAGGAGAGCATGGGCCGTCCTTAATCGACGTGTCCCTTCCCTGAGAAAGATCGTCTGCCAGAGTCAGTACATTCCTTGCTGCCACGGAAGGATTCCACAGCCTGTGCATCTGTTCATACGCGGCTGTTCCCAGCTTTTCACACAACGAAGGATCGTTAAGCAGTATCTCAAGCTTCTTTGTCAGTGATTCCACATTTCCGCTCTCAAACACAAATCCCGTGATCCCATCCTTTACAAGCCACGGACAGGCTCCGGGAGCATGTGATGCTACCGTAGCGCATCCTGCATTCAACGCCTCATATATCACAGATCCCCAGCCTTCAAGGAAGTTGGAGGTCATAACAAATATCTTGGCATCCGCCATCTTCTCCCTTGCCTGGTCCGGCGACAGGAAATCCATGAAAAAGGTGATATCCCCCAGATGATACATATTGACAAGTATCTGTAAATTCTCTCTTTCCTCTCCTTCACCAACATAGAGTACACGGAATTTATATCCCTTGTCGCGGAGTGCTGCTGTGGCCTTCACAAGAAGGTCAGGATGTTTAAGCTTGAGCATCCGTCCCAGCCACAGTATAGTGGGCATCTCTGGATCCCCCGTTTCCCTGTCTGCTACGATTCGCTTCCTGTCCATAAGCTTCTTTACATCATATTCCTTATGCTCCGGAAAATAACCGAATTTATAACACTTATGAGGATAGCTGTTAAGCATCTTCCTAAAGTCCCATGCTGTGTAGGCACTTGCTGCCAGGACATATATGTTCCTGTGCCTGTTCCTTACATGAAGATGCATGTATTTCTTCGTGAGCCTGGGAATAAGGAACTTGATAAAGCCTTCCTTCAGCGGTCTCTCCGAATACCTGAAGGTTATCCTGTTAAGCTTCAGGCGCTCTTCTATGAACACTTCCGGAGCGGTTCCCATTACCACAAGGTCACTGTCCCGTCCCAGTTCCAGCGCTTTTTCATATGAATTATCATCAATATAGGTCCTGAGGACATACGGCGGTACTTCCTCCTGCCCCCATCCCATTGTCGACCTGAACCCTTCTATGGGCTCAGTCTCAACAAATGTAAAGCCTTCTCCCAGGATTGAAGCCCATTCATCACACAGGGCCTTCTGATGGTGATTGTAATAGTTCGAAAAAAAAGTTAATGTCTTGATCTCCATAATCTAACCTACTATAAACTTGGCTGCCTCTACCAGAAAACACTCAAAGAAATACAAGGGACTGTAGCCGTTATCCCTGTATATCCTGTACTTTATCTTAACACGTTCCATAGTCTTTTTAAGACTTCTTTCATGTGAAGTGCCGTTCATTGTAAAATCGGCAAGAACCGTATTCCTTACCGTCACCTTCGCACCGGCCTTCCTGAGCCTTAACACAAGATCGTAATCATCATGAATGGTCTCATTCCTGTACCTGAACTTATCATACATCTTCCTGCTTATAAAGGTCGTAGGATGGTTCCAGTCCCTTGATGTCGCATATCTGCGGTATCTGGCCTTCTTTATAAAGGTCGAGCCCGATGGTAGATGCATCTTAAGATCGGCATAGAACATATCAAAATGTTCCTCCTCATATGCCTCTGTCACGGCCTTAACGGCACAGGGTTCATACCAGTCATCGGAATTGATCATACCTATTATATCACCCGATGCCATGCCGATGCCCTTATTCATTGCATCGTATATACCATTATCGGGTTCGGATATAACGGTGTACCTTATGCCTTTATCCTCAAACGCCTTCCTGTATCCTTCGGCTATCTGCAGGGTATCATCTGTCGAACAGCCGTCGACGATAATATATTCATAGGGCTTAAGCGTCTGCGACAGAACTGATCCTATTGTTCTCTCAAGAGTGGCCTCACTGTTGTATGTTACCGTTATTATCGATACGGAAGTACTATTTATCACCAAAAGCCTCCGTTGACTCATCCGCCTTGAAGATCACCATAAGTGTCTGGAAGAGGAGCTGTATATCTCTTATAAGGGAATAGTTCTCTATATACATAAGATCCAGCATCAGCTTATCCTTGGAACTCGTATTATACTTCCCGAAAACCTGGGCATAGCCGGTAAGTCCGGCCTTCATCCTGAGCCTGTATCTGAACTCGGGAAGCTCCTTCTCGTAATCCTTGACGTTTTCGAGCATTTCGGGCCTCGGACCCACAAGAGACATATCTCCCTTTACTATGTTTATAAGCTGGGGAAGTTCATCTATCCTGTATTTTCTGAGGATTCTGCCGACACTTGTTATCCTGTCATCATCTTTTACAGCCGATCGGTTTTCGACATTCTCCTTCATCGTCCGGAACTTGTATATCTCAAAGATCCTGCCGTTTGCTGTTGCCCTCTTCTGGCGAAAGAGGATCTTCCCACCGTCATTTTTCCTGATGAATATGGCACTTACGAGAAGTACCGGGCTAAGTATAACAAGAAGGAGGCTTGCTATCACTATGTCCATAAGCCTCTTGACTATCCTCTGCTCAAATGTTATCAGATGGAACTGCCAGGCATAAAAGGAGATATCGTCCATGATCATCTGCTGGGAATTATGCTCAAGAATATCTGCCACGTTAGGATTATAGTAGATATTCTTAAGGTTCTGATAACACCAGTCGATAACATCCTTCCTTATGTCGACCGGGACCTCATACATTACTACGGTGTCCGCTTCCACTATCCTGTCCTTAAGTGCCGGGTCATGGCAGTTCACGGGATCGTAGACCATATATCTCTTCGACATATCCGACAGGGCCGCAACCACCCTTCCCACATCACCGGTTTCAGATGTTACGACAAGGCATTTCTCCGGTTCATTAAGCCAGAAATAGAAAGCGTTCCCAAGCTTTATAAAGAGAAGATGTATCAAAAACTGAATAATGATCACCGAAATGAGTATGCCCACATTTTCAATCCTGAAGGTGGAATTGTTGGCCTCATTCGTCTTCATGATCGTCAATTCAAAATAGGTTATAAGATCGGTAAAGATCCCGGATATCGTAAGTGACAGAAGAATATCCTTATCCTTCTTCATACCTATTGCATAGCTTCCGTATGTACCCGACATAAGTACAAGGATTATGGCATAAGTCGACATTGTTACCGCCGCTGTTCTCGACAGTGCGATGATCTCCCTGTTATCTATGGCAAACAGAAGGAAAAAAGTCGCAAATGCCGCCGCATACATAAAAAACTTCATGGCGAATATTATGCTTTTTTCGAATTTCTTACATACATTTCTCATAAAGCTTCATACACATTTTGAATATATTCCAAAAACCTGTATTCCTGACTGTAAAGCTGTGCCCTTCTTAAGCACATCTCTTTGGTATAGCACCGGCCCTTCTGACTGAGAATCTTGTCTATAGCGGCCACAACTCCCTGAATACTGTTTCTCTCAACCACCTCTCCGCATGTTTCGTCAAGGCTCTCCGGACTTCCTCCGGCCTTATAGGTTATAACAGGCGTCCCGCATGCCAATGCTTCAAGATTGGTTGTGGGGAAGGTGTCCTCCAAAGTAAGGTTTATATAAATGTCCGCCATGGAATACAGGGCTGCCAGTTCCTCAACACTGTCTGTCCTCGCAAGACCCGTGATTCCTTCCGAAAGGCCGTCCATCTGCTTATCGTTAAGTCCCACAAGTATTATGGCATATCGGTCCCCAAGGGTCTTGGCGAGCATGTCGAACTGGAAGAGTCCCTTCCTGTCCCTCCAGGGGTTTGCCACTCCGAGCAGTATTGTCTTATTCCTGAGCGCCAGATCGTTCTTAATGCTGAATACCAGATTATCCTTAGCAACATTTTCATCATAAGGCACAAACCTGGTAAGGTCTATCCCGGTAGGCACAACTACTACCGGATACTCCTTTAAAAATGACTGTTCAACCTTGTCTTTAAGCCACTGGGACGGCGTCACTATCGTAAGGTTGTCGATACCGGTAAACAGGAGCTTCTTGTCTTCGTAGTTCCCGGCCGAATTATCGGCACCAAAAGATTTGGGATACTCTCTTAACTGCTCGCATTTAAAGCATCCGTTCATCCATTTGGTACATCCGATATATTCAAAATGGCTGCAATGACCGGTAAAGGACCAGCAGTCATGCAAGGTCCATATGATCTTCCTGCCGCAGGACCTTAAATAGTCAAAAAGTATATCAAGGTTCAGATAATATCCGTGAACATTGTGCAGATGGATTATGTCTGGATCGTACTCCTTCACCATATCTATAAAGTCCATGGTGGCCCTTCTTGAGTAAAATCCATGCCTGTCAAAAAGCCTGCTCATTGCTCCGTGGATATATACATCAGTATCTGTCCCTATCCTGTATGCACGTACATCGGAAGGAACCTCGCCCCTGCCGTACGCAACAAGGCATTCATAACCGGATGCCATGAGCGTATGGTACAGCCCTTCAACCAGCCTGCCGACACTCCCTGTTCCGCATACGGTATTTACAAGCAGTACCTTCCTGCCGGTAAAGCCGTTCATGGCAGTTGCCATGTGGGATATTCTCGAATCGATCACCTCCTGGGGGATGATCGGCTGCGAGGGTATCGCATTCCCGGCATATATATTATCCATGTTTCCGGAAAGAGATATCGCAGAAGCGTCATGCATCGAGGGCATTTCCTGTACGAACGCCCTTGCATTCTCCCGGATGATCCCGTTCTGTATGGCCTGCTGCCTGAGCATTTCCTGCTCAAGCTCTTCCTGCGCGGCAGCATACTGAAGCCTGTACTCTTCTTCCTGCTGCTCTTTAAGTATCCTGGCATCCAGAAGATCCTGCTCGTATTCCTTCCGGACATTTATCATTTGAAAATCATTATTATTCTGCTTCATACATCCTTATAATGAGAATTATCACTCGTCATCATCCGAGTCATTGAGTATGAGATTGATGACCCTCTCCTGTCCTTTTGAAAAGTCCTTAAGAAGCTGGAGCCTTCTCATCTCCGCCCTTACATTGGGGGTCATGATCAGCCAGTTTATTGTCGAGATTATCGTTGAATCGTCCTGTTCCCTTCCTATACCCAGGTTAATGAATCCGTTCTGGATACCGGCAAAGACATGCTCTGCCTCCCTCTCGTTCTGGGCAAGCACCACAGAAGGAACACCCATGCTTGCAAGCTCGAATACGGTCCTGCCCTGGCTTGTTATGGCAAGGTCCGCCTTGCTCATGTACGAGCTTACGCGTCTTACATCATTATGGACAAATATATTGTTCTCTTCGTCGGTCACGATCTTATCCTTATGATTATAGGCAAAGCCCAGAAGGAAATGGAACCTGATGTTCTTATGTTCCCTGTGGATCTCCTTCACTACCTTGTAGAGCCTTCCCGTAAGATCGGAAGGATCGGCACCGCCGAATATGACTATTACGTTCTCAACCTCTTCCGAGAATTCCGAGGGTTCTTCCTCAAGGAATTCATCCCTTATGCAGAAATACCTGGAACCGTAGTACTCATTATGAAGCTTCTCACCCTTCTCATACAGGGCATTGATGACAGCATCCGCATATTTGGCACCGGGTCCAACATCCTCGAAGTTAACTACTCTCTTGGCATACCTGTTTACCATGGTCATGTAGGAAACCGATGTGTCCAATATATCGTTCACAAGGATATCGGGCTTCTCCCTTTCAAGAACACTCTCGAATTCATCCTCGCTCCCCACCACGATAAGAGGGAAGTTGGATTCATTTATTTTATCTATGCCTATATCGGAATCCTTATCGGTAACAAAGACTATATCATGGCCGGTAAGCTTAAATGCAAGCGTCAGGCACCTGTAAATATGCCCCATACCCAGCTTCATCCTTCCTACGGTACGGAACATTATCTTCTTGCGCCTTAAAATATTCTCACACAGCACCCAGTCCGAATAAGTGTCGATATCTACGGCCTCATCTTCCGGTATCTCGAATATATTGACCTTCTCACCGATCCGACCCGAATCCGTAACACATTCCCGTCTGGTTATCAGGAATCCGCCCGTCTCAAGATAATTGGCAGGCAGTTCCTGTGAATTAAGACGTTTCTCGTAATTCTTTACTATCTGTCCGTCTTTTATTGACCATGACAGATGCGGTTTGTTCATGGCACTTATTACCGTATCCCATTCCGAAGCTTCGAAGAATTCGATCGCTTTCTTTACAGTCTCCATCTTAAGGGTCGGCGAAGTACACTGCATGGTGATCACAGTGTCGTACCTGCATCCCTTTCTCTCTTCCATGCAGTTAAGGGCATGATAGATGACCGGGTCAAGCGTTACGGAATCGCCGGCCAGTTCCGCAGGCCTTGCTATCACATCCACGCCGCGCTTTTTTACTATGCCTCCAAGCTCCTCATCATCCGTAGATACTGCAACATCCACGTCCATGAATTCCTTAAGTGCCCTGGCATTTTCTATCGAATACAGGATAAGGGGCTTTCCGCACATTATCCGCACATTTTTTCTGGGAATGCGCTTTGATCCGCCCCTTGCCGGTATAATTATAAGTGACTTCATATATTTCTACCTCTTTATTATTGCAATTATTCAGAACAGGCTCAAAATACTGCGTATTTTCGCTATTTTGGATAAATAATTACATGTAAGTATATAAAATCCTTAAATCTAAGTCAAATTCAGCCGTTTCTTAATATAAGAAACGAGCAGCATAAGATCCTTCCTGTTGACAAGCGCAAAAACAGTCAGGGTTACTGCCGCAACAGCATATCTTTTAATGATCATATCCGTTCCGTCACGGTAGAACAGGCACATGGCTATACCTGCTGCCATACATATGACCATTGCCGTAAACATATATGCATTGGAATAAACCCTCTCCTTAATGACATAGGTAACGGCAATATAGTGAAAGAGCATAAGGAGAAGATAGCTTACAAGGGTCGTATATGCAGCCGCAACATATCCGAACCTCGGGATCATGACAGCATTCATTACAGCATTTGCTATCGCTGCCATGACCGATGATATCGCGATGATGGGAGTTCTTTTGTAAAAGAGCTCGATATTGACATAATTGGTATAGAAGTACTGGGCCAGGGTTCCGAGAGCCACCGGAGGTATTACCCATTTGGCTACCCAGTAGTCCCTTGCACGCGGAGCAAGGATCATAAGGGCCTCAGGTGCAACGGTAATAAATCCAAGGCTTAAGAAGCACCCAAGCAGGACCAGCTTCTTCTGAAGATTTCTTATTCTGTCCCTGCTGCCTGAGGCCAGCTGTTCATTTAGCCACGGGAGCCATGCCTGGCCTATCGCATTCGTAAATATCGCAAGAAGGGTGGCTATCGAATAGCCATATATATACAGGCCCGCATCGGCGTCCGAGCAGATATTCTTGATCATTATCCTGTCGATCTGGGCAAGAACCACAAGGGCTAAGGCATGCGGTATCATGGGCAAACCTATCCTTAAGGCATATCCCCAGTACTCCCTGTTGTAAAAGACCCGCCCCTTCTTCAGGATGTTTATATAAAAGCCTATACCCATCAGGAACGTGGGAAGGATCGTTCCCAGGATCTTGCCTATATATCTTTTATCATTGAAAAAATACATAAGGGTGATCGACAGCACCACGGTTCCTATGCAGGTTATGAGGGATATTGCTATATTCTCCCTGTATTTATATTCAAACCTGCATTTTTCCTGCATGTACTGGACCGAAGGGTAGATGATCAGATATACGAAGAGGGCCATTACCAGAGGAACTTCGTACTTTATTATGCCTGATATCTGTTCCCTGAATATCGTGGCAATGATAAGCACGCAAAAAGCGAAGGAGCTTGAGAGTCCCTGAAGTGCGGACATATATTCATCAAACTTCTCCCTGAAATCTATCTTGGCCCTGCCTATACTGTAGACTATGCACAGACATGTTATTATGTTTATTACTTCAACATATGAATTAAAGGTATTGGCACGGCCGTAATCACCGGTCGTGAGCATTGCGGTATATATCGGGCTCGTAATTATTGCAACAGCCCTTATGGCGATGCTTGATACGGTGTACCAGATACCGCTTTTTAATACCAGGTTCTTTTCGGACATCTATTTAATTCTTTACCTTATAACTGCAAAAATGATATACTGAATACGATTATAACACAAACCGGTAAAGGGCGAAAGATAAACGATATGAACGAAAAACTGATGGCAGTCAAAAGTGAAATAAGCAAGGTCCTTCGCGGCAAGGATGATATCATAGACATGGTCTTATGTACCATGCTGGCCGGAGGTCATATACTTCTTGAAGACATACCGGGCGTGGGCAAGACAACACTTGCCGTAGCCCTCTCAAGGTCTCTTGGCATAGGATATAAGAGAATGCAGTTCACACCCGATGTCCTTCCCTCGGATATACTGGGTTTTTCAATGTATGACAGAGAGAAGAATGATTTTACCTTTAAGCCGGGTGCGGTCTTTACCAATCTCTTTCTTGCAGATGAGATAAACAGGACCTCGCCCAAGACCCAGTCTGCCCTTCTTGAAGTAATGGAAGAGAGGCGTGTTACCGTTGAATCGACAACCTACCGTTTAAAGTCACCCTTTTTTGTCATTGCGACCCAGAATCCCATAGGGGCCTCGGGTACGCAGAAGCTTCCGGATTCACAGCTTGACCGCTTCTTCGTACGCCTTACACTGGGATACCCCGACCATCTGGCAGCAACCGAGATCCTTAAGGGTAATTCCTTTGAAGCTATCGATACCGTAAACAGGGTAATGGATGCCGGGTCCATAACCGCCCTCCAGGAACAGGCTGCCAATGTTCATGCATCCGATGAGATATGTGATTATGTCGTTTCATTAAGCGAAGCCACCAGGAAGACGGATATGCTCATCCAGGGTGTCTCACCTCGCGGCTCCATCGCCATTTTAAAGCTCGCAAGGGCTTATGCCTGCTACGAGGGGCGTGACTTTGTCATTCCGGAGGATATCCATAAAGTCATCTGTCCGGTATGCAACCATCGTATAATACTGTCCACCAAGGCCAAGGCCGCAGGCAGGAGTGCCGAAGACGTGATCAGAGATATACTTGATTTTGTTCCCGTACCCGTATGAGGAAGAGCCATTGAATAAAACGATCAGGCGCCGCCGGGTGCTTGGCTGGTTTCTTCGCAAGACCAACTCACCCGTTTCGGCATGGATATCATACATAAGCGTATTTATCTTCTCACTGCTATTTTCATTCTTCTATCTGCAGTCATTTTTTTATCTGGTCTCCATACTTCTGTTAAGCCTTCCCGTCCTGTCATACAATATCACGAAATATGCGGCAGGCAGGCTTACCGTATCCCTTGACCTGAGTACGGAATGTCTTACGCTTGCCATAAACAATCCCACGCCGGTCCCGGTTTCCTGTGCGGATATCACGATAGGTTTCAGGTCGCTCTTCTATGGAGGATATGAAAATGAGACCCATTCAATGTCGCTTGTGTCCGGGGGCACAACGTCCCTTGACTTTCCCCTGAAGCTCAAAAAATACGGTATATACGAAGCACATGCCGGTAACCTTATCGTATATGATCCCATCCATCTGTTTAGCTTCAGAAAAGATACAGAGCTTACCCGGTCGGTAACCCTTATGCCCGAGGTATCCCCTCTTGAGAAGAGGCACGAGATCGTTTATGAGGAAGGGTTTGATGAATTTACCGATACGGGCCGTAAGGGTAATGCCTCAAGCAATGTGACCGATATCCGGGAATACAGGCCCGGCGACCGCTTATCAAGGATCCACTGGAAGCTGACGGAGAAGCTTGATACCCTTATCGTCAAGGAGAACGAAGCCACTTCCTCCAATGATTTTACGGTCCTTCTGGAGCTTTATCAGCCGTCAAAGGAGGAATGCGATAAGGATCCTTCCTTAAGCAATGTCCTGAATAATGCCATCGAAGAAGCCATGGCAGTATCAGGCGAGCTCATCAGGGCAGGAGAACCGTTCATATTTATGTTCTATAACGAAAAAGCTTCTGATTTTGTGCAGATAAGGATAAACTCCGAAGATGATCTTAATGAAGCAATGACGCAGGCCTTCTACGCCGGAAGCTATGACAAGAAGGATCTGGCCTTATCCGTATACCAAAGATCAGGACAGGATAAAGGAACCCTTATACATGTTAACTGACGAACTCTATTACGGCTTTTCAAAAAATGAGAATTCAAGACATGGAAAGAACAATGATGTGATCCACTGTCTTATTGTCGGCATGCTCATTTTCTGCGCTTCAGCCGGTTGTGTGCTGGGATTATTAAGCCAGTTTGAGATCGCGGCAAACTACCCTCTTATACTCATCATCCTCCTGATATCGGCTCTTTTTCTCGCACTGATACATATATCAAGGCTCTTCTATGTTGCCGGGTACTTTCTCTTTATGTTCCTCTTTGCATATGGCCTGTTTGCCATGAGGACCTATGCCAATTCGGGTTATCAGGCCCTCCTTAATATCGTTAACGAAGCCTATTCAAGCCACTATCTCTTATCATCGGTCCGCGAATATACGGAGATAATCCAGGACAGATATCTGACTATTACAACAGTCAGCATTTTTCTCGGTGTCTTCCTGGTCCTACTGCTTAATGTCGATATCTTCAACAACATGTACTATGCCACCGCCTTCTTCCTGACCTTCCTGCCTCTCCAGCTTGGCATTTTTATAGGCAGATATCCCTCATATCTGTCTCTTGCTTTCCTCTTTTTCTCGTATTTCGGGATATTTCTTATCAGGCATTCATGCCATTTCTATTTTGTACAGCCGGCAATACGGAAGAAGCCCAGGGAGTATTCTTTTGATTATTATGACAAGAAGGGAAGGCTCATTATCTTCCATAAATCAAACGCCATGTCCATGCTGTCCATATGCATATTTGCCCTGTGCGCTTCCCTCATTTTTTCAATCTTCACCTCTTCCGTTATTTCGGCATCCGAAAATGAAGCCGTTCTTCGTAAGAGCTCTTTCAAGGAAAGCCTTGATGAAAACGTCAAGATCCTGACTCAGACAGGTATAATGGGCCTCTTTAACAGGTATGAAGCCAAGGGCGGTATAAGCGGCGGTAAGTTAGGCGGTGTAAGAAGTGTTGCTCCCGATTACGAAACCGATCTTGAAGTTACCTTTGTTCCCTATTCCTTCGAGACCCTCTACCTTAAGGGCTACACCTCATGGTTATACACGGGGAGTTCGTGGGAAGCCCCCTCGGAAGGCCGCAGGTACCTGGTATCCATGCCTTCATCCGGCGGTCCCTCTTCAAGATCGGATATCGCAGCGGAGAGATATTTATGTGAGAGTCACGCGCTTGACCTGATGACCGAAAGCGGCATGACAGAAGAAGCCCATGCAAGAATGAAAGTAAAAAATATAGATGCCGATACAGGGTATGTCTATGTTCCCTATTTTGTATCTTCGCTCCCCGATGCTGTCATAGTTGAACCCACATCGGTGATCGCCGGCTATTCCGCGACAGATAACGAACGTACTTATGAATTTGTCCCTTTCTCATCCGAGAGGGTCAATGCTGTGTTCGAAAACGAAGGAAAGCTTGCCGGGCTCTATGATAACGGGGAAACGATCGCACTTTCCGAATATCATAATGAGGTCTATTCCAACTATCTGCAGATACCTCCTCAGATACTTGATGAACTGATGTCTTATCATGATGAAATAGGAACCGCCGATAATGTAAGGGCGCAGATCGACCTGATCTATAAGTTCTTTCTTGATAACTATACTTATGATATGGCCCCCGGAGCCACGCCTTATAATAAGGACTTCGTCACATATTTCCTAAGCGACCAGAAGAGGGGATACTGTGCCCACTTTGCTTCTGCAGGTGCCCTGCTCCTTCGATCCTACGGCATACCTGCAAGATATGTTGAAGGATATGTTGTTACAGCATCCGGGATCACCGAATCGGGTTCGGCCTCGGATGAGGATACCTCTTATTACTATACGGGTAAAAATCCCCTGGGGGCAGGAACCGTTGTTACAACGGAAGTATCCGACGGCAATGCACATGCCTGGGTCGAAGTGTTTATAGACGGCTTCGGCTGGATGCCTGTCGATCTCACCGTTCCCGACACAGGTTCACAGGGACCGTCCTATGCTGATTTTCTCGCATCCCTGTCAAGGCTTCTGGATCCTGCATATATACCCGGAAGTGATGAGGATGCAGGCGGCAATGGTCCTGCGCAGGACTTTGACCCTTCTTCCTTCTTTAACCTTAATGATTTCTCGGCCTTTAATGTGTTCACGGGTCTGATCCTTGTCCTTATGCTGATACCTGTATTTAAGTGGCTGATAATTGCTGTCAGGGACCTTATAAAACGAAGAAGATCATATAAGGCAGGTGACTATGCTCCGCAGGTCTCATATCTTTACAAAAGGACATGTAAGAAGCTTGCCAAAAAATATTCGACCAGGCCTTCAGCCCTTACGGAAGAGAACTTCATGCTCATATCACGCCTTATCGCATCCGGTTCCAAAAAGGGATTAAGGCTGAATACCCTTATGAGTGCAGCCGGCGTAAATGCAGATGATATCCTGCTTCTATCACAGACCTGCTTCTATGGAGACAAAAAGATCAGCAGGCCGGAAGCCGACCTGCTGGTAAGATTCTATAAGATCATTTGATCCGGTCATCTGATTCAGATAAGCGGTTCCTCTTCGCTGCTTTCTTCCACATCGCAGAGCATATCCATCGTAAGGATAGTGTCGTCCTCGATATCTCTTGCAGCTGCCTTCCCTACCACCTTAAAGATCTTATCGGGTGATATTCCGGTACCGGGACGCTTGAAGGTGAGCATCGATTCCGTGATAACGGTTCCTGCCGGGATATTGCCGTCCGCAACTATCGAACGCCTTGCGTTGGCCCGTGCCGTCATCTCCGTTTCAAGGCAGTTGAGTTCGCCGCTTCCCCTTATGATATCAAGTTCGTTGATGGCCCCAAGTATCCGCTTGGCGTCGTCAGGATCCATGGCATGATAATGATCGTTCCCCTTAAGTGTCTTATCAAGAGTAAAATGCTTTTCAATACACTGGGCTCCGAGATTATATGCCGTCTTGATCACATCGCAGTTATCTGTAGGCTTGGTGTGATCGGAATACCCTATATACAGCTCCGGGAACTGCCTCTTAAGCGACAGTATCTTCAGAAGATTGGCATCCTCAAGCGGAGTGGGATATTCAAGTACACAGTGCATAAGGACAATAGGCTGCTCGCTCACTGCCCGTATGGTGTCAACAGCCGCCTCTATCTCGGGAAGGTTGGAAGCTCCCACCGACATTATGATGGGCTTGTTCTTCTTAGCCTGATGCTCGATAAAGGGGAGGTTGCTAAGGTCCGATGAGGATATCTTGTAAACCTGCATAAGCTCATCAAGGTAATCGGCAGAATCATAATCAAAGGCCGTCGACAAAAACTCTATCCCCGTCTCGTCGCAGTATTCCTTAAGCTCCTTATACTCATCATAGCCGAAAGAATCAAACTTCTTAAAGAGCTCATACTGGGACTGCGTGGGCTCCTCGTTTATATCCCAGTAATAGGGGGATGCCTTGGCTGCAAGTGTTCCTGCCTTGTAGGTCTGGAACTTTACCGCATGGATTCCCGCATGCTTGGCCTCCCTGATCATGAGCTTGGCCGCTTCCATGGGGGTAATGCCCTCCTTGGTTGCGATGTCATAGTAATTGACCCCGATCTCGGCGATGAGGACGAACCTGCCCTCCGAAAGCCTCTGCATTATCGTGCTGGTTGTCGTGGTTAAATTGTCGTTGCTACTGTCACTGTCCATGATTTCCTCCATCTTGTCTGTTTCTTATATAATCCCGCTCAGCGTCATACATTTCATCCGAATGCACTCACTCTTTTGTAAGTGAAGCGGCATACATTTTGGACGAGAAGAAGAGTGCTCCCCGACCGGACGGAGGGGAGAGCGGCGAGCCGAAGCATGGATGCTGAGTCGAGCCCGGTGCTCTGATGGTTCGTCCGAAATCGTATGACGCGAAACGTAGTTTAATGTGATGCACTCCATCTTGCATAGCCGGCTTCATAGAACTTCATGAGTTCATCGATCTGGGAAACGAATTTCTCATCGCGTTCCTCTTCGTGGGCCAGTATCTTCTC
>JAILCT010000230.1 GCA_024690425.1 Lachnospiraceae bacterium | reverse complement strand
TATGAATCCGTATATCGCTATAAGGATAACCATGATGAGCAGAACAAAAGGCAGTCCGTTATATCTTGCGAGCTTATAGAAGAAGAACCAGATTATGAACAGCATGATGCCAAGCTTAAGTGCTATCTGCCATGTCGGATTTACCGCGAAATTATATTTTTTCTTGGTCGCATTGGATCTGATCTCGGAATATATCAGCAGAACTGATGCTATGATCGCAACTACTATACTTACAAGATCGAGTGTACCGTCACCGAACGGTATCTTGACAACCGGAAGGAAACCTGCTCCGATGAAGTTATATGACTGATCGAAGGGTCCCTTTGTCTGTGCCTGCAGGAGCGTATATGTAAGACCGCGTCCCATAAGCATTGTTGCAAGGGTTGTTACAAAAGGCGGGATGCCGAGATATGCGATGAAAAATCCGGCAAAAACACCTGTAAGAAGTCCAACCAATAAAGCAGCGATTATTGCGACCCACATGTTCATCTTAAGATCCATCATGATGATACCGGCAAAGGATCCGCACACCGCAACGACAGAACCTACACCCAGATCGATGTTACCGGTAAGTACGCACAGCAGCATACCGATCGCCAGGATAACAACGTATCCGTTCTGCATGATAAGATTGTTGATATTCATGGGTGTCAGATTGGCGCCCTTTGTAAGCAGAGCAAACACCAGGTAAATAGCTATAAGGGCAAAAAACATTCCGTACTGTTTCATGTCCATTTTGACATATTTCTTATTATTCGTTTCCATCTTCGTCTCCCTTC
Organism: Lachnospiraceae bacterium; assembly: GCA_024690425.1. The sequence continues at coordinate 1,533 of JAILCT010000230.1, read as the reverse complement.
CTTTGATGTGCCATTATGCACTGCATTATCCTCTCCTGCGATACCTCTTCCTTGGTAAGCTCGCCTGCGATCTCACCTTCGTTTATTACGTATACCCTGTCGCAGGTACCGATTATCTCGGGCATTTCAGAAGAAATTACGATGACTGCCTTTCCTGATTTGGCAAGTTCGTTTATTACACAGTAAATCTCATATTTGGCACCTACATCAATACCTCTTGTAGGCTCATCCATGATCAGTACGTCAGGCTGAGTCATCATCCACTTGGCAACTACAACCTTCTGCTGATTACCGCCGGAAAGGGCTCCGACTACCTGATTGATGGAATGCGCTTTGACATTGATCCTCTTCTTATACTCCTGAGCGGCAACGATCTCATCGTTCGCATTGATCACGCCGTTCTTGGAGAAATATTTGGGCCTTGCCGCGATCGTCATGTTCTCCTTTACATCACCGATAAGATTTAATCCGTAGGTCTTACGGTCTTCGGAGATATAAGCAAGCTTGGCATTGATCGCATCCTTTACTGTCTTAAGCTTTACTTCCTTACCGTTTATCTTAACGGTTCCGGATATCTTCTGTCCGTAGCTTCGTCCGAAAAGACTCATTGCGAATTCGGTTCTTCCGGCACCCATAAGTCCCGCAAGTCCCACAACTTCACCGGCACGGACCTGAATGTTGATATCCTTGAGCATCTGCCTGTGTTCATCATCGGGATGGAAAACATTCCAGTTATTAACTTCGAATATTACATCACCGATAGTGACTCCTTCCCTGACAGGATAACGGTTGGTCATTTCACGACCTACCATAGCCTTGATAACCCTGTCCTCGGAATAATCATCGACTCCCTTTACAAGAGTCTCGATCGTATGACCGTCTCGAATTATCGTAACCGAATCCGATACATACTCTATCTCATTAAGCTTATGAGAGATGATGATACAGGTTATACCCTGTTCCTTCAGCTGAAGCATTATATCAAGAAGCTTTCGGCTCTCCTCATCGTTAAGAGCAGCTGTGGGCTCGTCAAGTATCAGCAGTTCAACCTTCTTGGCCAGGGCCTTGGCTATCTCTATAAGCTGCTGCTTGCCGACTCCGAGACTGTTTACGGGAACATTGACATCTTCATGTTCAAGCCCAACCTTGGCAAGCATCTCCACTGCACGTCTTCTGGTCGCTGTCCAGTCTATAACGCCCTTCATGCTTGTCTGCTCATTCCCGATGAATACATTCTCGGCTACACTGAGCAAGGGACTTAATGCCAGCTCCTGATGTATTATAACGATTCCCTTGGCTTCCGAATCCCTTAAATTATGGAACTTACAGTGCTCACCCTTGTATAAGATATCTCCTTCATAGGTTCCGAAGGGATACACACCGGATAAGACATTCATAAGGGTGGACTTGCCGGCACCGTTCTCGCCGCAGATCGCATGAATCTCGCCCTTTTTAACCTTAAGATTAACATCATCAAGAGCCTTTACTCCGGAGAATTCCTTCGTAATATGATTCATTTCCAAGATGTAATCC
>JAILCT010000178.1 GCA_024690425.1 Lachnospiraceae bacterium | reverse complement strand
CTTCCGTCACGGGGAGACCTTCCGTCAGCAACAATGATTCTATAGTAAGGTGCCTTCTTCTGTCCCATTCTCCTGAGTCTGATCTTTACTGCCATTTCTTTCACCTCCATAAAAATATTTGGTATTTATTTAAAAGGGCATTTTGAACTTACCCTTTTTACCCATTCCGTTCATCATTCCGGGCAGCTGCTTCATCATCTTGCGGCTCTGCTCGAACTGCTTTACAAGCCTGTTGACCTCCGAAATGTCAACTCCGGCCCCCTTTGCTATCCTGTGCTTCCTTGATGGATTCAGGATATCCGGATTCTGCCTCTCCTTCTTCGTCATGGACAGGACTATGGCTTCCGTGCGGGCCATCTTCTTCTCATCTATCGCATTCTCAAGGTCCTGGGTCTTTAAACCCATTCCGAGTCCCGGCATCATCCCGAGTATACTCGACAGACCTCCCATCTTCTTCATCTGGTTCATGCTCTCAAGGTAGTCCTCAAAGTCAAACTTACCCTTTTTGAGCTTACGGGACATCTCCTTTTCCTTCTCCTCATCGATGTCGAGATTCTCACTCGCCTTCTCGATAAGGGTAAGGACATCTCCCATTCCCAGTATCCTGCTTGCCATCCTGTCGGGATAGAACTGCTCAAGGTCAGACAGCTTCTCTCCCATGCCGACATAAAGAATGGGCTTGCCGGTCACGGCCTTGATCGACAGAGCCGCACCGCCTCTCGCATCACCGTCCATCTTACTTAAGATGACTCCGTCTACACCGATCTTCTCATTGAATGAAGAAGCAACATTTACGGCTTCCTGACCGGTCATTGCATCGACAACGAGCAGGGTCTGATGAACATCTACATTCGACTTGATATCCGTAAGCTCCTGCATCATCTCCTCATCTATCTGAAGACGTCCTGCAGTATCTATGAATACAATGTTGTGTCCGTTCTTATTAGCATGCTCAATGGCTGCCCTTGCTATATCAACGGGTGAATTCTTATCACCCATGGCGAAAAAGTCAACTTCCTGTTTTTCCGCATTCATCTGCAGCTGCTTAATAGCTGCCGGCCTGTAAACATCGGCCGCAACAAGCAGGCATTTCTTACCCTTAAGCTTAAGCTTGCCTGCGAGCTTGGCTGCAGTCGTCGTCTTACCTGCACCCTGAAGGCCGCACATCATGATGACCGTTACAGCCTTACCGGGCTGAAGCTGTAATTCGGTGGTCTCGCTTCCCATAAGGGCGATCATCTCTTCATTAACGATCTTGATGACCATCTGACCTGGATTTAAGCCGTTCATGACGTCCTGTCCCACAGCCCTCTCTTCCACGGACTTGACGAACTGCTTTACAACCCTGAAGTTAACATCAGCTTCAAGCAGGGCGAGCTTAACTTCCTTAAGGGCAGCCTTAACATCTTCCTCGGTAAGGCGTCCCTTGCTCCGAAGGCCCTTGAATACATTCTGAAGTTTTTCGGTCAAGCTCTCAAATGCCATTATAATGTCTCCAACAGGCTGTCACACAGGCTCTTTATCCTGTCCCCGTTACCGTCTTCTTCCGATGCCGCTTCCCTTATCTGCCCGACCAGTCCCTTTATCTTATCGAACTTCTCGATCATATGAAGCCTGTTCTCATATTCGATAAGGACCTTGTCGCATCTCTTGATGAGGTCATGGACTCCCTGTCTGGTGATCCCGTATTCATCGGATAACTCCTTGAGCGACAGATCTTCATACACCGCGCTCTCATATATCCGGCGTTGATGATCGGTAAGAAGCTCACCGTAAAAGTCATATAATAGATTCTGATAGGCAATACGTTCCATAACAAGCTCCTTACAGCACAAGCTATACTATACACAAACAGGAAATGGGTGTCAAGTATTTTTTCTTGACACCCATTTCAATACTGTATTTATATGGATCCAAAATCCTTATCATACACTTGTTCTTACGATCTTGGGCCTGTAACCTCCCTTGTTAAGTGCATCCAGTATCTCTTTCTTGTGGTCTGTTCCGAAGGCTTCAAGGGTTATTCTCAGCTCAACCGCAGCGTTCCTGTTGGTGGAAACGAACTGGTTGTGTTCAAGCTTGATAACATTACCGTTTTTCCCTGCTATCACTGCTGCCACTCTTGAAAGCTCACCCGGCTTGTCGGGAAGAAGAACGGATACCGTAAATATCCTGTCTCTCATTATAAGACCCTGCTGAACAACCGATGACATGGTAATGACATCCATGTTGCCTCCGCTTAAGATGGATACAACCTTCTTACCCTTGCAGTCAAGCTGCCTCAGCGCCGCAACAGTCAGGAGTCCGGAATTCTCTACTACCATCTTGTGGTTCTCGACCATATCCAGGAAGGAAACGATAAGATCTTCATCGGGAACAGTGATTATATCATCAAGGTTCTCCCTGATGTAAGGGAATATCCTGCTTCCGGGTGTCTTTACCGCAGTACCGTCAGCGATCGTATTAACGCCATCCAGCGTTACTACCTTGCCGGCTTCAAGTGAGGCCTTCATGCAGGCTGCTCCTTCAGGTTCAACACCTATGACTTTTATCTTCTGGTTCATGAGCTTGGCAAGGGTCGCAACACCCGCAGCCAGTCCGCCGCCTCCTATGGGAACCAGGATATAGTCAACAAGGGGAAGTTCCTTGAATATCTCCATCGCAATGGATCCCTGTCCGGTAGCCACAACCGGATCATCAAAGGGATGTATGAAGGTATAACCCTTGTCCTTTGCAAGTTCCAGTGCCCTTGCACATGCTTCGTCATAAACATCACCGTAAAGGACAACTTCAGCCCCGTAACCCTTGGTACGGTTTACCTTGATAAGAGGTGTCGTGGTAGGCATAACAATGACCGCCTTGCAGCCATACTCCTTTGCCGCATATGCGACACCCTGGGCATGGTTGCCCGCAGAGGCCGTTATTATGCCTCTTTTGCGCTCATCTTCCTTAAGGGTCGACATCTTATAGTAGGCTCCCCTTAACTTATAGGCCCCGGTCATCTGCATATTCTCAGGCTTAAGGTAAACCCTGTTTCCGGTAGCTTCGCTTAAATAACTGCTGTATATAAGCTTGGTCTCGAATGTTACCTTCTTGACTATCTCACTTGCTTCTTCGAACTTCTCAAGTGTTAACATATTATCTTCCATCTCTACTCCTCATTCGTATCATCATCTGCAACTGAAGCATCATCCGCAAATATTGCGTTCACAAATTCGTTGGGATCAAATCTCTCAAGGTCATCTATACCTTCACCGACACCGATATACTTGACCGGAATGTTAAGTTCGCTCTGTACCGCAACTGCTATCCCACCCTTTGCGGTACCGTCAAGCTTGGTCATGATCACGCCGGTTGCCTCCGCGGCTTCATGGAATTCCCTGGCCTGTACCAGAGCATTCTGCCCGGTTGTCGAATCGATCACCACCAGGGTCTCGCGTACCGCTTCAGGGTATTCCCTGTCTATTATCCTGTGTATCTTCTTAAGCTCCTCCATAAGGTTCTTCTTATTATGGAGCCGGCCGGCAGTATCGCATATGAGTATGTCCGTGTTCCTGGCCCTGGCCGCCTTGAGGGCATCAAATACGACCGATGCGGGATCCTGTCCGTCACTGCCCTTTATGATATCAACGCCGGCCCTTGCAGCCCATTCTGTCAGCTGTTCTACCGCGGCTGCCCTGAAGGTGTCGGCCGCAGCTACCATGACCTTCTTGCCTTCCTTTTTGTAATTATAAGCCAGCTTACCTATACTTGTAGTCTTGCCTACCCCGTTGACACCTATGACCAGGATGACCGCCTTACCCTTTTCAAAATCATAAGCCGTCTCATCAGGTGTCATCTGATCCTTGATCGAATCCATAAGGACGCTTCGGCAGTCGGCCGTTGTCTTGATATGCTGCTCCTTTACCTTAGCCTTAAGATCTTCTATGATCTTCTCGGTGGTCGAAACTCCCATATCGCTCATTATCAGGAGCTCTTCAAGATCTTCATAGAAATCATCTTCTATCTCGCAGGGAGTAAAGACGTTATCGAAGCTGCGCGCAATATTGTCCCTTGTCTTTGTCAGACCGTTCTTCAGTTTTTCAAATAGTCCCATAAATCCTCCGCCCTATCTTAATCATCCAGATCCTTATCAATAAGATTTACCGAAACAAGAGTAGATACTCCCTTCTCCTGCATCGTAATACCATACAACCTGTCTGCTCTCTCCATCGTACCGCGCCTGTGTGTGATCACTATAAACTGGGTATGCTTGGTCAGCTTGTTAAGATATCCGGCAAACCTTCCTACATTCGATTCATCAAGTGCAGCTTCTATCTCATCGAGCAGACAGAAGGGCGAGGGCTTTAAGTTCTGTATCGCAAAAAGCAGAGCGATCGCGGTCAACGCCTTCTCACCACCTGACAGCTGCATCATGTTCTGAAGTTTCTTGCCCGGCGGCTGAGCTATGATACGGATCCCGGCTTCAAGGATATCCTCATCCTCCTGAAGCTCCAGGCTTCCTTTACCGCCTCCGAACATCTCTTTGAACACCTTGTCGAATTCACTGCATATATCCTTGAACTTGGCGGCGAACTGAGTCCTCATGGCTTCATCAAGCTCTGCTATGATCCCTTCAAGCGTCTTCTCCGCTTCAACAAGATCATCATGCTGGTTCTTCAGGAAGCCATATTCTTCCATAAGAGTTTTAAACTCTTCGATCGCGTTAACATTTACATCTCCAAGCCTTCTTATCTTATCCCTTACCTCTCCTATGGACCTTCTTAAGAAGACCGGATCGTTATATTCTGTGTTGCGGAGTTCCGTAGCTGCCGACAGGGTGAGCTCATATTCATTCCACATATACTGTACAAGCTTCTCCTGTTCCTCCTCTACCTTCTCCTTCTGGGTATTGAGACGCATCACTTCCTTCTCCAGTGATGTTATCGCCTTGGTGAGCTCATCGGTCTGTTCGAAGAAGGACTTCTGCTTATGAGTAAGTTCCTCCTTCCTGGCGATCGCCTGCCTCATCGACTCTTCATCCATATCCTTACTGTCTGACGATGCAGCCAATGTCTTCTCAATCTCGATTATGTTGTTCTGCTGAAGTTCTATCTCGTTCTCTTCATACCGGATCTTCTGGTCAATTCCCTCTATCTCCTCATTGAGCCTTACTATCTCGCCGTAGGAACGGGCAACGTTGCTGTCAGCATGCTCAAGATCCCTCTCAAGGGATGTTACCTTAAGGTCAATATCGGTAACCTTCAGGACATGCGCTGTCTCGGTATCCCTTAATGTCTCAAGTTCCTTACCGCATTCGCTTATATAGGCCTCTATATCCTTTTCGTTCTTCTCTGATTCACTTAACTTATTGTCTGTCTCTTCCTTGCCTGCATTGATCTCAAGGACCTGTTTCTCGACATCTCTGTTGTCCTCTTCAAGCTGCAGGTAACCGCTTGCGGTCTCGTTCTTTATCTCTGTTGCCCTGTCAACGCTCATCTGGGCAGTATTCTGTCGGATATACTGTTCCTGAAGTGTCTCCTGGAGCTCTTCTATCTTCTTTCTTACTTCCCTTCTCGTCTCCTTGACGGACTCTATGTTGTCCATTATCTCTTCTATCTTCTTAAGGGATTTCTTTACGGTTCCTTCAAGCTCCTCGATCTCCCTCTTTCTTCCCAGAAGATTGCTTGCATTCTTAAAGGATCCGCCGGCAAGTGCTCCGCCAGGTGTCAGGTATTCTCCTTCCAGAGTCACTATCCGAAGAAGATACTTATATTTCTTAGCCATCTTAAGGGCATTGTCCACGTTATCAACAACAATGATGGCACCGAGAAGCTGGCTTACGACATCATCATATTTCTTATCGGCATGGACAAGCTCCGATGCCATTCCGATGAATCCCTTCTCATCCCTTACTTCGGGCCTGTCGAACTCACCCCTGTCCTTAACGGTTGTGAGAGGCATAAAGGTAGCCCTTCCGCCCTTCTGCTCCTTGAGCATGTTTATCATCTTCTTGGCTACGTTCTCATCCTCTGTGACTATATTCTGTATGTTACCGCCAAGAGCAGTCTCTATCGCGGTTTCATATTCCCTGTCAACCTTGATGATATCGGCCACGACACCGATGATCCCCTTATTCCTGCTCTTCTGTTCCATTACGCGCTTAATGGAACCGCCGTATCCGTCGTAACGCTCGGCTATGTTCTTCATCGCATCAAGACGGGATTTCTCTTTATGATAAGCTATCTGTGCCTCGGACAGGAGCCTGTCGTTTTCTTCAAGGCTTGTTTTGAATTCTGTAAGCTTCTCCTCCAGTACTTCACGTTCCTGATCGGTCTTCAGTATTTCGGCATTTATCTCATTCAACTCATTGGTGAGCTTCTTTAATTCCTCTTCCTGCTCCTTCTCTTCCGATTTGATCTTAAGGAGCCTGCTCTGTACCTCGGCCCGGTGGATCATGGCCTGTTCAAGCATTGTTGCATAACGGGTAAGATCCGCCTTGATGACGGCGCGCTCGTTAAGCATCTCTATAATGGCATTTTTGTTCTTCTCGATCCCGGTATTGAGTTCCTCTATCCTCCCCTGGACCGTCTCAAGCTCGGCCTTGGCAGCATCACGTACCTCAACCAGCTCCTTCAGTGAAGCTTCTGTCTTGGTCTTAACGGCATCAAAGCCTTCTTTTTCCTTGAGCTGTTCACTAAGTCTTTCATTAAGGCTTTCCTTCTGATCAAGGTAATGGCCCATGTTCGACTTGGCGGAATTGATCTTCTCCTTGTTTACATTTATCTGGCTCTCAAGGCGCTCCTTCATAACAGCTCCCTGCGAGAGGCTGGAGCGTTTCTTCTCTATCTCTTCATCAAGACCTGCTATCTCCTGCTCCACCTCGCTGTATCTGTTCTTAAGGTTATCATATTTGCTGTTGTTGTCGTTAAGATCATCATTTGCTATCCTAAGCTTCTCGGCCAGTTCATCAAGTCCGATCTTGGACCTCTCCGAATTAAGGAGAAAGAGATTTACATCATAAGTCTTAAGCTCCTCTTTACGGCTTAGGTATTCCTTGGCGGTATCGGACTGTCTCTTTAACGGTTCAACCCTCTTCTCCTTCTCTGCCAGTATGTCATTTACACGCACGAGATTGGCCTGCTCATCTGCAAGCTTCTTAAGGGCTGTGGCCTTCCTCTTCTTGAACTTAACGATACCGGCAGCCTCATCAAAGAGCTCACGCCTCTCTTCCGGCTTACCGCTTAAGATCTTCTCTATCTGGCCCTGACCGATTATCGAATAACCTTCCTTACCGATACCTGTGTCGTAAAACATCTCATATACATCTTTAAGGCGGCAGGGAGACCCGTTTATAAGGTATTCGCTCTCGCCCGAGCGGTATACCCTTCTTGATACCGTTACTTCTTCAAAGTCTATCGGAAGCTTATGGTCGGAATTATCAAGTGTTATAGCAACGTATGCATAACCCATGGGCTTGCGCATCTCGGTTCCCGAAAAGATGACATCCTGCATGTTCGATCCGCGAAGCTGCTTGGCCGACTGTTCGCCGAGGACCCACCTTACGGCATCAGCAACGTTAGACTTACCGCTTCCGTTGGGACCCACTATACCTGTGATCCCGTTATGGAAGTTAAAGACTATTTTATTGGCAAAGGATTTAAACCCGTGTATCTCAACACTCTTTAAATACATTATCTTCTCTCTTTCTACTCTTCCTTAAACTGCCTGAGGGCCTCATATGCGGCATTCTGTTCCGCCCTCTTCTTGCTGCTCCCGCGGCCTGTTCCGTACTCCCTGCCGTCAATGAGTACCCTGACGGTATACACCTTATGGTGGTCGGGGCCGGATTCACCTGCCAGTATGTATTCCATTGGGAGTCCCTTTTCCTGGACATATTCCTGAAGACTTGTCTTGGAATCCCTGAACTCTATCTTGTTCCTGTAGTCGGTAAGGACATATTTTTTTATAAAATCAACCGCAGCGGATATGCCTCCGTCCAGGTACAGGGCTCCGATGATCGCCTCAAACACATCGGAAATGATGGATTCACGTCCCCTGCCTCCGGTCTTCTCCTCCCCCTTGCCAAGAAGTATGTAGTCACCCAGGGCCAGTTCCTGGGCACAATATGCAAGCGTCGGCTCACATACCAGGGATGCCCTCATCTTGGTCATGTCCCCTTCCTTCATTCCGGGATTGTCTTTATACAGGAATTCGCTGACGGCCAGCTCAAGCACTGCATCACCCAGGAATTCAAGCCTCTCGTAATCCCGGATATCCTGCTTTTCATTCTTGAATGAGCTGTGCGTCAACGCACTCACTATAAGGCTGCTGTCCTTAAAGCGATAGTCAAGCTTCCCTTCCAGCTCCTTATATCCATTGGTCTTATTCATGTCCTACTCCATTACATTAAAAAAATGTGCTAAAGCACATTTTTTTAAATGCTTAACTTAATGCATTCCTGATCTGTTCGACGACATCTCCGACAGTAACGATCTTCTCTGCATCTTCATTTGATATCTCAACATCAAAGGTTTCTTCTATACCCATGATTATCTGGAATACATCCAGAGAATCGGCACCCAGGTCATCCGTAAACCGGGTATCTTCCGTTATCTCGTTCTCATCAACATTAAGAACTTCGGCTATTATCTTCTTGAGTTTTTCAAATTCCATAACATTATGCCCCCTGATCATCAAGCATATTTATCGTTTCATTGATCTTCCTGTTTATTTCCTGTTCCTTAAAAGTCACACACTGGATGATCGACGTTGAGATCTCCTTGTGCGTGGCATTGCCGTGAGTCTTGACGACAAGGCCCTTCAGTCCCAAAAGCGGAGCTCCTCCGTACTCAGTGGCATCGAACCTCTTAAGGGTCTTCTTGAGAGCAGGCTTTACAAGAAGGTATGCCAGCTTGGTAGCAAGCGACTGGGTGAATGTCTCCTTAAGAGCCCCTATCATCGTGGAACCGACACCCTCATACATCTTAAGTGCCACATTCCCCGCGAAGGCTTCGCATACAACGATGTCGGCCGTACCCTTGGGTATCTCCCTCGCCTCAACACTTCCTATAAAATTAATATCCGGACAGTTCTTGAGAAGAGGATAAGCTTCCTTGACGAGCATGTTGCCCTTCTCTTCCTCGGTTCCGATATTAAGTATTCCCACCTTGGGATTGCGGACCCCCAGAACATTCTCCATATATATGGTTCCCATTTTGGCGAACTGGACAAGATGGGAAGCCCTTGCATCCACATTGGCACCGCAGTCTATAAGGAGCGATATTCCGTTGTCGGTAGGGAATACCGGAGCAAGCGGCGGACGTTCAACACCCTTGATCCTTCCTACTATTACCTGGCCTCCGACAAGAATGGCTCCTGAAGAACCGGCTGATACGAAAGCATCACACCTTCCGTCCTTGACAAGATTAAGTCCTCTTACAATGGACGAATCCTTCTTCTTCCTTATGGCCATTACCGGAGGTTCTGCCATTTCGATCACTTCCGGAGCATCAATTATCTCAACCCTGTCGGCTGCATACTGATACTTCTTAAGTTCCCCGTCAATAACATCCTTCTTACCGCACAGAAATACCTTGATATCCTTATTCTGTTCCAGAGCGATCATTGCTCCCTTGACGGGTTCTGCAGGAGCATTGTCGCCACCCATAACATCTACAGCTACATTAACCATAATCCCATCCTTAATAGCAGAAAATAATCCACTGATAACTATAACCAAGATTTCGGTAAAAATCAAGGTGGCTCTCAATATAAACAAAAAAACTCCGGGAACACTGTTCCCGGAGTTAACATTCAGAAACCGATCAGTCCTGAGGGATGATCTCCTTCTTGTTGTATGAACCGCAAGCCTTGCATACCCTGTGAGGCATCATAAGCTCACCGCACTTGCTGCACTTAACGAGTGCAGGCGCACTCATCTTCCAATTAGCCCTTCTCTGATCCCTGTGGCCCTTGGACGATTTATTCTTAGGACAAATAGACATTTCTTACACCTCCCATCCGAATCACATATGTACCTGATCATGTGTATTGGTAACGCCACCTCACTTCGCTCGGCGGCTGATCGTCTTTCCTCACACCTGATTGATTATACATATACAGGAGTGCTTTGTCAACGGATTTTTAAAAATCCTTATGAAATCTGGGCCTGAACGGCTGTAAGCGCAACAACTCCAACGATATCATCAGCCGTACATCCTCTCGACAGGTCATTTACAGGCCTTGCAAGTCCCTGGAGCATGGGGCCGTAAGCTTCAGCCTTGGCAAGTCTCTCAACAAGCTTATACCCTATGTTGCCAGCATCAAGGTTGGGGAATATGAGAACATTGGCGTGTCCTGCTATATCGCTTCCAGGAGCCTTGGTAGCTGCTACCGAAGGAACTATGGCTGCATCCGTCTGTAATTCTCCGTCTATATTAAGGTACGGATACTTATCCTTGGCGATCTCCGTTGCCCTTACCACCTTATCAACCAGTTCATGCCTGGCCGAACCCTTGGTGGAATGGGACAGCATTGCTATGATGGGCTTACCGCCTATAAGGTTGGTAAATGACTTGGACGAGGTGTTGGCTATGGCTGCAAGCTCCTCGGAATTGGGATCCTGATTGAGACCACAGTCCGCAAAGAGGAATGTTCCGTTCTCGCCCATATCACAGTTGGGAACATCAAGAATAAAGAATCCGGATACAAGCTCAACACCCGGAGCCGTTTTTAATACCTGGAGCGACGGGCGGAGAACATCCGCTGTTGCATGGCAGGCGCCTGCAACCATACCGTCGGCATCCTTCATCTTGACCATCATGACACCGTACATAAGATAGTCGGTCAGAAGCCTCTCCCTTGCCTTCTCCAATGTCATGCCCTTATTCTTCCTTATCTCATAAAGGGCATTGGCATATTCATCGAACTTATCCGAGTTCTCCGGGTCAACGACCGATATCCTCGACAGATCGAGTTCCAGCCACTTGGCACCCTCCATTATCTTATCTTCCTTGCCGACCATTATTATATCGGCAATATTCTCCTTAAGTATCTTATGTGCCGCAATAAGTGTTCTCCTGTCATTGCTCTCGGGCATGACTATCTTCTTGACATCCTGCCTTGCCCTGTCCTTGATCCTGTCTATAAACCCCATAACAAATACCTTCCTTTCTCATGGAAATAGAAATTCTTATTTAATTATAACCAATTTCAACATGTATACAAGTGAAAACGGCGTATTCTTTGTGCAAAATCAAGTACATTCACACATATGAACCTTTTATTTATTTCCCGTTTGGGATATAATAGATTAGATATTTATACGCATTTATGCATTTATATAGCGGAGAGAGATATGAACATTAAGATAATATATGTGGTTATCGACATTATTGCGATAATCTGTCTTTTTCTGACCATACATCAGATAAACAAGATAAAGGAGCCCTACGGCTTAAGCCTTAAAAAGGCTATGATATATGCGATCTTTGCCATACTCGGCAACATAATGATCGCCCTGTCTTACAATGAACTGTCGGCCGAGATAGCCTATTGCATATATTTCATTGCCATAGACTGGATCATTGTCTTCCTCTCCGGCTTCTGTATGTCCTACAGTGAACATGATGATGTCAAGAACAGGCTTAAGGTACCTGCCGGCCTGCTTATGGGATTTGACTCTCTCTCCATAATGCTCAACCCTTTCTTTAAGCATGAATTCTATATCTACAAAAGTGTATCCCCAAGCGGGAGCGTCTTTTACCAGACAGGTTTCAATATCTTCTATTACATACACCTTGCGATCGATTACGCAGCTATCATATTGGTGCTTTTCTTAATTATCTACCGGATCAAGAAGAGTCACAGCATATACCGGCTCAAGTATATAATGATACTTTCCGTTCTCCTTCTTGTGATCCTTCTTAACATTATATATATGGCCTTTTCTCTTGTCCTTGATGCATCTGTTGTCTTCTATGCAGTTGCGGGTGCACTCATATGCTTCTCGATAAGGACTTTTGTACCCCGAAGCCTTATGATACTGTCGATCGGCCGGGCAGTTGATGATATGAATGAAGGGCTTATCCTTCTGGATGTTAACAACAACTGCATTTATGCCAACGCATTCTGTAAGAACCACTTCCACACATCCTTGAAGGATTTCAACCTGAATACTGAACCCCTCTCATCTGTCATGAAGGATGTAGGCAAGGGAACGACCACTGTCGATTACATCAAGCAGAGCAAGAACCTGATAATGAACTATTACAGGATCAAATACAATCCCATGACAGATAACCGCGGAAGGGCCATCGGAGCATCCTTCCTTATTGAGGACACGACCGAGGAAGTCCGCTATCTTAAGGAATTGAACGATGCCAGGAATAACGCCGACAAGGCCAATAAGGCCAAGTCAACCTTCCTCGCCAACATGTCTCACGAGATACGCACACCCCTGAACTCCATCCTCGGAATGAACGAACTTATACTCCGTGCGACCGATGACCCGCAGCTCAGGGAGTATTCCGCAAATATCAGCATAGCCGGAGAAGCTCTCTTAAGCCTTATCAACGACGTGCTTGACTTTTCCAAGATAGAGTCAGGGCACACCGAGGTGAACCCCCAGGAATACGATCCCTACAAGATCCTCAGGGACTGCTACTACTTCTTCGCTCAGGCTGCGCAGAAAAAGGATCTTTATATCCATGTCATATGTGATGAGACCCTTCCTTCGAGCCTATACGGCGATCCCAAGCTGATCAGCCAGATACTTACAAATGTTATATCAAATGCCATTAAATACACAAATGAAGGCGGCATTACCCTGGACATGACTTACGATACCACCGACAGGGACATGATCGACCTCATTGTCGAAATATCGGATACAGGCATAGGGATCGACGAATCCGACCTGCCCCTTCTCTTTGATTCTTTCAAGCGCGTAAATGAAATAAAGAATGCCTCCATTCAGGGTACGGGACTCGGCCTTGCAATCAGCAGGGACCTGTGCAATCTTATGGGCGGGGATATCCATGTACGCAGCGAAGTCGGACACGGAAGCCGCTTTACCATAGTCCTTCCCCAGAAGGTTGTTAACCATTCACCCATCGGTCCCCTCGCCAACCCCCAAGCGTTGAATACTCCCGAATACAGGGAGAGCTTCAGGGCACCTGATGCCAATATACTCATAGTTGACGATATAGCCGTAAACCTAATGGTCGCTGAAGGTCTCCTTAAGCCTACAGGCATAAAGATCGACAAGGCAATGAGTGGTGAGGATGCGATTGAGCTGTGCTTGAAGAAGAAATATGATCTCATCCTTCTTGACCACCGTATGCCGGATAAGGATGGAATAGAAACATTCGGCATTATATCTGCGGAAGGCAAGAATACCGACACGCCTGTCATCATGCTTACTGCAAATGCGATAAGCGGCATGGATGAAGAATACAGGCGGATCGGCTTCGTTGACTACATTACCAAGCCTATCAATCCCAAACAGCTTGAAGCAACTCTTGTAAAACATCTTCCCAAGGATAAGGTTAAGCAGTGATATGAAGGTTACAGCCATCATCGCAGAATATAATCCCCTGCACTCAGGACATGTGACGCATATCGGAGCAGCGAAAAGAGAAACCGGTGCTGACAGGATCATCTCTGTCATGTCGGGTGATTATGTCCAGCGCGGTGCTCCCGCCATCATATCCAAGTATGAACGGGCCCGGAGCGCGCTCATGTCAGGCGCGGACCTCGTTCTTGAACTCCCGCTCTGCTATTCGACCGGATCATTGGACTATTTCTCGGAAGGAGCCGTATCTCTTATTCAGAAAACAGGTGTCGCAGGCTGTATCTCCTTCGGCTCCGAATGCGGCGATATATCCATTTTAAAAGAAGCCGCAGACCTCACCTCATCGCTTGATGGCATGCAAAGGGACGAACTTAAGAAGCTTCTGTCTGAAGGCATGAGCTATTCCATTGCAATAAACAGTGTCATAGATCTGCCCGATCATATAAAGGACCTGCTGGGCACTCCCAACAATCTCCTGGCAGTGTCCTATATAAGGGCTGCACGTAAGCTCTCTTTCAACTGCGAATTCCATACCGTGAAAAGGACCGGTGCGGCCTATCATGATGATTCAACAGGAGCCGTATCATCGACTTCCATACGAAAGGACATACTGGCTGAGCGGGATTATTACTCCGGAATAAAAGGCATTCCTTATGATATGAATGACGGTCTTAGTTTACATAAGATTCTCAGCGGCCGTATTCCCGATGATGTAAAGGATTCACTTCTTGATCACCTTAAAGGATATCCTGCCCTATGCGAGGATGACTTTTCGCTCCTTCTCTTCTACAGGCTTCAGTCAGTAGTGGATTCTTCCAGTACTTCAGAGGATGCGATAAGATCGCTTACATCCTTTCTTGATGTTTCATCCGCTCTTGCGGGCAGGATCATGAACATGTACATGCATGCACCCTCTTTTTCTGCCCTGTGTGATGAGTTAAAGAGCAGGGATCTTAACCGCTCAAGGATCAGCCGCGCTCTGATGCATATACTGCTTTCGGTAAAAAGGGACATTGTTGATGAGTACATAGGGGATGGATACAATTACTATATAAAGCCTCTTGGCTTTTTAAGATCTTCTTCGGATCTTCTTCATATGATCAAGGACAGGACCTGTGTACCCATCATATCCAAAAATGCCGATGCCGCTTCTATCCTTAAGGCGCACTATGATCCGGCCTCTTCCATGTATTCCGGAGCATTACGGATGTTCAGGGAAGGAATAAGTGCAGGCGATCTGTACAATAAAACCGCCTGCAGCATCTGCAGGCGGCCGTTTATCAGCGAATATGAAAGATCTCCCGTCATCATCAGTTCTTAAAGCTGTGAACCGGCGCCGGGATCCTTCCCTTACGGTTTATAAAGGCCTCACATGAGAACCTGTTCACCGGCATTACCGGAGCATATCCGAATAATCCGCCGAATTCTATCCTGTCTCCTACCCCCTTGCCCACAGCGGGAATAAGCCTGACCGCCGTTGTCTTCTGGTTGATCATCCCGATAGCCATCTCATCGGCTATGATACCGGAGATCGTGGATGCAGGAGTATCACCGGGTATTGCGATCATATCAAGTCCGACCGAGCATACACAGGTCATTGCCTCAAGCTTCTCAAGCGTCAGGCATCCTGCTTCGGCTGCATCTATCATTCCCTGATCTTCACTTACGGGTATAAAGGCTCCGGACAGGCCTCCCACATACGATGAAGCCATGAGCCCGCCCTTCTTGACCTGATCATTAAGAAGTGCAAGAGCCGCAGTGGTACCCGGTGCACCTGCATGTTCAAGACCTATCTCACATAATATATCTGCCACAGAATCACCTACAGCCGGAGTCGGTGCAAGTGACAGGTCAACAATACCGAACGGTACGTTAAGGCGCCTTGATGCCTCTCCGGCAACGAGCTGGCCCACACGCGTCACCTTGAAGGCCGTCTTCTTGATCGTCTCACACAATACCTCAAATGATTCGCCTCTGACCTTCTCGATCGCATTCTTAACGACACCCGGACCGCTTACTCCCACATTTATGATGGCATCAGCTTCCGTTACGCCGTGAAATGCACCTGCCATAAAGGGATTGTCATCGGGCGCATTGCAGAATACCACAAGCTTGGCAGGTCCCAGTGATCCGGTACCGTCCGAAGCCTCGGCTGCCTCCTTGATTATCTGTCCCATAAGACGGACGGCATCCATATTGATACCGGTCTTGGTCGACCCAAGGTTCACAGAGCTGTTTACCCTCTCTGTTGTCGCAAGGGCCTTGGGAATGGACCTTATGAGCATCTCCTCTGCCTTCGTCATACCCTTCGATACAAGGGCCGAGTAACCGCCCAGCAGATTGACTCCCACCTTCCTGGCAGCCTCATCAAGCGTCACCGCTATCTGAACAAAATCATCCGGACTCTTGCATGCGGAAGCTCCGATAAGTCCTATCGGGGTTACAGATATCCTCTTATTGACTATGGGAATACCGAATTCCTTCTCTATCTCCTTACCGACCGCAACAAGATCCCTCGCCTTGTCGGTAATCTTGTTATATATATTTTTCTTAAGCTGTTCAAGATCATCCGTCATGCAGTCGATAAGGCTTATACCCAGCGTAATGGTCCTTACATCAAGGTTCTCCTTCTCGATCATGGCGTTTGTCTCATTTACTTCAAATATATTGATCATAACTTACCTTCTTATCTTATACCCTGTGCATGCTCTTGAATATCTCTTCCCTCTGACAGCGGATAACGACCCCGATCTCCTCGCCAATCTGGGCCAGTTCATCAGAGATATCGCCAAAGGGCTTACTTGAATCGTTCATGTCAACTATCATCATCATGTTGAAATAATCCTGGACTATGGTCTGGGATATATCCAGTATGTTTATCCGGTTGTTTGCAAGATATGTACATACCTTTGCGATTATTCCGACTGTGTCCTTACCTACTACCGTAATTATCGTTTTTTTCATAATATTCCTCCAGATCCTGTTTTCTAAACCGCTACTGCTTCGCTGATCCTGTCCCGTGCAGCAACCTTTATCCTGAAATCGTCCGGCTTATACTGATTGTCACTCATAAGCACTTCCAGACGCACGGTTTCATATGCCAGCTCCGCAAGGTTATTCTCCTGACTTAAATGGCCCAGGAACACCGCCTTTAACTTATCATGTAAAAGCCTTGACAGAAGCCGTCCCGATGTCTCGTTGGACAGGTGACCCTTGTCTGACAGTATCCTGCATTTAAGCTGATAAGGATACTTGCCCACCTGGAGCATATTGACATCATGATTGGCTTCAAGCAGCAGGGCATCAACTCCCGAAAAGCTGTCAACTATATAGTCCGTATATTTACCAAGGTCGGACAGGACTCCAACTGACTTATCGCCTGTACCAATCCTGTAAGCCACAGGATCGGCAGCGTCATGGCTTATCCTTACAGGATCCACCTTAAGGTCATTTACCGTAAATGCCCTGTCAGCTTCGATCACCTTAAAGAGACCTTCCGGAATCCTGCCCAGATATTTCATACCCTTTATTGCTTCTATCGTCCCGTATGTCCCATACATGGGTATCCCGTACCGCCTTGCCAGAACCCCTAGTCCTGCCACATGATCCGAATGTTCATGTGTGATAAGGATCCCGTCAAGTTCTTCCGGCTTTATCCCTATCTGGTTAAGTCCCTCTTCTATCTTCTTCCCGCTTATCCCCGCATCCACGCACAGATGCGTGTTATCGGAACCAACGTATATGCAGTTGCCGCTGCTCCCGCTGGCTATAGAACATAATCTCATCATACTCTCCCTTTACCCTTATATTCCCCTGATCAATCGGACCAGTATACTTCGATCCTGTCTCCCGCCTTGATCGGTTCGTTAAATACCGCATTCCGGTCATTAAGCTTCGTTACGACCGCACGCCCCTGGGGCTTTGACAGATCAAAGTCAATAAACTCAAATATATCAACATATATGTAGTCTGTCTTGCCGGTAAGCTTGACATCATCACCGTTTATATTAACTATGATGCTCTGCTTGATCCCGCCGTCACCATCAGCTGCTTCCGGGCTCTTTTCTTCAAACGCATCTAATGTATCCTCCTTAACGGATGCCTCCTCTTCCTCGCCGGATCCATCATCTTCATCGCCCGGACCGGCCCCTTCAAGTTCAGCCCTTACCTTCCTGAGAGCATCGAGGGTATCGGCCATAAGTCCATCAACAGCATCTGAGTCATCGCTTACGTCTTCACTGTCATCGCTGACATCTTCGCTGGCATCATCGTCATCATACGTATACTCATCTTCTTCGTATGACTCCTGCGATTTATTATAGGCTTCATCCTTCTCAACATCCGACAGGCTCAGTTCCTCAAGTGTCCATATGATGGAGAAGTTGGAATATACCAGTGTATCCATGTCCGCAAGCTTATTGTTAACATAGATGTTCATGCCGTCCTTAAGTGTGACATCCATGAATTCCGCTATCTGAGCTACCGTATAGTAATCAAGGAGCTTGATATTGTCATTTGGCTGTATCTCATAGTAGCCCGACTGCAGTTCACCGTTAACATCGGCATACTTGGGAAGTGCAACCGGAGAATCATTGACAATTACCGTGATCGTCGATTCGTACTCACTTAACTTATCTATTGTCGATGAAGCCGGTGCACCCGCCGTAGACTCGGTAACGACTATCTTATCGCCTGCCCTTATTGCGGAATTGATGCTCACTGCCTCATCATTGACCTTAACAACCGCTGTCTCGCCCAGCTCACCTCTAAGCATATGAGGAGTACCGTTAAGCGTAAACTCAAGAGCCCTGCCCCTCTTGGGAAAGAGGCCGTCATTAGGGAAACCCGCCTGGATAGCGGCATCAACCACCATAAGATGACCATTATCATAGAGCTTAACACGTTCGCCGTTGAAATTGACATATATGAAATTATTCTTGGAATCGTAGAAGTTAAGGCATATTCCTATCGGTGTTACAAACATCGAATCAAGATTGGGAGTCTCCGTCTGATAATCAATCTCCTTAAGGACTTCCTCACCCCTTAATGCGCACCTCTCTCTTGCTATTCCGAGTTCATCCGCAAGGCACTTCGTAAAGATGGGAAGCTTGCCTCCGCCGCCTACGACAAAGACGGCGCTGACAGGCTGGCCGCCGTTCAATTCCTTTATCTTATCGCTGATCTCCTTGGTCATGACCTTAACTACCGGCTCAACGACATTATCTATCTCCTCCGAGGTGATCTTCTGCTGGATCCCCATTATGTCATTGTATTTGATGACCTTCTTGCCGTAGGATGTCTTTATCATCTCGCCCGTTGCAAAATCAACCAGACAATGCTTTACCACCGCTTCCGTAAGTTCATCACCTGCCATGGGTATCATTCCGTAGGCAACGATACTTCCGTCCTTGGTGATGGAAATATCGGATGTTCCCGCACCCACGTCGACAAGGGCTATGTTAAGCATTCTGAAGCTCTCGGGGATAGCAACCTGAATAGCTGCGATAGGCTCCAGTGTAAGGTTGGCAACCTGAAGATCAGCAACCTCTACTGCCCTGTACAGACCATCCACAACATCATCAGGCAGGAATGTCGCAATAAGTTCAACCGAGATCCTCCTGGCCTTATGCTTGTCAAGCACACTCATCTGAAGACCGTTCATAAAGTACCTGACGACTGTGTAACCGACGCAATAGAACCTTGTCTCCGTATGGTTGGATTCGATCAGCTCTTCGAAGGCCTTCTCCACGCCGAGCATCTCAAGGTTATGAACATCTTCGGCCTCGACGGCCTTCTCTTCCGGGAACTCGATCTCCGTACTTACCGTAACTGTTTTAAGCACACGTCCCGCAGCGGCTATACACACTTCATTAAGTGTCTTGCCGATCTTATTCTCAAGATTACGCTTAACCTCTGCTATCGATCTTCCGACAGTATTGATATCATGGATCTGCCCGTCAAGCATCGATCTTGTATCGTGTTCACGCACGCACTGAGCCACAACATGGAATTTTTCGCCGGTTTTATATCCGACGGTACCTACCAGGCTCCTTGTTCCTATATCCAGTCCAAAGACCAGCTGCCCCGGATTTTTCTTATCTTCTTCCATGATCATCTCTCCCCTGACAAAATACTCTCTATCTGCTTCCCGGTTTCTTCAAGATCACCGTTGTTTTCAATAATGCGGTCGCAGCATCTCCTGAAGGTTGCATCATCATTCTGTGCCTTCATGATACTGCCTATCTTCTCATCCGTATAGTTTCTTGACTGTCTAAGCCTTTCTGCTCTGACACGGTCATCCGCATAAATATACCACAGTTCATCACATATATCCCTGTATCCGTCCTCTATGAGGAGGGCCGCTTCAACAAAGAAATAATCAACAAGGCCTGCCGTTCTGTATTCTTCTATCATGTTGATTATATACTCTTTAACCCTCGGATGTATTATGGCATTGACCTTCCTAAGGAGCTCATCACTGTTATCCGAAAAGATCATCTGTGCCATCGCACTCTTGTCTATCTCGCCATCAGGCATCAGGACCTTATCACCCAAAAGTTCTACAAGTTCATCATAACAGACCTGACCCTTTTTCTTTACTTCATGAGCAGCAAGGTCGGCAAGCAGGATGTGGCAATTGCATTTCTTCTTTATTATATCAAGTACCGTTGACTTGCCGGCACCAACACCGCCGGTTATACCTATAACCCTCATCACTTTGCCTCATACCAGTCACTTCCGGTACTCATGGACACTGACAGCGCAACGGACAGCGTGGCTGCCTTCTCCATCTCTTCCTTTAACAGGGCACACACCCTGTCCTTTTCTTCAACAGCTGTCTCAATAAGGAGTTCGTCGTGTACCTGAAGGATCATCCTGGACTTAAGTCCTTCTCTTTTAAGCCTTCTTAATACATTGATCATGGCTATCTTCATTATATCTGCAGCCGTTCCCTGGATCGGAGCGTTCATTGCCACCCTCTCTCCGAACGATCTCTGCATGAAATTGGAGCTGGACAGTTCAGGCACCGGTCGGCGTCTTGAGAACATTGTCGTTACATAGCCTTTCTCCCTGGCATCCCTTACGAGCGAGTCCACGAAGTCCTTCACCTTGGGATAGGTTTCAAAATATCTCTCTATAAATGCCTTGGCTTCCTTAACGGAAATACTCAGGTCCTGGCTGAGTCCGAATGAACTGATCCCGTATATTATACCGAAGTTCACGGCCTTGGCATTCCTTCTCATCTGGTCGGTCACTTCTTCAAAGGGAACATGAAATACATTGGATGCGGTGATCCTGTGTATATCCGCCTCGCTGTTATAAGCCTCTATAAGCTTCTCATCACCCGACATATGAGCCATTATGCGAAGCTCTATCTGCGAATAATCGGCATCAACAAAGATGAATCCGTCCTCCGGGACAAAAACCTTCCTGATAAGACGGCCCTGCTCCATCCTTACAGGTATGTTCTGAAGATTAGGATCCGACGATGACAGCCTTCCGGTTGCCGTTATTGTCTGATGGAAGCTTGAATGTATCCTTCCGTCTGCAGCGATGCATGGGTAAAGGCCGTCCGCATATGTCGATTTAAGCTTGGTAAGTCCCCTGTATTCAAGCACGTCGGCAACAAGCGGCGAATCAGCTGCCAGCTTCTCCAGTATATCGGCCGACGTTGAATAGCCATTCTTATTCTTCTTCCCTCCGGGCAGCTTAAGCTTATCAAAGAGTATATCACCAAGCTGCTTGGGTGAATTTATATTAAACTCTTCACCTGCAAGATCATATATCGATCCTTCAAGTTCCCTGATCCTTCCTTCAAGTGAAGCTCCGTATTCCACAAGAGCATCCTTCTTAACAAGGATTCCCCACTTCTCCATTTCATAGAGGCAGAACACAAGCGGCATCTCAATGTTCCTGAACAGATCAAGCATTTCAAGTTCATCAAGCCTGTTAAGCTTATCTTCATAAGATGACATCAGGACAGCTGCCGCCTCTTCATCCTTACACTGCAGGCTGTAATCCTTAAGCAGCGGGTTGATAAGGTAGTCGGCAAGCTCAGTATCGATAAACCTTCCGGCCAGGGAGATATCGCCAAGTACCGGCATCATATGAAGCTGCCGCTTAAGCCCGTGTGTTATGAACACAGTATCCGGCCTGTTAAGGATATGATCACTGAGCACAGGCAATACCGATCCTGCAAGCTCAGCCTCCGCAGCTTCGGCATAAAATGCGCCCGAGTCCTTAAAGGCAAGTGATATCACCTTCTTGCCGGCATAAAATGAGATATGGGTATCATTTATATGTTTATCAAGCAGTCCCTTTATATCCGAGGCCTCGATCTTTACCGCATCAACAGCCTCATCCTCATCACCGGCGGCTTCCTTAAACCTTGCGGCTATCTGCTTAAAGCCGAGCCTGTTTATCATTTTCAGGGCTTCACCCGTATAAATATCGCCCATAAGGGTATCGTCAAGTCCGATCCCTGTATCGGCATCGATACAGATCGTTGCGAGCTTCCTGCTGAGGACTGCCATATCGAAGTTATCCTTAAGTGTCTCCCTTATGCTGTTCTTGCTCACCTCATCAATATGTTCCTTAAGGTTATCTATATCATGATATTTAAGAAGAAGCTCTGTCGCTGTTTTCTCACCTATCTTAGGGACACCCGGTATATTGTCGGACGAATCACCCATAAGAGCCTTGAGCTCTATTATCTGCAGGGGTTCAAGCTGATATTTGGCAAGCACATCGGCTGCATAAAAGTCCTCAACCTCCGTCTTGCCCCCTTTGGTCCTGGGCATCCTTATCTTGATATGGTCCGTTGCTATCTGAAGAAGGTCACGGTCTCCCGATACAAGGGCAACCTCATATCCTTCCTTCTCAGCCCTCTTAGCCAGTGTCCCGAGTATATCATCCGCCTCGAAGCCTTCCTTCTGCACGATACATATACCCATCTTGTCAAGCAGTTCCTTAAGGAGAGGAACCTGCTCCCTCAGTTCATCGGGCATGGGCTTCCTCGTGCCCTTGTAGGCATCATACATCTTATGCCTGAAGGTAGGTGCCTTTAAGTCGAATGCGATAGCAAAATGCGTAGGCTCTTCTTCCTTAAGTATCTTAAACATGATATTCAGGAAACCGTATATGGCGTTGGTATGTATCCCCTCCTGATTGGTGAGGGTAGGAACACCGTAAAAGGCCCTGTTTATTATGCTGTTTCCGTCGATCAGTACAAGTTTATTCAACATTATATCTTCCTGTTAATCTGTATCTGTTGATCAGTTACAGATAAAAAGCGTAAACAAAGACAAGCTCAAAGAGAAGAGCTATACCCGCACATATCATCAGCACACGTCTTATCATGGTAAGTGTCTCGTGAACTTCGACACATTTCTTGGTATTTCTTATCTTCTTCATAAGATCACCGTGAAGATCGTATGAGCCTTCAACCGTCAGCCTGTTAAGGGCCTCCTTAAGAAGGTAGTTCGTCTCCATCTCATCAAAACATCCTTCACAGTTCTCTATATGCTCGATGAATTCCCGCATCCTGATGCCGGTAAGCCTGTCATCAATGAACAGCGGGATATATTTCTCCATATCCTGGCATTTCATCACGATTCACCTTTTTTCTCCACTTTAGTATATTACACCAAATGTAGTGTCTCCTCAAGTCCTTTTCCACTATATCTGTCAGTCTGTCGCAATGAGCATGTATCCCTCATCGGCATTCTCCCATACCTTCCTGCCCAGTCCTTCAAACCCGCTGATATCAACATCATACATTTCCCTTACCGCTGATCCCACATATATGTAATCTATGTCGTATTTTCCGACCAGTGCCCTGCAGTAATCCTCATCTCCGCTTTCGTAAAAATATCTGACCTCTCCATGGCGCATGGAAACATCATCACTGTCATTGTGCCATACCCACTCATGCACAAACCATCCGGATATGCAGGATGCCCCTGTAAAAACCGAGATCCTGTTATGCGGACTGTAACTTGTCCCCGCTTCTTCGATCAGGCGGATGTTGCGTCTCTTATCCGAGGATATGATATCAAGTGCATCCCTTACATCATCATATGAAGGATCATGCCTGATAAAGTCAGTCGCCGAGATCCCCTGCCTGTACTCTGTCTTATTTATATCCCCGAACCAGAGCTTTATCGCCCTTGGCATATATGCGATAAGCATAACTGACATACCGGCAGTAAACAGGCTTATGGCAAGATACAGCTTCCCCGGTTTCCCTGACCTGATACGGTTCAGGCCCTCATTAAGAAAAAGGCCGATACCAGTTCCTGTCATGACCGCCAAAAGTATAAACGCCTGAAAGGTAAGCTTGAACATCGTATTGTACCGCTGAAACTCTTCCCCGTATATATCCTTAACATAGATAAGCTCCGGAAGAAGTATAAGGCCGAGGCCGCATAAAGTGATAGCGATAACCGTAAGGTAGCGGATATCTTCATCCTGTGCATCTTCTACTCCCCTCCGTTTTTTATCCGCAAGCTTTCCAAGGGAAAAGATAAGGATAAGAAGCGAGCTTACAAGGAAAGGGAACCAGATGATGAACAGCTTTATAAACGGAGAATGCCTGTCACATATATGTACGCCGGACACCGGTTTATCATATTTGATGATGAAGGGAAGCGTGAACAGAATTCCCGTAATATATATGATAAGTCCCTTAAAAAGTACATAACCGAAGGTCCTGATACCGGCGCCGCGCTTCCTTATATCGGTAAACAGGATGGCCGCTCCGCATACCACAAAATAAATGGGCATATCCCAATAATTCACGCCTCTGAAAAGTCCGATAAGAAGCCCCATAAGTAAAATATGTGGAGGAAACTGTTTCTTGTCTTTTTCACCTTCGTCCGTATTCAGGATATGATCTATAAGCACGGCAAGAAGGACTATCGTAAAGAGCATGTTGCACACATGAGCATGGAGATCCCCAAGGACCAGTGTATATGCAGGGAATTCATGCTTACCCTTATCCGGCAGGTCCGGATCATACCCGATAAAAAGCGTGGAATCGGAAAACCAGTAGGAATAATCGGTATCAGCCTTTAAGATCCTGCAATAGATATACTTAAATATGCCATAGATAATAAAATGGCCGTTCCCGCCGCAGGAGACCAGCAGGCCGGATATCATACCTGCGAAAACCGGAACACCTTTTTTCATACCCTTAAATGATGACAGGAAGGCCTGGGTCAGTTCAAAAACAGACATGGTAAGTCCCGCAAATACCATGCACAGCATATAGTTGTATCCCTTGTCCGGCCCGGTAAATGACAGCCTTGACATAAAGACCGCCACAGCCTGTCCGAGATAATAGTAATTTACCTTCTTCCCGGCAGACCATATGTCTTCAAACGGAACCTTCTGCTGGCGAAAGATCGCGTTCATGAAACCAAGGTCCATATACTGTTCCGTCTGATGGTCCACTGACGGCTTGTATCCCTTAACGAAAACAGCGATCATAAACAGGATCGAAAAAGCAAGAAAGCCCAGAAGGAATCTCTTTATTCCCTCTCTGTCCTTAAAGAACAGGTCATGTCTCCCCCGTCCGTAAAGGAGTAAAACGATCAACAGTATAAGGCTTCCCGGAAGAACTGTCAGAGAATTAAAAATAAGGCCTGTCAACGAGCAGACAAACCACACGGAAGTGAAGGCAATGGCTACGCCCAGCTCCATGTAAAGCGTGAAAGCTCCGTCGACAAACCTTAAGCGTTTAAAACGAAAGGCCGCTCTTGCCGTAACAGCCATTAAAAAGCATACGGCAAGCCAGCACAATGAAGATATTAACTCCAACCCCTATTTCCTCACAAATTTCAGTATATCATTATACATAACGAATACCATCAGGATCATAAGAAAGGCAAAGCCTATAAAATTGACTACCGCTTCCTTGTCCCGGCCAAGCGGCTTATGCCTTATGGCTTCTATAAAAAGGATTATCAGCTTGCCGCCGTCAAGTCCCGGAAGCGGAAGGATATTCATTATGCCAAGTGAGGCCGAAAATACAAGTGCCAGATTTAACATATTGAGTACAATAGTGGGCAGTCCCTCCCGGCTGGCCTCATTATAGATCTCACCGACGATACCTGCCATACCGACAGGCCCGCTTATGACATCCGGGCCGAGCCTGCCAAGGATAAGACCCTTTAATCCCTGCGCAGTACTTCTTACATTCATTCTTACATAATACAGTGAGTATCTGAGTATGTTTCCGGAAGTCCATTTATCAACACTGTTCCCGAAGACGATCCCGAACATATAACGTCCTTCCTTCTCCACGAATTCAGGGCGTACTGTTGTTGTATAAGCCTGACCGTCTCTTATATATGTCAGATCCACAGGCGAACCGTCGCTGATCATGGTATAGATTATCACTTCCGAAGACAGGTCGACCTTCTTATTATCATACTTTACGATCCTGTCTCCTGCCCTTAAGCCTGCAGCAGCAGCCGGAGAACCTTCATTCACTTCGATCAGCTCCGTTGTCATGATAACGGAACTTCCTGCGATCGATATAATGAGCACACTGAAGACAAAAGCGAGTATTATATTAAAGAAGGGCCCGGCGAAGGTCGTCATTATCCTCGCCCAGACACCTGACCTGTTAAACAGCCGCTCGGGATTCTCGCATTCGGGATCATCCTCAAACACGCATGCGCCGCCAAAAGGTAAAGGCTTAAGGCAGAACCTGGTATCATTTTTCGTAAATGACATAAGTGAAGGGCCAAAGCCAACCCAGAATTCCTTAACGAATATCCCGTTTGACTTGGCAACTATCATATGTCCGAATTCATGTACAATTACCACTATGCACAGGATCAACAGCGTGCACAATATACTAATGATGCGATTCTCAATACTCATACTACCACCTGCTGTCAATAAAAGCGTATGTATCGGCTTCTGCCTTAAGGATCATATCAACGTCGGGCATATAGGTCACCTTATGTGCTTCCATGCTTCCTTCGATGATATCGTAAATGTCAAGAAAACCTATCCTGTGGTCAAGAAACATCGCCACTGCGCGTTCGTTTGCCGCATTAAAAACTGTGGGCATGGTCCCGCCTTCCTCAGCAGCCTTAAGGGCAAGCTTAAGCCCACGGAATGTCTCCATATCCGGTTCCATAAACGTCATGGAAGACAGCCTGAAAAAGTCAACCCTCTCCCCGTCAAGATACCGCCTGTCAGGATAAAACAGGGCATACTGGATCGGAAGCTTCATATCAGGCATGCCAAGCTGTGCAATGATCGCTCCGTCCTCATACTGGACCATTGAATGGATTATGCTCTGCGGATGTATCACAACCTGGATCTTATCTATCGGAACGTCAAACAGCCACCTGGCTTCCATTACCTCAAGTCCCTTATTCACAAGGCTTGCCGAATCCACGGTTATCTTCCTCCCCATGGACCAGTTGGGATGCTTAAGTGCATCCTCGACCGTCATAGACTTAAGTTCATCTCTTTTCTTTCCCAGAAACGGGCCGCCTGAAGCTGTAAGAAGGATCTTGTCAACCCTCTTCTTATTCTCCCCGTTCATGGACTGGAATATGGCACTGTGTTCCGAATCAACAGGCAGTATCGAAACACCCATCTCCCTTGCCAACGGCATTATGATATGTCCTGCGCATACAAGAGTTTCCTTATTGGCAAGGGCAATATCCTTACCGGCCTTTATCGCCGCAATTGTCGGTCTTATGCCTATCATGCCGACCATCGATGTTATAACGCAATCCACATCCTCACAGGTTGCGGCTTCCAGTATTCCATCCATTCCGGCAAGAACCTTCACGTCAAGATCGGATATCCTCAGCTTTAGTTCCGCCGCCTTCTCTTCGTTAAATACGGCTGCCAGTCCGGGATTGAATTCACGTATCTGTTCTTCCAGAACATCAATATTCGAGCCTGCAGCGAGTGCACCTATCTTAAGCCTGTCTCTGTTGGCCCTTACTATTTCCATGGTCTGGGTACCTATCGATCCCGTGGAACCCAGAACTGCTATCGTCTTCATATTCTATCCACCTCTTTGATCCCGCTACAGCTTCAGGAAGATCGCAGCGAGAAAGTATATCATGGGGGCTGTAAAAATTACCGAATCAAAACGGTCAAGCACCCCTCCGTGACCCGGGATGATAGTCCCGTAATCCTTTATATCATAATTGCGCTTAAAGGCAGAGGCTGCCAGGTCTCCCACCTGAGACACAACCGCTCCGACCGCTCCGATAAGAATGAATGGGAGCAGGCTCCAACCCTGCGGGAGTTCATAAGCGCTCCTGAAGACATATGCAAAAACCGCAGCAAACACTGTAGAACCGGCAATACCGCCAAGGGCACCCTCAACAGACTTCTTAGGGCTCAAAATCGGCGCAAGCCTCCGCTTTCCGAATTTCATTCCCACAAGATAAGCGCATGTATCACATATCCATGATGAGATATAAATAAGCCATACCGTATAGATACCGAACTTCATTGATCTGGTAAGGTATATAAAGCCCAGCATTACCGGAACATACATAAAGCCGAAAAATGCCTTTACCGTCATCTCGGAATCATATTCCGGGAAAGTAAGCACGTAAGCAGCCAGCATAGCAACAAATACGATGCACAGGATGAGAAAAAGCTTAAGAAGTCCGTTATCCTTTATAAGCATCTCAAAGATGAAATAGACCGCCGTTCCCACATAGCCTGTCTTCTCAAGCAGGTTCCTGCCTTCACCTGCCCCCTTATATACGCCGGTTGCCCTGTAGAACTCAAAAAGACCCTGTTCCGCGATCAGCAGGAGCACAAGTCCCATAAAAGGGCCTCCGATGATATTCATGGAAGCGATCAGTATGACTAAGACCACTGCACTTATTACCCTTGTTTTAAACATAGATATTACTCCTTAACACCGCCGTACCGTCTGTCCCTTTTATTATATGCCTCTATCGCCTTCTCAAGTTCATCCGCGGAAAAATCCGGCCAATGTATATCGGTAAAATAAAATTCGGCATAGGCAAGCTGCCACAGCAGAAAATTGGACAACCTCTGCTCTCCGCTGGTCCTTATGAGCAGGTCAGGTGCAGGAAGACCGCTTGTATCAAGATAGGATTCAAAAAGCTCCTTGGTGACCGGCCCTTCCAGCCTGTTATTCCTTGAATCCTCAAGAATACGGTTAACGGCCCTGAGCATCTCGTCCTGACTGCCGTAATTGAGTGCAACCTGGAAGTGCAGGCCCGAACAGTCCCTTGTTTCCTCTTCAAGCCTTGCGATTATCTCCTGTATATCCGGAGCAAGCCTGCTCTTGTCTCCTATAACCCTCACGCACATATTGTTCTTCCTTGCGCGCTTGATACAGGTCTTAAGATATGAGCGCAGAAGGCCCATAAGGGCTTCCACTTCATCATCGGGCCTTGACCAGTTCTCGGTCGAAAAAGCATATACCGTAAGATACTCTATGCCTCTGTTGTATGCTGTCTCACACATATCCTCAACGGTTTTTGCTCCCTGCACATGGCCGTAGTTACGGGGCATGCCCTTTTCCTTTGCCCATCGCCCGTTTCCGTCAAGTATTATAGCCACATGCCTTGGAACCTTAAGTTCCTCACTCATCAGATCTCCTCCGATTTCCTTTATCTATAAAAGGGCAGGACGTATTACCGTCTTGCCCTTGTATCCGTCTTAACTTCTTCTTAAACAGTAAGGATATCCTTCGACTTCTCGTCTACCATCTGATCCACCTGCTTAATAAACTTATCTGTAAGCTTCTGGAGTTCCTCCTCGAGCTGCTTGATCTCATCTTCCGAAATATCCTCGGTCTTGCTGAGCTTCTTGAAGGCATCGTTGCCATCTCTTCTGATATTTCTTATGGCTACCTTATCGGCCTCACCCTTCTTCTTGACTTCCTTAACAAGATCCTTCCTTCGTTCCTCTGTCAGCTCAGGGAACACAAGCCTTATTACATTTCCGTCATTTGTGGGATTGATACCAAGGTCGGATGTCTGGATCGCCTTCTCTATCTCCTTGAGCATTGACTTATCCCATGGCTGTATCTGGATTATCCTGGCTTCGGGTATCGCCACATTTCCAACCTGCTGGATGGGAGTGGGGGTCCCGTAATAATCAACCTTGATCTTGTCAAGCACATGAGGATTGGCTCTTCCTGCCCTTATAGTATTAAGATCAGCCGTAAGGTGATCTATTGTTTTTACCATCTTGGATTCATATTCTTTGATTCTCTCGTTCATAGCCTGTCCCTTCTCATACTGTAACCCTGGTGCCGTTAAAATCGCCGTATATGGTATTTACTATACTGTTCTCTTCATTAAGGGAGAATACATACATAGGCATCTTATTCTCCATTGCAAGGATCGAAGCCGTAAGATCCACAACCTTAAGCTGCTTGTCAATGACCTCACCGATAGTTATCGTATCATACTTGACCGCAGCCGGATTCTCCTTGGGATCCGAATCATATACACCGTCTATAGCCTTGGCAAGCAGTATACCGTCGGCTTCCACTTCTATTGCCCTGAGTACCACTCCGGTATCGGTTGAAAAATACGGATGACCGGTTCCTCCCGCGAAAAACACCACCATTCCCTTTTCGAAATACTTATTGGCCCTGTCCTTGGAAAAAAGCTTGGTGAACGAGCCGCATTCAAAGGGAGTAAGGATATTGGTCATCATACCGGCAGACCTGAATATCTCAGATACGTATATGCAGTTCATTATCGTTGCCAGCATCCCTATCTGGTCAGCCTTGGTCCTGTCAATGTTCTCGCTGGTACGTCCGCGCCAGAAATTGCCGCCGCCTATAACGATCCCGACCTGAGTACCCTTATCCGTAAGTTCCTTGACCTGACGAGCCACCATAAGGATCGTCTCATCATCAAATCCGGTCTTCCTGTCACCGGCCAGTGCTTCTCCGCTCAGCTTAAGCAGTATCCTCTTCATATATTATCAGTCCTCATCCTCGAAGTAATTGCTTGCAGTAACATCCGAGTAACACTGTGAACAGGAACCTTCTATTATCGCGCCGTTATTGATCTGGATAGACTTGCTCTTGATGTTGCCGATGATAACTGCCGTTGAATCAAGCACAACCGGACCCTGAACATCTATATCACCCTTAACGGCTCCCGCAAGCACTGCTGCTGCAGCCTTGATATTACCCTTAACAACAGAACCCTGAGCAACCTTGACCGAACTGTTGGAGTAAAGACCTCCGGTTATCTTGGCTCCGTCTACGAAGATATTATCGGCCTTGGAATCACCTTCAACACGGCCTCCGATACTCAGCTTACCCGAAACATCAAGATTACCTGCAACAACTCCCAGAACCTCAAGGCTTCCGGCACAGCTTATATTACCGTTTACTGTCATTCCCTCGATAATGCAGCCTGCATTCGAGCCCTTATTATCATCCCATATGGTATTGATGGGAGCTGTTCTCTCCTCTTCCTCAAATATGGGTGTGGTAACGGTGTTTATAGGTCCCTCATCATATGAAGGCGCTGCCTGAGGCTCCTGATCGGATGCTGAGAGAGCTGACATCATATCGCCGTATGATACCGGATCATCAGCAGGTTCCTTCTCCGGTTCAGGCTCTTCTGCGAAATAATCCTCTTCTTCCTCTTCTTCAAGGACTTCTTCTTCCTCAACAACCTCTTCTATTTCGGCATCATCGGGAATATCCTCTATGGGATTGCCGTCTTCATCAACATAGATCACTTCTTCGATGACTTCCTCATCGCCGTCGTAATCATCGTCGACTTCCACTTCCTCGACTACTTCCTCATACTCATCTTCGGAAGATGCATCAGTTGACCCTGATCCGTCGGCTCCGTCAAAAGAAGCAAACAATGATGAATAATCCTCACTCTGTGTGGGTGATTCATCCGCTTCATCGGGAACAGCCGCAACGGCTTCCTTGACAGCCTCCTCTTCCGGCATCAGCTCATTCACCGCCTGCGATAAATCTTCCTTGAAGTCCTTAAAAAAGCTCATTTCAAATCCTCCTCATATTATATTAATATTGGATTGTCTTTGTATAATCATCTATCGGAAGAATGACATAGCCCTGTGCCTGCAGTCCTTCAATGATGACCGGCAGGGCTTCTACCGTTGTAGTCTTCTCCGACAGATCATGAAACAGGATCATTATCTCATTCCTGTCTTCGGGTGTGCTTAGCGCATTGATCCCGTTAAACACATTGTCTATGATCTCCTGCTTGGAGAGCCTGGCTGAATCAGCATCTCCGCTGTTTATATTCCAGTCGTAATAGACAATTCCCCTTTTATCCAGCACATCGGTAAACCTGTTCATGCTCACCTGTGCCACTTCGTTATTGCTTCCTCCCGGAAACCTGTATATCGTGGGCAAAACGCCCGTGATATCGTATATAACATATTGAACGTGGTCAAGATCTGCTGTAAAAGCTTCTACAGAATCGTATACTTCCGTGTATATGTGTGAATAGGAATGCATCCCCATCACATGACCTTCGTTGATGATCCGCCTGTATTCATTCTTATAAGCATCGGAGAAACGTCCTATTACAAAGAAGTTCCCCTTGACATTGTAGCCATTCAGGATATCAAGGATCTTGCCCGTATTGGGGCTCGGTCCGTCATCAAAGGTAAGATATGCCTTCTTGACTGCCTGCGTGGATGATCTTACATCCGTTTCGCTCTGCTCACTGTCTTCCTTAAGTTCCTTGACTTCAACGGAAACCTCGGGCCCCTGCGCTGCGGCTGCTTCCTCTTCTGCCCGCCTTGCGATCTCCCCATCATAGGATTCCATCGAAAGCCGCGAGACCAGAAGTCCCTTGGATACACCGTCAAGCTGCATTGATGAGCTCGAATTCCCCTGATAGCACAGGAAAAATGTTGCGGCAAATACTATGCCCAGCATGACTGCTAGCTTAAGGCCTTTATTTTTGACACAACATATCAATGCTATTGTACCACAACAAGTATGCTTATTAAAAGATTTTTTTTGATTACTTTTTTTCTTTTTCCTCATTATTGCACATAAACCATATCAGAATGATCGCCACGATCAGGATCGGTATACCCGAAACGAGACCTGACGGTGACGGTCCGAGCAGCATCCTGCCCCCATCTTTCGTAAAGAGGATCCCGAGCGCTCCTATGGAATTGACAGCCCCATGTCCTATAACAGCCGGTATGCATGAATCTGTCTTCAGGGTAACATAGGAGAAAAACGTTCCGATCGAAAAACAGAAAACGATCATTGCAAATATCCCAAGATATGGATAACCCGCATAATCCCTGCCGTAATTATGTCCCATGATGGTAAGCGGAAGGTGCCACAGTCCCCAGATCGCACCTGTTAAAATCATGAGCGGCAGGGGCCTGAACCTTCCCTTTAACTTATGGAGCAGATACCCTCTCCAGCCCCATTCCTCGCCAAAGCATGTCAGGCAGTTAAGTATCGGTCCTATCAAAAAGGCAGTAAACGCCTGGGATATCGCGCTCATTCTGGCTGCTTCGGGAGTTATCCCCGATATTCCCTGTCCTGCATAGGTATCTATCATAAACTTCATATCACTTGAATAATCGTCCCTGAATACAGCAAAATAGATAAGTATTCCGATTACTGTCAATATACCGGGCAAAAACCACGCCAGAATATAATATCTGTATCTGCCGTTCTTCAGGTTAAGGCTTATCTTGGAGTTCCCGAAGCCTTCACCTGTAACAAGCCTTGTTATGACCACGCACAAGGCCGGGAAAAACATCGCGATAGCAACCCAGAGGGACATATTGGCGATATTGTTCCCCGCATCCGACATTATTGGTCTTACCACAAAAAAGTATTCATATAAATATGTAAGGATAAAAACCATAAGAAGATATATTACGATCCTCTGTCCGTCCCTGTTTTTATCAACTGTAATTTCATTATTAGCATCTGCCTGAATGTTATCGGTCATGATCGTCATCTCCTTCGTGTCAAATCGCATTGCAAACCACTATATATATTACAATAATTGTCCTCCATATACAACCTGTAGGATATCAGAAAAATTTCATTTTTCTGTGGTCATGCAAAATAAACAATAAGGAAATGTCACGTTTGATAATTTTTGTGATATTTTTTTCATTTTATTGTTGCATTTACGGGGCAGGTGTGACATAATATAAGTGCAAAGGGCTACCTTTGCGTGCAAGGATGTTTGTTATAGGATGTAAGATCCAAAGGAGGGAAATTGCTATGAAGAAAAAATCTCTTATAGGGATCATAGCAGGTGTAGTGCTCGTTCCGGTTGCTGTGTGTGCAATACTGATGAATTACAAGGGTGTAGGGATCGAGGACAACTCAGCTAAGCGTAGTTTTTCAGACATTGAAGGCGAGACCGTGGCCAGCATAGATGATGAAGCCATAGCTTTGGCTGCTTCTTCTGCTGATGATGCAGGTCTTCGCAACATAGCACTTGAGGCTCTTGATGAAATAAATGCAGAACGTGCTTCTGAAGGTCTTGGATCGCTTAGATGGGACGGTAACCTTGAATCCTGTTCTGCTGTCCGTTCTCAGGAATGTGAGATATCATTCTCCCATACAAGGCCCAACGGCAAGCAGTGGTATACTGTTAACAGCAGGGTACAGGGCGGCGAGAATCTTGCATATGGATTTAATTCAGCAAGTGCAGCTGTTACAGCTTGGATGAACAGCCCCACTCATCGCGAGAACATTTTATGGCCTGAGTTCACCAGATGTGCAATCGCGATCTACGCAGCTGATGACGGAACATATTACTGGGCACAGGAATTCGGATATTAATACCGGTTTCAAACACGAAAACATCGAAGAGGCAGGTTTATGAACCTGCCTCTTCTTTGTTTAGCTTATTTTTTGTTTTTCCTTACTTATGTTTATCTTAGCTTACTTTACCCTTCTGCTTATCCCGACTCCCATCGCATTAGGACCGGTATGCACCGAGATCGAACATGAAAGCTTATTGTAATAAACCTCTATATCAGGGAAGGCTTCTTTGACCGTATCACACCAGTGCTGTGCGTCTTCCTGATCAACAAATGATCCGGCAGTTCCTATTATCAGCTCATTCCCGGGTACTCCGCCAAACCTTGTCTTAAGTTCTTCATTCATCATGTCTATCATCTTGGACATAGCCTTCTTTATACCGCGTACCGGCAGGCATACTTCGAAATTACCTCCGGTGGTACGCAGGATGGGCTTGATACCTAAGACATTGCCTACCGTTGCCGCAGTAGCATTGACGCGGCCCGTCTTTCTTAAATGATCCAGTGTGTCAACAGTCAGATATACGACCGAATCGTATGCAGTCTCCTCAAGGACTTCCTTTATCTTAAGGGCACTGTTTCCCTTCCTGGCAAGCAGCATGGCATCCATCACAGCCTGCCGCTGAGTCACGGATATCCTGTGATTATCCGCTATCTGTACCTTCCCGTCATATTCCCTTGCAAAGAAATCAGCATTCTTCTGTGAAGAGCTGAGTCCTGAAGACATGGGGATATATATGATCTCGTCATATCCTTCCTCAAATATCTTATCCCACATATCCGTAAGATCGCCGGGTGAGGGCTGCGAAGTTGATACATCCGCTCCCTGTACCATCATCTCAAAAAAGTGAGCCCTTGAAAGGTTCACGCCTTCAATGTAGTCCACCTCGTCAATGATAACCGGCATGGGCATACAGAAAATATTAAGTTCTTTAGCTTCATCAACAGTTATCCCACTGTTGGAATCTGTCATTACCGCAACCTTCATAAATATTACTCCCAGTATATTCTATTCCGTTCTCTCATCACCCCAGAAAAAGAGGGCCACAGTTCCGGGGCCTGTGTGTGCACCTATGGTAGTGCCGATAAAATTGATAACTATCTTGTCCTTAAGGGCAGGTATCTTCTCTTCTATCAATGATGCGAGTGCCTTAGCATCTTCATAACAGTTGGCATGGTTTATAAAACACCGGCCGTTATAATCATTGGCGTTCTCGGCATGCATAAGCATCTGTTCCACAGTCGCCTCTATAACCTTCTTCTTGGTTCTTATCTTAAATCTCGGTATCAGCTTACCTTCATTGTTGACATTAAGGAGCGGACATATGCTCAGCATATTACCGAAGAAACCGGAGACCTTGCTTACTCTCCCGCCCCTTACAAGATATGTAAGGTCCGTCGTAAAAAACCAGTGATGTGCCCTTATCCTGTTCTCAAGAACATACTTTTCCAGTTCATCAATAGACTTGCCCTCGTCACGAAGGTCAGCAAGCTTGTCCATAACAAGTCCGAAGCCGCCTGACGCAGCCAGTGAATCTATAACGATAAGCTTCCTGTCAGGATACTTCTCCAGCAGTTCGTTCGCAGCAATATTAGCCGAATTATTGGCTCCCGATATCCCGCTTGATAAGGTAAGATGTATTATATCTCTGCCTTCGGCAAGGTATTTCTCGAAATACTCCGTATACTCCTCAACATTGGGCTGTGATGTCTGAGTCTCTGATCCCTGAGCCATCTTATCATACAGGTCAGAGAACTTCATCGACTGCCCCAGATCATCCACATACAGCTTACCGTCAAGATAATAGTGGAAACACAAATAGGCGATATTTCTGTCCCTGAAGTACTCCTTAGGCATATCAGCCGTTGAGCAGCAGCTTAATACATAATCTCCCATTTACACACCTCCCGCTTATCAGTTACCGGTGATTATTTCGGCAATCTGTTTGTAATCAGCTCCTACCGGTATCTTGAAGAGTCCCGGTGTAATCTTCTTATCATAATGATTCTCACACAGATAATCGTCAAATTCAGCCGCATCTTCTATTGCACCGCCCCTCTTAAGCAGTCCCGATACGGTCTCTGATGTAGACCCCGACGCGATCTGTATCGTAAAGTACTCGTTATAGCCAAGTTCCTCGGATGAATTCTTAAGCCCTGTCACCTTCTCATTAGAGGACTTATTCCTGCCTCCCATGGCAAGGTCTTCCTTGCTGTCTCTTATCTCATCTGAATCCACTGTTTCTTCTTCCGGCTTTTCTTCCTCCGGCGTTTCTTCTATGGCCTCTTCTTCCTTTACTTCAGGCTTTTCCTCATCTCTTATCTCTTCGCTGTTCTCTTCGGATTTGTTATCTGCAGGCTGGATCTCTTTTGATCCATCTGCATCCTTTACGGCTTCCTTATT
Organism: Lachnospiraceae bacterium; assembly: GCA_024690425.1. Next base: position 8,017 of record JAILCT010000178.1, on the reverse strand, counting down.
ATCTGAAGCTTTCTTATTATCAGCAGCTTCCTTTTCCTCCGCACCGGCATTTGCCGCAGGCTCCGGTTCCTGTACATCCTCTGTCGACGGCTTTACAAGAACCTTCTCCTCTTCGACCATGCCAAGGGCTGCAGCCCTCTGTTTAATCTCGGCATCGCTTAACTCCCTGACCCTGCCGGATGTCGCTATGCCCATAAGAACGGCAGATACAAAAAGCCCGGTTCCCAATCCCCTAAGATAAGACTTAAGCTTCATCCCGTTACCTCTCAAACAGATCTATCACAAGGGTCACCTCACCTACTCCCAGGTTTAGTTCTCTTGCTATCTCCACATTGCTCCTGCCGTTTTTATGAAGCTCTATGATCCTCTTGTTGTTGCTCTCCTTCTCAGAATCACTAAGCCCGTCTTCTATGATCGCAGCTATCTTCCTTGTTTCCTTTTTCTTCTCTTCCCCTTCCTTTTTAGCTTCGGGGACCGGCTCTGTCTTCTTCCTGGTTACCCTCTGTCTAACCACCTTGCCGCCGGCACTGTTTACCTCCTTGGTAACTGCTTCCGCCTTGCGTACGGTATTCTTTAAGTCTGTCTGCTTGTCCGTAAGCATATCGTACAGGAACATAACTTCCTTATGGCTCTTATTGATCTCTTCCATAATTGTATTCGAATACTCTGAAAGAGCCATTATCTTCTCATTTGACACCTTCTCAAGGGCGCGTTCCGACTTCTCCATTGCATATTCAATAGAGCTGTCTGTTGCCTCCTTAACCTTCAGATTGATGGAATCGTACTCCTTGTCGGTAATACGCCTGACCTCTTCGCGCAGCTTCTCCTCATCTATTCCCTGCGCTGCAGGCTCATTCCTGTCCTTAAGCACGAAGCTTAAACAAAAAATAATCACTCCTATAATTAGGAGTGTTATTTCCATAGGGGTCATACCTTGTCTCCTGTCAATTCATGCTAGATTTTGAGGTCGAATCCCGATGACGGGGACTTGATCCTTACACCTTCTTCGTTCGTCCTGCCCTTCTTGTTCTTCTTCCTGATATCAACAAATTCATTCCTGCCCTTTTCCTTGGCATCATGGCGTGTATCGGTCCCATCGCTCTCGCTTGCCGACTTGACCGTATGTACGGTCTCATCCTCTTTGGCATCCATCTGCCTTACAACATTAACATTGTCGAGAGCAGCTTTATTATCCTCGTTGTGCCGAAGCGATGCTATGTCCTGGGTCCTTGATAAGACACCGTTCATCTCAATAGGACTAATCATATCATACCTCCGCCTGCTTGTACATACCTACAGGGCCTTTATCCTTATGTCTGCGCCTTCCTTTACAAACCTCGACCTAATCGCAGGTGTCTTAAGCTGGGTATACACTTCACTGATGGTGATCTTCGTTCCCGGATACGCGCAGTCGGATACCTTGACTACCGACTCGGTGTCCTTGATATCAATGGAGTCCATATATTTGTCATATTCATCCATCAGTTTTGATATCTCTTCATTAAGGTTCTTGAACTCCTCGGACAGCTGTTTCAGATTCCTGAGCTGGTCAGGAGTGAGCTTATCGCCCTTCTTCATCCTCATCGTCAGTGTTACAAGCACCGGCTTGATCTGATTGAGCTTCTTATTCTTCTCAGTTATCTCCTGCTGCATGCTTGTGGCTTTTAACTTGACCGAAGGGTCCTGTCCCACCTGTATATCAGTATCAACACCCATTTCCGAGCCTATTATCTTGGCTTCCACATTTCCAAGAGCCTGAACACTTCCGCCGGTGATAAATCCCTTCTTGCCGGTTACAACAACATCGCTCTTGCTTATGATCTTACTGTGTATAATGGCTTCGGAATGGATATATCCTTCTGCACGCGCGCTCGCATTCTCAAGGAACTTGGATACTATGTTTCGGCCTGCCACTATCTGCCCCTTGCCCATGCCGTTCATTCCACGGGTTATTATGATGTCTCCGCCTGCCTCTACATACGCTCCTTCAACAACTCCGCGCACTTCGACATTTCCACTTGCCTTGACCGAAAATCCGGCCTTAACGTTGCCGTTTACATGCACGTCGCCGTCATATTCTATATTACCTGTTGATGTATCAACATCATTCACTTCATATATATTAGATACGAATACCTTGTCATCCACAAGGGTAACGTTTCCGTTAACCTCACTGATTAGCTCCTTTCCGTCTTCCGAAACCTTAAGGTTTCTTCCGTACGAGAACCTGGGCTCCTTAACTTCCTTCGGAGTAACATATCCTCCCATTATATCAACACCGTCATCGCCATGATCGGCAGGTATGAGCCTGGCTACGACCTGTCCTTCCTTGCACGGACTTATTATGTTAAGGTTAAAGAAATCGACTGTTCCGTCGGGATTAAGCGTAGGCTTAGTTGAAGGATCGGTATTGAACAGATATTCAACATATCCGTCAGTTCCTTCTCTTACCGGCTTACCCTGTGCGATCACATAATCTGTACAGTAATGCTTATCTTCAAAGAAACTGTTTATTACGTCGTTCTTGATCCCGAAGCTTACCTTTTTGAACCTGAGATCCTTTATGATCTCATCCTTCTTTATTTCTTCGCCCTTGTCTGTTGCAGGGTAAAACCTGGCGGTACAGGTCATATTATCATCGGATATATCGAGCGAATAGCTCTCATTCTCCTCACGGCTCACCCGGTTATCGATCTTGACTTCACATTTCTCACCGTTGGCCCCCTGAATGGCCTTGGCTATCACAACCTTATCGGCAATAAAGCCATGACTCTGAAGATAACCCTGAAGTTCACCAAATTCAAGCGGTGACCCGTTTCCAACAGGCGGATATAACTCCAGATATGTTCCGTCACCCTTGATCTTAAGCTTGAAATAAGAATTATAATCTGCCATGTTTTCTCCCCCGGTTTCCCGTCATTATCCGTTTAAAAGTCCCATATACTTGCCCATTTTGCCCTTCATCTTGTTTAGGGCCTTGGTGTGGAGCTGTGAAACCCTTGATTCTGAAACTTCCAGGACATTGCTTATTTCCTTCAGCGTCATATCCTCATAATAATACATCAGGACAACCTGGCGTTCCTTCTCCGTGAGCTGCTCAAGTGCATCCTTAAGCATCACCTTTAATTCTTCTTTCTCTATTGCCTCTTCCGGGAGTTCATAACGCGATACAGTGCTGCTCTCACTCAGGACATCCCCACCGCCTGATTCCGTGAATTCGTCAAGCGATATGACATTGGTGACCTTCATCTGAGACTGCCAGTCATCGTATTCTTCGCCTGATATCCCAAGCTCCTGGCATATCTCTTCATCACTGGCTGCCCTTCCGGTTCTTGCTTCTATCTCCTTAATGGCGTTGGAAATGTCTCTCTGCCGCTTCCTTACCGTTCTGGGGATCCAGTCCATCTTACGTATCTGGTCTAGAATGGCTCCCCTGATCCTTAAGCTTGCATAGGTCTCGAACTTGACCTCCTTGCAGGCATCGAACTTATCGATAGCATCGATCAGGCCGAATATCCCATAGCTTACCAGATCTTCATACTCGACATTGTATCCCAGATACATGGACAGCCTGCCGGCAACAAGCTTGACCAAAGGCGCATACTCCAATATTATGTTTTCCCGGAGCTCCTTGGTGGGATTCTTGGCATAATCCTCCCACAATTTGAGCTTTCCTGCGTCATCCATGTCGCACCCCGTTAATCATTCCTTATGCTTATCAGCCTTCACCAGACTGCGTACTCTCCTGCGTTCCTTCCGCCTCACCGGCACCCGCAGGTTCGCTAAGTTCGGTCACAGTCCCGGCATCGCCTTCTTCAGCGCCTTCTCCTTCGCTGGTTTTTTCCACAACCTCTCCTTCGTCATCTACCGTCTCATTATTGGATATCTCGAACTTGTCAAGCAGCTTCTTGACTAAAGAACCCAATATGAGAAAGAGGATAAGAACAATTATAAGAACTATCAGCGTATCATGAAGACTGTAATGATAGAGATAAGTTACTATACATGCCACAGCTGCCGCCAACAGCATGATGAACAACGGTACCTTCTTTGTGTCCATATTATATCTTCTTAATATCCCTTCCCACGGCCTTTATGACAAAATCACCCGTTTCGGGGAAAAACTCTACGGTCCTTCCGTATGAATCACCTGTGTCGCGTGCGAGAATGGGTATCTTCATCTCGCCCAGTATCTTGGTAACCGCCTCTGCATTTCTTGCACCTACAGCCATGGTCTCAGACCTGCCCTGAAGTGCAAACATCTGAGCGCCTCCGGCTATCTTGGCAACAAGGCGGTTCCTGGATGCTCCCGCTTCAACCATAATACGTACCAGCTCAGCTATACCCGTATCAGCGAACTTGGCTATACACTGGTTGTTTGAAATCTTCGTGGAGTCGGGAAGCATGATGTGTGCGAGCCCTCCTATTTTGGTTATCGGATCCCTTATCGCGATACCGACGCAGGAGCCCAGACCCAATGTAGTGATAGCATCAGGACTCTTGCACAGCTTAAGATCCGCCATACCAACCTTTATCATTTCACTCATAGTTTTTTCCTTTATCTTTTAACCACAGCATACTCAAAAATACTGCGGAGCGTTCATCACATGCCTAACGAAGTTAATATCTTATCATATGATTCAAGATCCGGAACAAGGATGAAGAAACCTGTCAGCTTAACATCATCCGAAAATTCGGTCTGGATAAGAAGCATCTTGTCTCCCACCGCTCCGAATTCAATGGCCGGAACACTTAAGATCGAACCGCACATATCAATGCTTATTGCCGGTATCGAGGCAATTATCTTAAGATTGGTAAGTGTTGACAGAGATGAAAGGTACGAACCGGTAATGATATTACCTATCTCCTTAAGAGCCGACAGTTCCATCTCTCCGAATTCACCGGCATTCTCAACTTCGGGAGTTCCCATCAGCTTGCTTATGAGCGTAATCGCAGATTTCTCCTCCAAAAGAAACATAATGCTTCCGGAAATATCCCCTTCCACTATCTGGTAGATACCGGCCATGAGCTGTTCCTCGCCGCCCATGGCTTCTCCGACCTCAGAGAATTCAAGAAGCTCAACCTTGGGAACCTTCATGTCGACCTTGCTGCCTATCATCTGGGCAAGAGCTGTTGTCGCATTGCCGGCTCCTATGTTACCTATTTCGCTCAGGATGTCAAAATACATCCCGTCCATATTGTTAAGATCTATTTTTGCCATAATTCACTCCATTTGTCGGATATACGTTATTCCTTATCTTTTTCGGAAATAACAACATTAAGATCAAGCAGTGAGATCAGAGTATCTCCGCACTTGCCTATGCCGTTTATATAACTGGCATCTGTATTCGTACTGTTCCTGGCTGCAGGATCAACATTGTTCTCACTCAGGGTGACAACCTCTCTTACAGCATCCACAATAATACCGACCGGAGCATTCTGTTCAAGCTTTATTATGATGATCCTGGTCTTGTTGGTGAGTTCTGTCTCGGGAAGTCCAACCTTCATCCTGAAGCTCATAACGGGCACTACTTCTCCACGCAGGTTAATAACACCCTTGAAATACTCCTGACAGTTGGGAACCCTGGTTATCTTCTGCATACGGACTATATTATCAACATACTTGATATCGATCCCGTACTGCTCATCTCCTATATTGATCACAATATACTGAGTGGTATCAAACTCATTGTTAATTACACTGATTCCATCCATGTTGACCCCTCCTATATAAGACAATTAGCATCAATGATAAGTGCAACCTCGCCATCACCCAAGATGGTCGCGCCGCTTATCATACGGCTTGTACAGTTAATATATTTACCCAGGGACTTAATAACGATCTCCTGCTGTCCGATAAGTTCATCAACAACAAGGCCTGCGTACTGGTCGCCCTTCTTAACGATCACGACTATCATCCTGTCTTTCTTGTCGTCAGAAGCCTCAAGTCCGAGAACCTCATGAAGCCTTACGAGCGGGATAACATTGCCGCGAAGGTTGATAACCTCCTTGGCCTCAACATACTTGATCTCAGATTCACTTATATCTTCAATGGTATCGATAGAACCAAGTGATATCGCATACTTCTCTTCACCGACGATGACCATGAGTGCCTGTATGATCGCAAGTGTAAGAGGAAGCCTTATCGAGAAGGTCGAACCTTCGCCAAGCTTGGTCTTAACCGATACATCACCGCCAAGAGCTTCGATCTTGCTCTTAACAACATCAAGTCCAACACCTCGTCCGGATACATCCGAAACAACCTTGGCTGTTGAGAATGAAGGAAGGAAGAGCAGATCTATGATCTCCTTGCTCGACATGTTCTCGCCCTGTTCGGCAGTTATTGTGCCGCGCTCTATAGCCTTCTTCTTAACAGCTTCAACATCGATTCCGTTACCGTCATCCTTAACCTCGATGACAACGTTATTACCGTCCTGATATGCATCGAGATAAATGGAACCTACAGGATTCTTGCCCTTGGCAACACGTTCCTCCGTGGATTCAAGTCCATGATCGGCCGAATTACGAAGCATATGCATAAGGGGATCACCGATCTCGTCAACAACGGTACGATCAAGCTCGGTATCCTCACCTGTCATGTACAGCTCCATCTTCTTATTGAGCTTCTTGGAAAGATCCCTGATCATTCTTGGGAACTTGGTCGTTATGCTCTCGATAGGAACCATTCGAACCTTCATGACTGACTCATGCAGGTTGGTGGTAACGCTCTCAAGGTATTCTATCTGCTCGTTGAAGTTCGAATTGTTGGAGCCTACCTGTCCTGCACTTGAATATGAAACAAGTGAATTCTTGGCAATGATAAGCTCGCTGACAAGATTCATGAGAACATCCAGCTTCTCTATGTCAACCCTGACTGTTCTGTTAACAACGGGCTTGCCTGCAGCCTTCTTGGCAGGTGCATTGCCTGCTCCCTGTGCAGGTGCAGGTGCGGCCGATGCGGAAGCTGCGGGTGCGGCAGGTTCAGCCTTGGCTTCTTCCTTGGCAGGTGCTGCTTCTTCAGCTTCTTCCGGCGCCTTGCTCTCTTCCTTTAGTATCTCCTCGATCGGAACCACTTCACCTATAACCTTCTCGATCTCGGAAACGCTCATTATGGCAGCCTCAACCTTCTCATAAGGCTCCTGGCTTATAAAATAAAGGGAAAAATCAAAATCAAACTTCTCGTCTTCTATATCCTGCGTGGACGGTTCGGATATGATTATCTCGCCCATTTCCTCAAGCGCCTTGAACACAAGGAATGCCCTTGCGGCCTTAAGTATACAGGATTCCTGTATAAATACGGTACAACCGTATATTTTCATCTTCTTCTCATCTGCTTCCGTAAGCGCATGTATCTCATGCTCCTGGAGCTTGATGGCCTTCCATTTCTTGCCTTCACTGTCTCCTTCACCGGAAGCCGGTGCTTCATCCTTGCTGCCTTCTTCCTTGGCCGGAGCCTCAGCAGAAGCAGGCGCAGCACCTGTACCCTCATCAAGGCACTTCTGCAATGCCTGTATGATGGCTGCATTATCATTGGTTCCTTCGTCCTGAGTCTCCTGAATGGTATTCTTGTACTCCTCAAGAGCGTCAAGCGTCTGGAACAGGACGTCGACAAGCTGACTTGTAACCTTCATCTTGCCGTTCCTTATCTCCGAGAACACATTCTCCATGTCGTGAGTAAGAGCCTGCATCCTCTTGTAGCCCATTGTTCCTGCCATTCCCTTAAGTGAATGTGCCGCACGGAATATCTCATTTATGGTATCCGCATTCTCGGGCTCATTCTCAAGGATCATGAGCTGGTCACTAAGGCTTTGTAAATGCTCGTTCGTTTCGTCTAAGAATATTTCCAAATACTGGTTAACATCCATGGCTAGCATACCCCCACGTTCTTAATGATATGATCCGCAACCTCCGAAAGCGGTACAATATCATCTGCCAAGCCACCATCAACGATAGATCTCGGCATTCCGTATACCGTACAGCTCTCCTCGTTCTGCGCGATCACTCGCACCTTCTGACT
>JAILCT010000160.1 GCA_024690425.1 Lachnospiraceae bacterium | reverse complement strand
ATCGCCGGATTCTTTTCTGTATCCACCATACACATTTACGATCTCATAGCCCGTCAGTTCCAGCAGATACTTCATTTCCTGACGATATGTCTGGCGCATTTTCAGCGGACGTACTCTTTCATCTATGACATTGCCATAGTCGTCCAGCGTTTCAAACTTCCAGTTGCCGCTCATGACCTGCGTATATGGATCATATGAGATTGCATTATATAGTCTCTCACGCCTGCCATCTTTGTTCGTATATTCCAGTCTCAGAGAATAGTCCTTGTCTTTTGTATTCATCTGCTGTGCCTGAAAAACAGGGTGCGGATCAAATGTATTGAACGTCAGCATTCCGCCATCCACCAGGTTCTCGCGGATATTAATGAGCGCAGCCCTCTGTAGTTCAGGCGTGATAAGATATAAGGTCTTCTGGTTTCTTTTCACGTGAATCCGATACTTCTTATGAACCCATCTTTATATCCGACCTTATCTTGCATACAGAAACAAACCCGTTAGCTTCATTATTTATGCTGTCAACATCCTTTTTCTTCGATGCTCCTCTTCGCTAAGGCCTAAAACTCTCCTTATCAACCGCTTCATACAAGTCTTTCCCCATTCTTCCTTCAAAGTATGCCTTTAATCCAAGATTTGTGTCCCATTTGGACTGATCATAACTGCCATAGCGATTCTTTACATCTGTCATCCTGTCAATGATATCCATGACACCTTCCGCTCCTGAGATGGCGTCACAGAGCTGAATCAACTTGTCGTAATCATCCTGTTCTGTTTCTTCGAGTTTTGTTACGATAAGTTCCGTTTCTTCGGGAGTTGTATCGCGGTTTCCGACGTATCCTTCAATATCTTTCTCATTAAATGAGTGTGTAAGACAGATACGCGCCACATCATCATACCCGAGGGACATCATGTAGGAATAGCCATCCGAAACATGTCCAAGATGCCTCTTCCCAAACTTTCTGCCTATATCATGAAGTAATCCTAAAACATATGCCTTCTCGGGATCCATCCCAGAGTATTCTGCTATCTTCTCTGCGCAATGAGCCGCCGTCCTGCTGTGGTTCCCCCATGGGCCCGGATTACAGCCCTCCGCTTCTCTCAGTATTTCTTCTGCCTTGTCTCTATCAGGATACATAGTTACCTCTCATCTGTCACAAAATGCTTTACTCCGTCTTCCGGATGCAACAGCTCGGTCCTAAAGAACTCAGGGTAATACTTTATCGGATCATTTATATCTATCCACCGCAGAAATTCCTCATGATCATCTTCGGTCATGCTCATGCATTCAGGCTCGAAATCATCCGGAACCTTCATATAGTAAAAGTATGAAACCTCATAAATGAGCTTATCGAGATTGGATTCAGCATCGCCATAGAAATAATTCTCATGGATGAAGCCCAGTCGATCGACCTCCATCTTAATGCCTGTTTCTTCAAACACTTCTCGTACGACTGCTTCTTCGGAAGTCTCTCCAAACTTGATGCGTCCACCGACGGAATATAGATAAGGTGCACGATCATTACCTACCATCAATATTTTGCCATTCTTCATAATAATCGCTCCGACGCGAAGATTAATAAGTCCATCTTCGCAGGGAACTGTCATGTCATTACCTGCCATTGGTTATTGCCTCATCTACTCCCACTTCTTCCACACATCCGACTGATAGCCGAGGGTGGACTGTTTTCCGTTTCTGTTCAGTTGCCAGTTCAATTATGCTCATATCTTTGTCCTTCAGTTATTTCTCGATTATCTCGCAAAAAGCTTCTATTTTCCTATCATTATCTGCGTTAACTCGCATCTTGGGATCGATTAGAATGAGTTCTGCTTCGAATGCCTCAATGCCCAACTGCCTTTTTATCCTGTCAAAAGCTTTCTCTGCACCGTTCCCACTCTGGCATGCAAATACGGCTATCTTCTTTCCAATAAGCTCATCTTTGTGGTCATTTAGGAATGTACATATTGGAGGCGCAGGACGGCTGGCCCATACAGGGAAACCGATGATAAAAAGAATACTCAAAACCTACCACTTTCCTACCACTTCCAAGCCGGTGCTTTCCTTAAATATTGCCGAAACGCGCGTTAGTCCATTCGCATCATCGGGATATTCTCGGTAAAATTTCATTCCGATAGCTTCCGCAGTTTTTATTGATGCCACATTGGTATGCTTACAATACGAGAAAAGCGCTGTATAGTTAGTATTCCTGAAAGCCCAGTCCCTGACTGCACCGGCCGCTTCTGTGGCATAACCTCTATGCTGGCAGTCACGTCTAATGTGATAACCTATTTCCGGTAACAACTCTCCATCAATATGCTGAAGGGTCAAT